>JBITAF010000123.1:0-42671 GCA_044440025.1 Phycisphaerales bacterium JB060 | reverse complement strand
GCGGGCCTCCAGCGTGACGGTGCGGGCCCACAGTGCCGCGGCGCAGGCCCACAGAATGGCGGCGCGGGCCCACAGCGTCACGGCGGAGGCCTCCCAAACGGCCGCGCAGGCCCGCGCCGCCACCGTGCGGGTCCGCACGTTCGCCGCGCACGCCCCCGGCGCCACCGCGCCAGCCCGCACGACCGGCACGCACGCGGCCGCCCACGAACACCCTTGCATCGCGGCGGCCCTTCTGGTATGCTGGGCTTGGAAGGAGACCGCCATGCACGAGCGATCCGTGAGCCTCGCCGCACGAACGCCCGCGCTGCTCGCCGCCGCGGGCCTGGCAGCGTGCCCCGCCGCGATGGGCCAGGCCGATCCGCTGACCCGGCCGTTCCCGGTCTCGATCAGCGTCGACGAGCTGCCCGCCGGCACGTGGCGCGCCATCGGCCCGGGGCTCCCCGGGGGCCAGCACGCCCTGGCGGGCGCGGGCGACGTGAACGGCGACGGGCCGGGCGACGTGGTGCTCGCCGGCGGCGCCATCGTGTTCGGTCGCGTGGGCGGCGAGCCGATCATCAATCTCAACCATCTGGGCGAGACCGGCGCACGGTTCGGCGCGAACAACCACGCCGGCGGCCTGGGCGACGTCAACGGCGACGGCTTCGACGACTTCGGCGTGGGCGACGAGTTCCACGAGGGCCCCGGCGGCGAGCGGCGCGCGGGCCGGGCCTACGTCGTGTTCGGCAACGCCGGCGGCTATCCCGACGGCATCGATCTGACCCGGCTCGACGGGCGCAACGGCTTCGAGCTGCGCGGCGTGGCCGAGCAGTCGCGCGTGGGGACGGCCATCACGGCCGCGGGCGATGTCAACGGCGACGGCATCGGCGACCTGCTGGTGACCCAGGACGGGCGACTCTCGGTGGCCAATGGCGCCCTGCACATCATCTTCGGCCGCGACCGGACCGCCGGGCACGCCTTCGGGGCCGTGATCGACCTGGACGAGCCAACCGACGGCACGCGCGTGCGCTTCGACGGCCGCCATCGCACCGATTGGAACGGCTCGGCGGCGGCCCTGGGCGACGTCAATGGCGACGGCCTGGACGACGTGGCCGTGGTCGAGCGCTTCCGCGTCTACGTCCTCTTCGGGCGCCCGGCCCCCGATCCCTGGCCGCGCACGCTCTCGGACGCGGACATCGACGGCCGGACGGGCTTTTCCGCGGGGGGGCTGTCGTTCCTGACGCGCGTCTCGCGCGCGGGCGACTTCAACGGCGACGGCGTCAACGACGTCCTCATCGGCGCGCCGTTTTCCTCGCCGGGCGGACGATACAACGCCGGGACGGCGGCCGTCCTGTTCGGCCGCGCCGATGGCGTGTTTCCCACGCTGGTCGACCTGGACACGCTGGCGCCCGGCGACGGCTTCGTGATGGAGGGCGAGCACGCGGCCTTCCCCAGCGAGGACCGGGGCGACCGGGCGGGCTATTCGATCGCCGGGCCGGGCGACGTGAACGGCGACGGCTTCGACGACGTGCTCATCGGCGCGCCCGGGGCCGACTACACCGGCTCGCCGGTGTACGGCGACGGCATGGCGTACCTGGTCTTCGGCCGCGAGGAAGGATTCGCCGCGCCGCTGATGCTCGCGAACCTCGACGGCCGCGCGGGGGTTGAGATCCACGGCGGGCCGGCGGGCATCGGCTTCGCGTTCGTTGTCGGGGGCGTGGGCGGTCCGAGGGGCGACTTCAACGGCGACGGCCGCCCGGACATGCTCATCTCGGCCAACCGCGCCTCGACGCCGGGCCTGGGCGCCTCGGGCGGCGTGTTCATCATCCTGGGCCGCAGCGTGTGCGAGCCCGACCTCGACGGCGACGGCGCGCTGACCATCTTCGACTTCCTGGCCTTCCAGGACCTGTTCCAGGACGCCGACCCGCGCGCCGACTTCGACGGCGACGGCAGCCTGACCATCGTCGATTTCCTGGCCTTCCAGGCCGCCTTCGACGCCGGCTGCCCGTAGCCGAACGCCCCCGCGACGCGCGCTTCCCGACCGCCGCCGCGCGGCGGGCTGCGGCCCGCCCGATGCCAGACCCAGCGGTCCGCACCGAATGCTCGACGCGCAACGGCGTGTGCGTGCAACGCCGGTACCCAAAGACGCCACCCTTGCCGCGGGGTCTCCCGGGTTGCGATCCCCGTTCGATGCCGCTTTCCGAAGCACGGCGGCATCGCGTGCGCGCGGTCGGGTACGGTCCTCTGGTACTGGCCGCGTCGAGCGCGTCGCCGCAGCGGGACGCGGCCCGCGCGGGCGCGGCCACGAGAGAACGTTCGGATCGTCCCGCAGCACGGAAAGGCGCCCATGCCCGTCACCAACCTCAAGGACCTGTACCTCCACGAGATCAAGGACCTCTACAGCGCCAACACGCAGTCGCTGGAGATGCACCAGACGCTGGCCCAGGCGTGCACCAGCGAGGAGGCGTGCGCGAAGATGGAGCGCGTGCTCGATGGCATCCGCGATGGCCTCAAGGCCATCGAGGCCATCTGCGAGCGCCACGACGCCAAGCCCACCGGCGAGCGCTGCAAGGGCATGGCCGGCCTGGTGACCGAGGCCAAGGCCCACGCGACCGAGGCCGACATCGAAGACGCCATCGTCCGCGACGCGTCGATCATCTCCCAGAGCAACCGCATGGAGCACTACGCGCTGGCGGGCTACACCTCGTGCCTGGCCTACGCCCGGGCGCTCGACCTGGAGGATGACGCCCGCACGCTGCAAGAGTGCGTCACCGGCACCCAGTCCAGCGGCGACGCCCTGCGGGAGGTCGTGGTCGAGTCGGCCCAGCGCACGCACACCTGACCAACCACGCACGCCCGAGCGGCGGGTGCCCCGCCCGACCAGGCGGACCGCCTAGCACCCCGCGTCGAAGGCCGTCTGGAACGCGAGGAAGTCGAACAGGGTGAGCTCGCCGTCGCCGTCGAGATCCGCGCGAGGATCGCCGTCGTCGAAGAGGTTCTGGAAGGCCAGGAAGTCGAAGACGGTGAGCGCGCCGTCGCGGTCGATGTCGGCCGGGCAGGCCGGGGCGCCAGCGGCACCGCCGAAGACGACGAAGGCCGCCCCCGGCTCGCCTCCAGAACCGGGGCGGCCCGGCCCGCCGAGAACGATGTCGTCCAGGCCGTCGCCGTTGAAGTCCCCCAGCCCGGCGGCGGACGCGGCGACTTCCTGCTGCTGTTCGAAGCCGTCGATGGGGATGTACCGCTCGGGGCTGAAGCCGAGCTCGAGCCGGCCGGGCCAGTCGCGGGCGCCCTGGAGCAGGAACGCTCGACCGGCGCTGGAAATGAACGGGCTGTAGCCGGTCAGGCCGGCGCCGATGAGGGCATCGTCCAGGCCATCGCCGTCGAAGTCGCCGATGGCAGCCGAGCTGGAGCCGAGGTATCTGGACTGGCCGCGATCGGCGCTGATCACCACCCCTCGAGAGGGGTCCTCGATCCACAGCGGCTCGTTGGGAAGGAAGCCGTCGCCCGGGGCCCGACCGTACCGGATCCAGCACCGCCCATCGACGCTGCCGCTGGGGCCGAACGCCGGCGCACACAGGCCAAAGTCGTCGCGCCCGTCGCCGTTGACGTCGCCCAGGAAGGCGGGGATCATGCCCGATCGTTCTTCGAGGGCGTCGAACCTGACGCCGATGTCCAGGGGCATGGTTGGAAGATCGATCCACGGGGCACCGATCCCGTGCGACGGCGAACCGAAGACCAGGTACACCCGCCCCGCGCCCTCGCGGCCCGCGGGAGAGGTGCGCGGGGCGCCGATGAGCAGGTCGTCGAAGCCGTCGCCGTTGGCGTCTCCGCCCGGCCCGAAGCCCGACGCGTCGCCCCGCGCCGGCGCGCCGCCGATCGAGACGCCAGCGAACTGGCCCGCGCCGCCGCGGAGCGTCAAGCCGACCGAGGCGGGCCAGGAGCCGAGCGTCAGCGCCTCGGGGAAGGGCTCGGCCCCGCCGGGCTCGTCGCGCCCCCAGAGCACGTACGCCTCGCCGCCCGCGCCGGCGTAGGCAGATCCCACCGCCAGGTCGGGCCGGCCGTCGGCGTTGAAGTCGCCAGCGCTGGCGACTGCCAGATACACGTAGCTGAGGGCGGTGGTGGTCGAGAGCGTCAGCGTGCGGATGTCGGGGTCATCGAGGCTTGCGTCGGCCGGAAAGCCACCCTCGCGCCCGAACAGCACGTAGGCCCGGCCGATGCCGCCGTCGCGGTCGAAGGAGCCGATGGCCAGATCGTCGAAGCCGTCGCCGTCCAGGTCGCCGATCCGGGCGAGCGTGATTCCAAAGCCTTTCTCGCCCGCGGGTGGCGTGAGGCGGGTGCCCAAGCCCTGGGGGAGCGACACGAGCGACTGGCGGGCAGCGAACGGCCCCGTCCTGCCGTACACCAGGTACACCGCGCCCGGCCCTCCGTCCCCGCCGCCGGCGTTTGGTTCGCCCACGGCCAGGTCGTCGATGCCGTCGCCGTTCAGATCCCCCGCGAAGGCGACGGCCGTGCCCGCCTGGCCGAGCGTGTCGGTGGCGTCGAAGCGTGTACCGAAGACGCCGTCGAGATCGCGCAGGCAGATGGCATCCGGTTCGCTACACGTTGGCTGCGAGAGCGCGTGTGCCGCGGGCAGGGTCGCAAGAAGGATGGCGATCGCGTGCGTGCGCATGGAAGTCTCCGATCCGGCTCGGGGTGATCATGGGCATCCAGCGTCGAAGGCCGTCTGGAACGCCAGGAAGTCGAACAGCGTCAGCTCGCCGTCGCCGTCGAAGTCGGCCCGCGGGTCGCCGGCGTCGAACAGGTTGGCAAACACGAGATAGTCGAAGATGGTCAGGGCGCCATCGCCGTCGAAGTCGGGCACGCACGCGACGCACGGGCCCAGGGGCAGGTACAGCACCTCGGGCAGCCCCGGCTCGTCGGCGCCGTCGTAGATGCGCTCGGCGATCTCGGCGGGGTCGGTCGTGCCCCAGTCGACGCACCGCGCATCGGTGTCGGCGGGGGTGGTGGCCGGGTCGGGCCGGGCGAGGTAGATGTCGCTGCCGAACAGGGCCTGGTTGCCCACCAATCGGTTGCCAACGCCGCCCTCGGGCCGATTGAGGTAGAGGGCCGAGCCCAGGGGATCGACCGCGATGGCCCCGCCGAAGATGGCCTCGTTGCCCTCGAACTCGTTGGCGGCAAAGTCCACCTCGTCGGCGACGACGTAGAGCGCCCCGCCGGCTTCGGATGCGGTGTTGTCGAAGTACACGTCGGGCCGGCCCGGCTCGCCCAGGATGGACCGGCGCACGCCCGGGCCCAGCCACGCCGCGCCGCCGTAGCTGGCGCTGTTACGCACGAAGGCGTTGCCCGCCGACAGGATGCTGCCGTTGGCGTAGATGGCCCCGCCCCGCACGGCGCTGTTGCCCTCGAAGCGGTTGTCGTAGAGGTCGACGAAGCCGAAGAGCACGAGCGCGCCGCCGTCGCCGCTGGAGCGGTTGTTCAGGAACAGGTTGTCGCGCACGACCGTGGCGCCCGAGAGGGCGGTGGCGTTGTTGTCCTCGAAGCGGCAGCCGGTGACCTCGGCCCCGGCCACGCCGACGCCGCCCCCGCGGCGGAACACGCCCGAGCGGATAGTTCCCGAGCCGGATCGGATGGAGACGTGCGCCGCGTTGCCGTCGTAGCGGCAGCCGGAAAAGTCGTAGCGCCGCGTCTCGGCGAGCAGCCCCACGCCGTCGCAGTCCTCGACGACCAGGTTCCGCGTCTCGATCCAGCCGCCCTCGGTGAACAGGCCCCAGCGGGCGGATACATCGGTCACCTCGCAATCGATCAGCGCGATGTCCGGCTCGGCGGGCGTGGGGTCGCGGCGCTCGTTGATCTCCAGCCGCATGCCGGCGCCCTGGCGGTCGGCGATGGCGACGTTGCCCACGCGGACGCGCTCGAGCGTGGCCGAGCGTCCGCCGGTGATGGTCAGGCCGGTCTGGGAGGTGGTAAAGACGGTCAGGTCCTCGAGCCGGAGGTCGGCGAGTTGGCTGGCGAGAATCTCCACGCCCTTGCCCGCCACGTCCTGCACGCGAACGTGGCGCAGCAGCGGGCTGCTGAGCGAGACTTCCAGCGCCGCCCCGAAGGCCGCGTCGACGTACTGGATGCGGACGTGCTCGAGCACCGTGCCCGAGACGTACGCGCCCGTGTCGGGGTCGAGCACGGCGTCGGAGGCGCCGGTGGGCAGCATCAGCCCCCGGCCCCGAAGGAACTCGATGCGATCGTCGGCGGTCCCCCGGGCCACCAGCGTGCCGCGATCGACCGTGAGGAACGTTCCCGGCTCGAACTCGATCTCCACGCCCGGCATGATCGTGAGCGTCGCGTTGTTGGTCACGCGCACGCTCTCGGTCACGCTGAAGGGGCTGTCGATCAGGCTCCACGTGGTATCGGTGTCGATGGTCCCGCCCACGGGCGTCTGGGCGCGCGCGAGCCAGGAGATCGACAGCATCGCGGCGAGGACCACAATCGTCTTACGCATGCTCGCTCCTCCGACGGCGGCCACCGATCATGACGCCCAGCAGCACCGCCCCGCCCGCGGGCGCGGGGACGACGCGGATGGTCGCGGTATCGTCCTCGAAGCCTTCCAGGCGGCTCTCGCTGCGGGCCGAGTACATGTCCGGGTACACGTCGAATCGCGACGTCCTCGTCTCGAGCTCGACGTCGAATGCGGCGGCCACGTCGAGGGGCGCGGTGTAGGTCGCCTCCCAGAACTCGATCGGGTTGCTCGGGTCGCCGTAGATCTCGCCCAGGCCGTTGATCTGGCCCGCCAGGATGCCGCGCACGCCACGCTCGCCGGCCGAACCGGCCGACGTGCCCGGGCCGGCCAGCGCGCCGACGAGGCGGATCTCGCTGAGGCCCTCGGCCCCGGTCGATGCATCCAGCCAGGTGCCGATGGCCGCGACGCAGTAGTCGCGGGCCGAGTCGAAGCGGGCTTCCAGACGAACGCTCGTCGACTGGCCGGGCAGGAGCGTGCCGTCCTCGACGATGATGTCCAGGCCGCTAGGGTCGAGCTGGGCCTGGGCCGTGGCTGGCGCCGTGGCGGCGACCGTGGCGAGCACCACGGCCGCGGTTGATGGCACGCGCATGAGCATCCACCTCCCTCGCAACACGCCGGGCGGCGTTCGCGCTCTCTTTTGGGACCATACTGCCGAATCGGAGTTCGGCCAGCGAAGCGGGCAAACTTCTTTGCATGAGTCTCCGGGGCGTGTTTGGTGTAACCCTGCCTCCACCCTCACCGTTCCCCGTCGCAGTGGATGCCCGCCGGCCGGACCGGCCGGGTGGCCCGCAGAACCATGGGCCGGAGATGGTCCGCGCTCATGCGCGCGGCTCGGTAGGGCCCGACCCCCGGAGCGTGCGCGACGGGGTTTCGCCGAACAGCCTCGCGTAGTTGCACGAGAAACGCCCCGCGTGCCCAAGCCCGCAGCATGAGGCGATGGCCGCGACGGTCTCTCGGAGCGGGTCGGCGTGGCACAGCCGGCGGCGGGCCTCGTGCAATCGCGCCGTGTGCAGCCAGCGGCTGGGGCTCATCGCGAGCGTGCGCTGGAAGGCGAGCTGGAGTGTTCGCTCGGGTACGCCGAGCGTGGCGCAGAGCGCGGCGCTGTCGTACGGCGCGGCGATGTCCTGGCGCATCGCGTCCTGGGCGCGGCGAACGAGCCCGAGGCGCTGGTGGATGCGGATCTGGTGCTCGTCGAAGGCGTCGTCGCGCTGGGCCAGGTCGAGCAACTCGGCGATGACCTCGAGCACGACGTCGGCGAAGAAGGCCTCGTCGGTCGTGTCGAGGTCGGCGGGATCCAATACGCTGTACGCCGGCTGGCACGCGGTCGTCGTGATGGCCGCGAGCGCGGCGCGGGCGTGCGGGTCGATCGTCAGGTTGGTGACCTGCCGGGCCGAGACCTCCACGCCGCGACCAAGGAGCGTGTGCGCCGTGGCCTGGATGTCCTCTCGGCGGGCCTGCACGGCCGTCCATCGCGTGCCGGGCTGGGCGTGGTAGAAGAACTCGACGCCCTCGGGATAGACCTGCACGTGGTCGTCGGTGACGCGGACGCCGTTGATCTCGGTGGGGCGATCGTGGGCGGGGGCGACCTGAACGGCGTTGCCCAGGCACACGTAGCCGGGCCGGAAGGTGCCGCGGACGACCGCCTCGAACTGGTAGTGGCCGCTGTCCAGGCACACCGAGCGATCGGCGGCGGCATGCTCGTATCGCCAGAGCTCGCCGGTGCACTGGGCCGGTCGGGGCAGGAAGTGCTCGGTGTGGCCGCCGCGGACCACGTGCAACATCCTGTCGGGATCAAACTTATGGAACGCGGTGTGCTGTCGGGTGGACATGGGCGTTGGCTCCACGAGTTGGCCACGGCCTGCCCGCGCCCGCTGGCGCTTGCGGAATGAGGATAGCGCGTCGTTGAAAGTTTCGCTATTCTGACATATTGCGTCCCGGGGTGGCGCACGCCGATGGGGGCAGGGAACTAGCAGTGAGAACGATTCTCAAGATAGACACACGGTCGCCCGGGGCGGCCGACGCGTGCACGATGCGCATGGGAACAGAGGAGAAACCGGAATGACACGGAGCAGTATGTGGATCGCGCTCGTGGCGGTGTTGTTGGCCGCCAGCCCGCTCCTGGCCCAGCGGGGCAATCAGGGCAACCAGAGCCAGCGCGGGAACCAGCAGGGCCAATCTTCATCGAAACCAAACATCCTGGTGATCTGGGGCGAGTCCATCGGAACCTGGATCATCTGCCACAACAACCGGGGCATGATGGGCTACGCCACGCCCAACTTCGACCGCATCGCCCGCGAGGGCGTCAGCTTCACCGACTATTACGGCCAGCAGAGCTGCACCGCCGGGCGCGCGGCGTTCCTCAATGGCAGCGTTCCCGTGCGGACGGGGATGACCAAGGTCGGCATGCCCGCCGCGCCCCAGGGCTGGCAGAAGACCGACGTGACCTTCGCCACCGTGCTCAAGGCCCAGGGCTACGCCACCGGGCAGTTCGGCAAGAACCACCAGGGCGACCGCGACGAGCACCTGCCCACGATGCACGGCTTCGACGAGTTCTTCGGCAACCTCTACCACCTCAACGCCGAGGAGGAGCCCGAGAACCGCGACTATCCCGCCGACCTGGAACTGGCCAACGGCAAGACCTTCGCCGAGACCTTCGGCCCGCGCGGGGTCATCAAGGCCACGGCCAACGCCGACGGCACCCAGACCATCGAGGACACCGGCCCCTTGACCATCGAGCGGATGAAGACCATCGATGAGGAGTCCCTGGCGGCCGCCAAGGACTTCATCCAGCGCAAGCAGGAGAGCGGCGAGCCGTGGATGTGCTGGTGGAACGGCACCCGCATGCACTTCCGCACGCACGTGAAGGACGAGCACGAGGGGCTCGCCGGCCCGCGTGGCGACGAGTACCACGACGGCATGGTCGAGCACGACATGCACGTGGGCGAGTTGCTGGCCCTGCTGGACGAGATGGGCATCGCCGACAACACGCTCGTGCTGTACTCGACCGACAACGGCCCGCACTACAACACCTGGCCCGACGCGGGCACCACCCCCTTCCATGGTGAGAAGAACAGCAGTTGGGAGGGCGCCTTCCGCGTTCCCGCCTTCGTCCGCTGGCCGGGCCAGTTCCCCGAGGGCGTGACCCTCAATGGCATCGTCGCGCACGAGGACTGGCTGCCGACCTTCGCGGCCGCGGCGGGGAACCCCAACATCACCGAGCAGCTCAAGCAGGGCGTCGAGCTCAACGGGCGGAGGTACAAGAACTACATCGACGGGTACAACATGCTCGACTACCTGTCCAACGCGGACTCGTACGAGACCATCGACGAGAACATCAGCGCCAGCCCGCGCAAACAGTTCATCTACGTCACCGACGGCGGGAAGGTCGCGGCCATCCGCGTGGGCGACTGGAAGGCGGTCTACCTCGAGAACCGGGCCAACACGCTGCAGATCTGGAAGGAGCCCTTCGTGGAGCTGCGCACCCCGGACCTCTACAACCTGCGCCGCGATCCGTTCGAGAAGGCCAAGATCGGCTCGAACACCTACGAGGACTGGTACATCGACCGCGCGTACATGCTCGGGCCGATGCAGGTCGTTGCCACCCAGTTCCTGACGACGATGAAGGATTTTCCGCCCAGCCAGACGCCCGGCGACTGGAGCCTCTCGACCATCGAGAAGCAGATCGAGAGCATGACCCTCGGCGGCCAGTAACCGCAGAATCGAACACCGCGACCGGGCGCCGAGAGGCGGCCGGCCGCCTTCTTCACAGGGAGACACGCGATGAAGCTCCGAATGCTGGCGGCGATGGCGATCCTGGCCTGCGTGGCCACGATCGTGCGGGGTCAGAACACCCTGCCCTCGTGGAACGACGGCCCCTCGAAGCAGGCCATCATGGACTTCGTGACCAGGACCACCACCCACGGCTCGCCCGACTTCGTGCCGCCGGCCGAGCGCATCGCCGTCTTCGACAACGACGGCACGCTGTGGTCCGAGCAGCCGGCGTACTTCCAGCTCATCTTCGCCGTCGACCGCGTGAAGGCCATGGCCGCCGACCATCCCGAGTGGCAGGATCAGGAGCCCTTCAAGAGCGCCATCGCCGGCGACATGGAGGCCCTGATGGCCACCGGCAAGGAAGGCCTGATGAAGATCCTGGCCGCCTCGCACACGGGCATGACCACCGAAGAGTTCGCCGACTCGGTGCGGCAGTGGCTCGCCACCGACCGCCACCCCACGACGGGGAAGAAGTACACGCAGATGGTCTACAAGCCCATGCTCGAACTGCTCGAGTACCTGCGCGCGAAGGGCTACAAGACCTTCATCGTCTCGGGCGGCGGCATCGACTTCCTGCGTGTGTTCGCCGAGGAGGTCTACGGCATCCCGCCCGAGCAGGTGGTGGGCACGAGCGTGGCGGCAAAGTACGAGGTCCGCGACGGCGTACCCTTGCTCGTCAAGCAGCCCGAGGGGTTGTTCGTGGATGACAAGGAGGGCAAGCCTGTGGGCATCCACCAGCACATCGGCCGGCGGCCCGTTTTTGCTGCGGGCAACTCCGACGGCGACTTCCAGATGCTCGAGTACACGACGGCGGGCGATGGGCCGCGCTTCGCCATGATCGTGCACCACACCGACGCCGATCGGGAATGGGCCTACGACCGCGATTCGCACATCGGCCGGCTCGAACGCGGGCTGGACGAGGCCGACGAGCGGGGCTGGGTGGTGGTCGACATGGCCGAAGAATGGAAGACGATCTTCCCGTAGGATTCGCCGATGTTCGCCCTGGCCTCCATCCTGCTCGCGCTCACCCAGGCGGATCCGCCGGCCGAGCAAGCGCCTTGCTGCGCACCGCCTGATGCCATGACGCTTCGATTCGCCGCGCTGCCCCAGCCCGAGCAAGCGACGCCCGCGAGCACCGCGGGCATGGTCTACATCGCGGGCGGCGAGTTCTCGATGGGCTCGACCGATCCGCTCGCGCGACTGGACGAGGCCCCCGTGCACCGCGTGCGCGTCGATGGCTTCTGGATCGACGCGACCGAGGTGACCAACGCGCAGTTCAAGGTATTCGTCAATGCCACAGGCTACAAAACCATCGCCGAGCGCCCGGTGGACTGGGAAGAGATCAAGAAGCAACTCCCACCCGGCACACCCAAGCCGCCCGAAGAGAACCTGCAACCCGGCTCGCTCGTCTTCACCCCGCCCGATCACCCGGTCGACCTGCGCCGCTACGACCTGTGGTGGACGTGGACGACCGGCGCCTGCTGGAAGCACCCCGAGGGCCCGGGTTCGACGATCGAGGATCGCATGGACCACCCAGTGGTGCACATCGCCTGGGACGATGCCGTGGCGTACGCCGACTGGGCCGGCAAGCGGCTGCCCACCGAGGCCGAGTGGGAGTTCGCCGCCCGCGGCGGGCTCGACGGCGCCGTCAACGCCTGGGGCAACGAGCCCATCGGCCCCTCGCGTGCGAACACGTGGGACGGCCAGTTCCCCCACAACAACACCAAGGCCGACGGCTTCGTGCGCACGGCCCCGGTCAGGAGCTACCCGCCCAATGGCTACGGGCTGTACGACGTGGCCGGCAACGTGTGGGAGTGGACGAGCGACCTGTTCCGCCACGACGAGTACATCCGCCGAGTCTCGACCGCGAGGCAGGCCGGCGACACGGAACCTGTGTTCGACAATCCGTGCGGCCCGGATCGCGCCGTCGACCCGCGCAACCCGCTCGCCGCAGCGAGCTACGTTCACCGCGGTGGCTCATTCCTGTGCAACGACAGCTACTGCGCCAGCTACCGGCCCAGCGCACGCATGGCGGCGCCGTCGGACTCGGCGATGAGCCACCTGGGCTTCCGCTGCGTGAGCGACGCGCCCCCGCCCAAGTCGGGCGCCGAGCCCACCGAGCCAGTCCAACCCTGAACACTCAACCCTCGTAGGAGCACCCCATGACCACGCGGATTGCAAGAACCCCCGTCGTGCTGCTGGCCCTGGGCGCCACCGCCGCGCTCGTTGGCGTGGGCGCCGTGAGCGCCAGCCAGCAGGCCCAGGCCGGGCGGCAAGCCCAAGCCCAAGCCCAACTCCAGGACCCCCAGGACGTGGCGTACGCCGTAGGCTTCTTCCTGGGCGACGAGGTCCGCTTCGGACTCGAGCGCGACGGGCTGGCGATCGATACCGATCTGCTGCGCCAGGGCTTCGTCGACGCGCTGGCGGGCCGCGACCCGCAGATCGATGCTGCCACCATGGACGACGCGCTCGCCGCCGCCCACCAGGTCGTGCAGGCCCGTGTGGTGCAGAATCGCCTGGAAAACGACCCGGAGTTCAAGGCCCTGCATGACCGCAACCTGGAGCGCAGCAATGCCTTCCACGCCAGCTTCGCCGACCAGCCGGGCACCCAGACGCTGCCTAGCGGGACCCAGTACCGCGTGCTCGAGTCGGCCCGCGGCGATGCCGAGCCCGTGGGCCCGGACGCCACCGTGGTGGTCACCGTCCGCGGCGCGCTGCTCGATGGGCGCGTCTTCACCGAGGGAGAAGGGATCGAGGTCCGCCTGGCCGACCTGACCCCGGGCGTGCGCGAGCTGCTGTCGCTCATGCGTCCTGGCGACTGGTGGCAGCTGGCCGTGCCGCCCGGTCTGGCCTACGGCGGGCTGGGCAAGCCCGAGATGGGCGTTGGCCCGAACGAGACATTGATCGGCGACGTCAAGATGCTGGAGGTGCGCTGATGCCCGGCACCGATGCACACCCCCATGCGCGGCGGGCCTGGCTGGTGGCGGGCGCGTGCGCCCTGCTCGCGCTGAGCGCCACCATCGCCGCGGCCCAGTACGCGCTGGACTTCAACACCCGCGTGAACATGGGCGTGGGCGCCAACCGCTATCACACGGGCTCGTTCGGGCGGCGCAACACCTACCGGCCCACGTCCTACACCTACCGCACGCGGTCGCCCTACACCGTCAACCGCAACCTCGGCACGTACACGTACAACCCGAACGCCGCGTTTCACCGTTCGTACTACCGCCCCACCGGCTACAACTACTCGGGCGGCTCGTACGCCTACCACAGGCGGGTGCGAACGAGGTAAGGGTGGCCCTGGGCTCGGGCGACACGGTCGACCCCCGCAATCTGCGCTCGCCAATGTGCCGCGTGCATCAAGGCGGGGCGTTCTGTGCAACGACAGCTACCGCCCCAGCACCCGCATGGCCGTCCTGCCCGACTCGGCGGTGAGCCACCTGGGCTTCCGCTGTGTCAGTGATGATTCTGCGCCGACCGATCAGCGGTGGTGGCACTCTGTTCTGCTTCTCTGCGGGGCGTGCTTGGTGTAACTTTGCCTATACCATCACCGCCGCCGCCTCCACCGCGTTGATGAGCATGCGCAGGCCCGGGGCGGGCTCGCCGGCGAGCGATGATTTGTCCAGCCGTGTGTAGTGGGGGTGGCGTGTCCAGTCGAGGAAACGGTCGGGGTGGGGCATCAGGCCGAAGATGCGGCCGCTCGCGTCGCACACGCCGGCGATGGCGCCGGCCGAGCCGTTGAAGTTGTCGATATACGTCAAGGGCGCGCGGCCGCTCTTGAGCAGGGCGTCGACGGTCGCCCTGGGCGCGACAAAGCGGCCCTCGCCGTGGCCGACGGGGAGCATGAATGTTCCCGTCGGGTCGTGCGCGAGATCGCGGGTCCAGACGCAGGGACTGTCGGCGTTGACGCTCAGACGCACCCAGCGGTCGGCGTAGCGGCCGAGCTGGTTGTCGCACAGGGCGACTGCGGGGTCGTGGGGCTCGTGGGACCATTGCTCGTCGGCCCCCGGCCCGGGCAGGAGGCCGGCCTGTGTCAGCACCTGGAACCCGTTGCAGATGCCGATCATCGCCACACCCCGGGCGGCGGCCTCGCGCAGGGCGGGGTAGAGCCTCTCGCGGACCAGCAGGGCCAGCACGCGGCCCGAGGCCACGTCGTCGCCGTAGCTGAACCCGCCGGGGAAGCCGATGACGCCGTATCGGTCGAGCTTGCCGGGGTCGCTGGCCACGGCCCGGACATGCAGGAGGTCGACGTCTGCCCCGGCCAGGCGGAAGCCGCGGGCCATCTCCTCGTCGCAGTTGATGCCCGCCGCCCGGATGACCAGTGCTCTCGTTGCTCGTGCCATTGGGCAACTGTATGGCCGTCTTGTGGAGCGATGGGGCATATCCTTGTTCTGGAGGGGCCCGGTGGCCCTGTCCAGACCCACCCTGGCATTCTCAGCCCGCGACTTGCGACTCAGCTCTTGCCCCAGGAGGCTCCGCCATGCCCGCCGTTTTCCCCTTCCGGGCCGTCCAGTTCAACCACGGCACGGGCGACGTGAGCGCCTGCATCGCCCCGCCCTACGACGTGCTCGACGCGCGGGGCAAGGAGAATCTGCTCAGCAAGGGCCCGGCCAATATCGTCGCCGTCGACCTGCCCCACACCCCTGCCAAGGAGCTGGGCCCCCCCGAGGCCTACGCCAACGCCGCGGAGACCTACCGCGGCTGGCTCGAGGACGGGACACTCACGCCCACGCGCCGCCCGGCGATCTTCGCCTACCGCCAGACGTTCGACTTCATGGGCCAGCGCTTCCAGCGGGCGGGCATGGCCTGCACCGTCGAGACGCGCCCCTTCGGCCCGCGTGACGGCGGGGGCATCCTGCCCCACGAGCAGACCTTCAGCGGGCCCAAGCAGGACCGCTTCGCCCTCATGGAGGCCAGCGCCACGCAGTTCAGCCCGATCTTCGGCCTGCACGCCGACGAGGACGGCGCCGCGACCGAGCTCACCCGCACCGTGATGGACAGCCGCCCCGCCGACATGACCGCCACAATGTCTGGAGAGGGGGGCGACGGCGTGCTGCACGAGGTGTGGACCATCGACGACGCCGAGACGATTGGCCAGTACGAGAAGGCCCTGGCGGGCGAGGATGTCTTCATCGCCGACGGGCACCACCGCTACACCACCGCCATCAACTACCTGGCCAAGCTCGAGGAGGCCGGCCAGCAGATCGGCCCGGACCACCCCGCCCGCCGCACCATGATCGTCCTGGTGGGCATGAGCGACCCGGGCCTGGCCATCGGCGCGACCCACCGCGTGCTGGGGGGCATGAAGGACTACGACTTCGGCAAGCTCACGGGCGAGCTGGACCCGTACTTCACCCTCGACCGCGTGGGCAAGGACCCCGGGCAGATCGAGGCCCACATGGACAAGCGGGCCAATGGTCCTGACGGGGGCGCTCAAAACGTGCTGGGGCTGATCGACCTGGCGACCAATGAGTGTGTCGTCGCAACACTCAAGGACGGCGATCCGCTGAAGGATAAGTTCGCCGAGAAGCCCCAGGCCTGGCGCAAGCTCGACGTCGCCCTCGTGCAGCACCTGATCGTCGAGAAGGTGTGCGAGCCGAAGTTCAACGGCGGCGAGCCGGTGAAGTGGGCCTTCCCCCACACCGTCGACGAGGTCCTGGAGATCGCCAGCGGCCAGGAGACCGGCGCCGGCGGCGGCGCGGGCTTCGCGCAGGTGGCCGTCATCGTCCGCCCCACGCCGCTGGAGGCCGTCAAGGAGATCGGCGCCGCGGGCGAGCTGATGCCCCAGAAGTCGACCTTCTTCTACCCCAAGCTGGCCACGGGGCTGTTCATCAACCCGCTGACCAGCGAGCTGCCGGTGGGCGCGGGGGCGTAGGGCGGCGCCGTCCTGGGGCAAACCGAGCGAAACGCACGCGAGCGGGCCCCGGGCCCGCTCGCGTCGTTGGTATTGGTGTGGTCATTGGTCTCCTGTGGTTGGTGTTCCCATCCCGGCTCGCCCCGCGGCCCTAGCCCCCCATGCCGTAGGCGCTGGGCTGGCTGGCCCCCTGGCTGGATGACGACTGCTCGGGCGCGGCCGGCACGCCGATCATCTGGCTCTGGTTGGTGCTGCCCAGGCGCACCGTCAGGATGGTGCTGCCCACCTCGAAGTCGGTCTGCCGGGCGATGACGCGGTACAGCACCTGGCCGGTGCCCGCGGGCAGGCCGCTGTCGACCCAGCGCTTCTTGCTGGTGTCGCCGATGACGGCGAAGTCGCTCTCGCCGGGCAGCAGGCGGGTGACGTCGTAGCGCGTGCCGGCGGGGCCCCTGCCCTTCCAGGTCAGTTCCAGCGCGCCATCGGTGCCCAGGGTGGCCCGCAGCTGGCTTGGCTGGTCGGGCGGGGTGCCCTCGCCGCGGGGCGCGGGCGGGTCGATGAGCGCCTTGTCGTAGACCGAGGGGTCGCCGGTGGCCTCGGCGTAGGCCTTGATGGTGGCGATGAGGGCGGCCCCGTAGGTGCGCATGCTGCCCGCGTCGGTGCGCAGCTTGGTGGTGGCCGTCTTGCGCTTGGTGGCGGCCAGCTTCGCGGCGGCGTAGGCCGAGCGGGCCGCCTGGGTGCGTTGCTCCAGCTCGGTTATCTGGACCTCGGTGAGCCCGATATTGCCCGCCTCGGCGGTCCATTGGGGGATGCGTTCCTCGAAGAACTCGATGCGTCCGATGCGGTCGTCTGGCAGCAGTGCCATGGCGTGTCCTCCTGGCGCCGCGCCCCCATGCCGAGGGCTCGCGGCGCCGTGGTTTGTGGCTCACCCGGGCGAGCATCGCCCGCGGCGGCCGGGGGACAGATTCGAATGCACGGCGCCGGCGTGCCGCCCACGGCACGAAAAATCCCGGCGTTGGCGGGCGCATCGTGCGCGGTGGGCAAGGCGGCGGGCGTGGGTCGGGGTGTGAAGGGCTGCCGGTTGTGCCGGCGGGCGCCGCGGCCGGCTGTGGCGGTGGGGGGCTCTGGGGCAGCTCTGGGCGACAATCTGGGCGAATACGGCGGTTCGTGCGGGTCGATGGCTAGCGCGTCAGGTGCCACCGTGATCACGGCGGGAACTGGCGTTCGAGCGTTTCATGCTGACGTTCGACAGCGCACCGCGAACGAATCCAAGTGTCGTGGGCGCGTGCTCAGCTTCGGGCCCACTCTGTGATGCGCCGGGCCTGGTCGGCGAGTTGTTCCAGTACACTTGCGAGCCTGCCGTCATCGCTCAGTTGGAACTGATCCGGTGCAAGACGTGTCAAGGCGTCCTGCATCTTGCCGATCTCCTTCGTGCGGAACGGGGCCCGGAGCAGCTTGGCCTGAACCCCGCCTGTGGCGGGAGGAAGCTCGGCGAAAATCGCGACCCTGGGGTCAACGCCCAGCGACATGGCCCAGTCGATCCACTTGAGCCCGTGCACGTGGATGCCCTCGCGTCTCCACGCCGCGGCGGCCAGTCGCATCCATGGGACGCGCAAGGCGTCGGCGAGGATGGCGCCGTGCATGGCCTCGGCAACAATGCCCCGACACTCGGCGATCTGGCCAAGCACGACGTCAACGTCCCCGGTCGGATCGATGTATGTGAGGCCGCATCGCTGTGCGATGTCTTGCCAAGGCGCAGCGCTAAGGCTGCCGAAGTGTGGCATGAGGCCAACCGGGCCTGTGCCAGCACTCGCGCGGGCATACTCGGGCAGCAAGCGAACGGCGTAGGCGGGATCCGCGATGAACGGGGCTCCGGTGATGGCGCCACTGATCGGGCCGCGCACGAACCGGATGTCCCAGCCCTTATCCAGGACCTCCGGGCGCGACAGGCCACGCACGCCCGAGCCGAAGACGATCTTCGCGCCTGCCGCTTCGGGCAGCCGATTGTCGAGGATGGTGCCTATGCCCACCAGGGTGCCGGGCGGGCTTGCCGGTCCGAAGGCTCCGGGCATGAGGGCGGGCAGAAGCCTCGCGTTAAGTTCGTCACCGAAGTTCTTGTCTTTGGACTGGAAGTAGAACAGGTCCATCGGTCAGGCCCCCTTGCGCAGGTTGGTCTTGAGCCAGCGGAACTCGGCCAGCATGGCGCGGCCCTGGAAGGCCAGCCAGCCAACGGTGACGGCCGCCACGTGGATGGCCAGGGCCCCAAGTGCGCCACCGCCCAGTTCTGAGATGAACGGTCGCAACAGGAAGAGCCCCCCCGAGAGGACGACCGCGAGCACGACGGGAAACGCGATGGTCTTCAGCAGCGGGCCGAGTGTCAATGGCGTGGCGCGTAGCGTCATGGCCACCAGCAGCGGTGTGCGTATGGCAACCGCCCCCAGCGAGAAGGCGAGCGCAACCCCCACGGCGCCCCACGGCGCGCCGGCAAGCACGGACGCAACCGACAATGCGGCGTTCGCACCCGAGAACATCAGCAGAACGCGAGCGCGGCCCGTGGCGGTAAGCAGCCAGATACACAGGCTGGCCACGACCTGCGTGGCGGCCAATGGCGCCAGAGCCCGGAACAGGCCAACCGCCTCGGACCATTGCGGGCCCGCCATGATCGCGACAACCTCGTCGGCGGCGGCGAAGCTCAGCACGCTCGCCGGCAGTGCGGCGTGCAGCGCCAGCCTCAACAGCCGCGTGTGCGCGCGAACCAGCGAAGCATGATCGTCCTGGAGTTTGGCCAGCGTTGGGACGGCCACGGTGCGTATGGGCGGCAGCAGCCGCTCGATGGGTATCACCAGCAGGTGGTACGCCCGGTCGAAGAGCGCGACAACCGTCGATGTCGATACCACGCCAAGCACGGCGTTGGGTGCGATGGTGCGCACGATGTTGAAGATCGAGGCCCCCGTGAGCCCGGCCCCAAAGCCGAGCATCGAACGCACCTCGGCCAGTCGGCCCGGCCTGCCGGGACGCCACCCACTGAGCAGCCACAGGATCGCGGTGCGTACCGCTACGCTCGTGACGGCCAGCACGACGGGGGCCCAGTAGCCCATCCCGATCGCCGCGGCATGAATGCCTGAGGCGGCGCCGATCGCGAGGGAGCCCACGTCGGCGATGGCCAGGGGCATGAACCGCATGGATCGTTGGAGCATCGCCTGGTGTTGGGCCGCCATCGCACCGATGATGAACATGGGCGAGCACGCGAGTGCGACGCCCACGAGCCTGGGTTCGGAGAACGCCCACGCGACCAGTGGACCCATCGCCGCCGCGAGCATCGCGGCGGCCAGGCCGAGCGTCGTGTTCAACCAGAACAGCGTGCTGACCTGCGACTGGTTGATGGTTCTGGCCTGGATGGTCGCGGCCCCGAGGCCGGCCTCGTGAAAGATGTTGGCGAACGTGGCGATCACGACGAACTGGGCGAACACGCCAACCTGATCGGGCGTGAGCAGCCGGAGCATCAGGGCTGTGGAGGCTAGTTGCAGGATGAAACGGACAGCTTGGGCCGATACCGTGATGGCCCCGCCCCGCGTGGATCGGCGGCGCAGATCGCCGCGGAGGTCTCCCGATGACGGCCCAGCCAGCGCATCCTTGCTCATCATCTTCTGCCAGCGGAAAGGCTGCTCACCGTCCCCGTCGCGTTCTGCTCGGGCCTGTCTTCACCGACAACCCCTACACCGATCGGCTGATTGAAGCTCTGCAAAGGCAGGGCTTCGACGTCCGCCCGCTGGAAGATCCAAGAGCGTTCGACGGTGCGGCCCGATGGCTCGAGGCCGGCGACGTGCTGCACCTGCAATGGGCCCACGTGTTCACGGTTGGCCGCCACGCGCTGGGCAGCATCCGCGGGACGGCCCGGTTGCTGTGGCGGATCAAACGCCTGCGATCTCGAGGCGTGCGCGTGGTCTGGACCGTTCACAACCTCGTGCACCACGAGGCCTGCGAGGGTTCGGGAGGCCGGACGCAACGGTGGGCGATGCGGCGTTTGGCGAGGGCGTGCGACGCGCTGGTCGTCCACGGCGCTGCCGGAGCGCAGCTCGTGCGCGAGACGTACCGGATTCCCGATGCCACCATCGCCGTGGTCGATCATCCTTCGTTCATCGGCAGTTATCCCGCAGTTATCCCGCAAGATGACGCCCGCCACCGCCTGGGCTTGCCCCATGATGCGGTCGTGCTGGCCCACATCGGGCAGTTGCGTCGCTACAAGGGCGTGATGCGGCTGGTCGAGGCCTTCGCCGCCATAGAGAGGTCGGGCGCGTATCTGATCGTCGCTGGGAAGGCCGGAGATACCGCCACCATCGATATGCTCCGGAAGGCCGCGGCCAACGACAATCAGATCCGGCTCTTTGAAGGCTTCGTGCCCGACGATGAGATACAGATCTATATGGCGGCCGCCGACGCGGTGGTCCTGCCATACGAGCGGGTGTTCACCTCGGGAAGCGTGGCCCTGGCGGGCACGTTCGGGCGTGCCGTCATCGCGCCGGCGGTAGGCTGCCTGCCCGATCAAGTGGGGGAGACGGGCCTGCTGTACGAACCCGCACAGGCTGGGGCGATTGAGACGGCTCTTACGCGGGCGTGTGGCGATCGGGCGAGCCTGCTTGCCATGGGCATGGAAGCTCAGCAACTGGCTATGACGCGAACCTGGGATGCTCTTGCCAGAGGCGTGGCTTCGATTTATTATAATCATAGCGGAAGATAACTTGCTGGTCATCCCTGCAGCATCGGCCGCAGCCGCCGCCACAGGAACCGCATCGGGTTGCCCATCCGCGCGCGGTTCGCCCGGAACGCACGCACCACCGCCAGCGGGAACGATGCGTAGTGCTTCAGCGAGCCGCCCGGCTGGGCACCGCGCACCCGCTCGTAGCCCAGCCGGTCGAGCAGCCTCCCGCTCACACGCTGGATCACCGCGACCTCGCCCGCCGCCAGCTTGCTCTTCCAGCGGTCGACCGGCCGCTTCGACACCCCACGCCCCTCGGTGAATGCCTCGTAGCTGCTGTTGGACATGGGCATCTCCAGCACCGCCTCGTCGAAGGGCAGCTCCAGCCACGCCAGCAGCTCGCGCATCCTCGTGTCCGGATCGCCCACCACGCCCTCGAAGCGCTCCAGCCGCACGCGGCCCTTGCCGAAGCGCTGCTCGGCCGCCAGCGCCGACCGCATCGCGCCGTTCCACAGCGAGGCGATGATGATCGGGTGGTAGGACCGCTTCGCCCGCTGGTGGTCGGCCTCGAGCGTCTCCTTGTGCCCGGGGTCCTTCTCGAAGTCGAAGCCGCCCTGGTTCTTCCAGTCGCGGTACGAGGCCACCACCGCGCGCACGTCGCGGATCATGCAGACCACCCGCGCATCGGGGAAGGCGGCCAGGATGTCGTCGATCCGGAAGATGTGCCGCGGCGTCTTCTCGCCCCAGACCACCTTGCCGTGGTGCTCGGCTTCCAGCTCGCAATAGGCCCGCAGGCAGTGGTCGGCGGTGGGGGGCTGCTCGCCCGAGAGGATGGCCACGCGGTCGCGGAACGCCCGACGCGAGATGCGGCCCTTGTCCGGATCGCCGCCGTGGCTGTACGGTCGGTGCCCCAGCGCCAGCAGGTAGTCCTCGGCCCGGCGCACCTCGTCGTCGGTCAGGGCTCCGTGGCCGCCCTTGCCCAGCGCCACCCGCAGATCGTCGAAGTAGTGGGTCTCCCCGCTCAGGTGCACCAGCGGGTGCAGGTTCAGCGCCGCGCGCACCATGGCCGTGCCCGAGCGCGACGGCCCGCAGATGAAGATCGGCCCCCGCCTGTCCGCCCGCTCGCTCACGAAACCCGCTCTCCCAGGGCCCGGGCGCCCGTCCATTCCTTCCGCCTGGCCCACACCTGGTCGAAGGTGCGGGGGTCCTTGCCGGGCTTGCCCCGGCCCAGCAGCCCGCGGAGCCGCGCGACCGCCCGCCTCCGCTGCACGTTCATCATCGGCCCGATATCGGCCCACCATTGCCACGATTTGCCCCAATGTCGGGCGTACAACTGCCTGCGGGCCCTGGAGAGCCGCACGATCTTATCGGGGCGGACCGTGTCGGACTGCCCGCCGTGGTGCACGATCGTCGCCCGGGCGGTCACCCGCGGCCGGGCGCCCAGGGCCCGGGCCCGCAGGCACAGGTCGGCGTCCTCGCCGTACATGAAGAAGGCCGGGTCGAAGCCGTCCAGCCTCTCCCACAGCTCGCGGTCGATCAGCAGCCAGCAGCCGGTCACCACGTCCACGGGGATCTCGGCCCCATCGGGCAGCACGCCCACCGACTCGGGGTTGAGCAGCCGCGAGCCCCCGAACACGCCCGCCAGCGCCGTGGCCGAGCAGAACACGCTCCAGGGCGTGGGCCGGCGCCAGCAGCTCGTGGGGTTGGGCGAGCCGTCGGCGAAGCGTGTCCGGCCGCCCCAGATGCCGGCCCTGGGGTTGCGGTCGGCGAAGCCGACCAGCTCGTCGATGGCGCCCGGGTCGACCAGCGTGTCGGGGTTCAGCAGCAGCAGCCGCTCGGCCGTCGCGTGCGCGGCGGCCAGGTTGTTGGCCCGCGCGAAGCCCAGGTTCTCCTCGCTGGCGATGAGCCGGAACTCGGGGAACTCGCGCGCGATCGCCGCGGCCGAGCCGTCGCCCGACGCGTTGTCGACCACGACCACCTCATGGCCGGTCCGGCTCGCCCCCTCCCGGATCGTGCGCAGGCAGGCGAGCGTCATGTCCCTCGTGTTGAAGCTGACGACCAGGACGGCCACGCGCGGGTCGTTTGGCATGGGTGTTCGGGCTCCCGGCGCCCCCGGGGCGCGGCTTGGGTGTGGGCAGTTGCGAGATGGTGGCGGCCAGGGCCAGCGAGAGGAACCACGCCACCCGTGTCTGACCGAAGTATGAAACCCCGATGAACGCCATGCAATGGGTGAACAGGCTGGCGCCCACCGACCACTTGATCCAGAACAGCCCCTGGCGATTCCGCTCGCTCCGCAGCGCCCTGCCGACCGCCTGGAAGGCCAGGACGATGACGACGACGAAGGCCGCCATGCCCCAGATGCCCCCGCGGACGCCCTCGAGGATGTACTGGTTGGTCACGTCCTGGAGGCCGTAGCCCCAGTGGGCGGTGCTCTTGGTTCCCAGGATGGCCCACTCGCCGAAGTGCTCCACGGTCTTGTCGATCAGGTGCTTGCGGTGCCAGGCGGTCGACCCGCCCACGGCGCTGACCCGCGCGATGAGCGCCCACACGGGCCCCTGCATCACGAAGTGCAGCACGATGAGCATGAAGACCAGCGCGTAGCGGAACGGCCGCAGCAGCTCGCGTGTCCACGCGAACGCCATCGCCACGCCGCCCGAGAGCACGGCCAGCAGCGGCGTGCTCGAGGCGCACATGATCACGATGGTGGCCGCCGCGATGCACCCGGCCATGGCGGTTGCGCGTTTGCGATGGTTCATGAACAATCCCGAGCACAGCACGAGCACGACGGCGAAGAAGCACCCGGCCATGATCGGGTGGCTGAACGCCCCCTGGGCCCGCAGCCGCCCCTCGCGTACCTGGGTATAGGTGCGGACCCCGCCCATGACGCTGAACATGTTGTACCCGGTGCGCTTCTCGATCATGAAGAACCCGGCGCAGGCCAGCGACACCAGCGCCAGGACCACGATCGTGCGTTCCACGTCGGCCCACGAGCGCAGCAGGCACCGGAAGGTGACGTAGATGCCCAGGGACTCGTAGATGTAGCCCGCACGGTTCGTCAGCGCCCCCATCCCGCCCCATTGGAGGATGAAGACCAGCGAGACAATCAGGATCCATGCCGCGACCGCGTAGTCGAGCGCGATCGGCTTCAGGCCTTGGTAGTCCTTGAACGCCAGGATCCGCACCCAGTACGCGATAATCAGCAGCCGGAGGAACGTGAAGTCCAGCCCCAGCACCGCGATCCGCTGCCCCGCCGGCACGAAGCACGCTAGCACCAGAAGCGGCGCCAGCGACCACCGCCGCGGCAGCGTGAACACAAGCACGCCCAGCACGGCCAGCACCGCCAGGCCCACCGGGTGCACCGACGTCTGGCCGGTGTAGTCCAACTCGGCCCCGGCAATCTGCGCCAGCATCGACGTAAACGCCGTCACGACGCACCCGCCATGACCACCGGCCCATCGGCCGCACACCCCACGCTCGCGTCGAGCACGCCGGCCATCCGGCGCGCGATCTCCCGCCGATCGTACGGCCCGAGGCCCTCGTCGCGCAGCGGCGGCTGGGCCATGGACCCGCCCCGCTCGATCAGCTCGGCCAGGGCGCGGGCGATGCTCGCGGGCTCGCACGGGTCGGCCAGCACGCACCGCTCCCGGCCGGCCAGCAGGTCCCGCGCGTCGCCCTCGGGCAGCGCGCCCAGGATCGGCCGCCCGCTGGCCAGGTACTCGTACGTCTTGCCCGGCACGATGCGGGCCCGATGCCCCGCGGGCAGGCCGTGCAGGTGCAGGAACAGCGCGTGGGCGCTCAGCAGCCGGGCCACCGACGCATCGTGGGGCAGGTAGCCCACCGCCTCGACCAGGTCCTTCGAGGGGCTCGCGTCGATCCACGCCCGGGTCGCCGGGTCCAGGTTGCCCACGTGCACGAAGCGGAACCCCTCCATCAGCGCCGGCCGCTGGCGACGCAGGAGGTCGATGGCCCCGAGCAGCGGGCCCACCGAGCGCCCGATGGGCAGGATCGGCTCGGGACGGTAGTGCAAACGCCGCTTCAGCCGCTCAATCATGCCCGAGGGCGGCACGGCCTGCTTTGTCAGGAATGTCCCGGTGTGCACGAGCACGAACCGCGCGCCGGCCGGCCGTTTGGCGGGCTCGATGCGCTCGAAGTCCGCCCGATCGAAGCCGTTGGGGATCGCGTGCACCCGATCGGCGGCGAGCTGGGGAAACGCCGCAAGGGTCGCCTTCCTCGCTTCGGGCGTGTTCATCACCACCCGGCTCGCGGCGGCCAGCGTGCGACCCATTCGCTTGTAATCAGTCCGCCACTGGAGCCAATGCCTGTAAGTCGGCACACCATCGAGTGCCCAAGGGTCGCGAAGGTCCGCCACCACAGGTACGTGATGCCCAAGACGCTCTATCAGTGTGGACAGCCAGAACGGTGACATCGTGACCAGCACGGCGTCGATCTCGCCTCGGTCGATCAACCCCCGCAGGTGCTCGTCGGCCCGCTCCAGCCATCGCCCATGGTCCTGGGCGTCGATCCGGATGACGTTCAGCCCTGCTGGCAGATCATCACCCAGTCGTTCGTCCAGGTGGCGTGCCGAGAGGCCCCGTGCGGCCCCATCGCCCGAGGGCGCCGCGCACACGACGGTGGGGGTCCAGCCGAACTCGCCCAGGTACCGGCACAGCTTGGCCGCGCGCTGGGTGCCCGCTCCGCCGATGGGCGGGAAGTAGTACGACACGATGGCCACGCGACCGCCCGTCACGCCGCCACCCATTGGCCCAGATCGAAGTCGAAGCGGCGGATGACCCGCGCGGGCACGCCCACCGCGATGCAGTACGGCGGCACGTCCCGGTTTACCAAGGCGCCGGCGCCAACGATGGCCCCCTCGCCCACCGTGACGCCCTTGAGGATGATGGCCCGCTCGCCGATCCACGCCCTGGGACCGATGCGAACCGGCGCAGCGAGCAGTTCGCCCGTGCCGAAGTATCCGCGCTTGGGGTCGCGATAGTCGTGGTCATGATCGGTGACGTAGACACCCGAGCCGAAAACCGTCCCCTCGAGAATCTCCACGCTCTGGCACGCGCCGATGTGCACGTCGCGCTGAATGGACACCCGCTCGCCCAACACCACCTGCGGCGCGGGCCCGGCCCCAACCGCCTCGATGCGTGCCCCGCGAAACAGCGTTACCTTCGGCCCGATGGCGATCCGCGACGGGCGGACAAAGTTGCTCGTGTGGTGCAGGTACGCGCCCCGCCCCAGGTTGTGCAGCCGCGCCCGCCACAGTAGACGCGTAGCTGTGGCGTACACGCGGGTGATGATGCGGACCGTCAGGGTGCGTTTGGGATACTCCTGAGGCACGGGCATGGCTTGCGGTGCGCTCATGGGGTCGTCCCTAGTCCTGCCACTCGGGTCTTGAATCCGTGAGCCGATCGATCGCCCAGGCCATGCTCAGCATCGCACCGATCGCGTGCGCGCTCGTCCGTGGATCCGACGCCAGCACCTCCGCCACGCGATCGGCCCGTACGCCTTCGAGCGTACGCAGCCGATCGACCACACTATCGGCACCATCGAGCGACCGCATGAGGGAAGCCGCCGTGTCGGCCCACTGGAGCGGCTGCTCGGTCGGGCGGGGCAGCACCCGGCCCACGAGTCGACGGGCTCTGGTGAGCTTCCGGGCCAGTGCGCCCCCCGAGGGCGATTCCAGCGACTTGGCATAGGGAATCCCAGCGATCTTCGGAGCCAGCCGGTCGATCGCCTGACGCTGGGCCGCCCTGCCGTGCCGCTGCTCGGCCGTGAGCGACCGCGACCACGCCAGATACTCGGCCGACAGGAACGGGGTGATCGGCTCGTACCAGGCGGCCGAGGCCCGGATGACCGGCACCGCCCAGCCGTGGATGCGCGCGTGCAGGTAGAAGTCGTCCGTGCGAAGCCGCCATGGCCCGCGCTGTTGCAGCTCGGTGCGCTCCCGGGCGACCTCACCCAGCCGGTCGGCGAGCACGCCCGGCTCGAAGAGGCTCGCCCAGCGGCCCCCATCGACCACCGCCCGGGCGCGCAGCCAGAGCCTTGGGGAGTTGAGGCGTTCGAACAGGCCGTCCAGCCCCGTGTAATAAAAGCCCTCGCCGACCTCGCCGCCCACGCCCGAGAGCTGTGCGGCCCGGAAGCCCTCCAGTTCTCGGAAGAGCGACGGAAGCCAGCCATACGCCGCGGCGTTGCAGGCATAGCCACTCTCGGCCACGAACATCCGCGCATCGGCCGGCAGCCGCCCCTCATCCGGCGGGGCGAGCAGCGTCCGGTGCTCCATCCCCAGCGCGTCGGCGAGCTGCCGTGCAACGCGCACGTCAGGATCGTCGTCGCGGCCGATCGTAAAGGCCCTGGTCGGCACGCCCCCGGCCCCCACGCCGAGAGCCAGCAGGAGCCGGCTGTCGACACCTCCGGTCAGCTCAAGGCATGCGCCCCCGTCCATGGCGCCCGCGATTCGCTGGCCGAGGGATTCGAGGGGATGCTCGGCGATGCCCATTCCGGTTCTGTCCACGCCATGTGGCGAGTAGCCCATCGCATGGGCAGCGCCGCACGGCAGGACGCCCTTGTAGGGCGCACGACCATCCGGCCGGAAGCCCAGCAGCAGATCATCCACGAGCGCGGATCCATCGGGCCGGGCGCCGATGGCGCGTGCGAGGGCGACCGGATCGCTTCCGATGGCGCGCAGCGTGCCCCCCTCCCCCAGCGCGTGCCAGACGGCGGCGTGGGAGAAGGGCGCGGTGGTGTACGTCCAGGAGCCATCGGAAACCTCCAGGCCAAGTGGCAGCCGATCTGCGGCGGAGTGCAGCGTCCACGCGCCGATCCGTCGCGTGGTGGTCAATCGATCATCACGCGGCTGGTCATCACGCAACAGCATCCACGGCGAACGCAGGGCTCGCCGTGGATGCTCGATCTTGGTGGTCGCCGTCAGCGGGTGATTGTTGTCCGATCAGCGCCCGGAGTAGGCGCCCAGCGGAGCCATGCCGTCGCGGGCGGGCCGGCCCAGGACGTCGGCGGGCGTGAACAGGTCGGAGGCCGGGAAGCGCCCCCAGATGACGCTCGAGGGCCGGGGCTGGTAGTTCATGCTGCCGGGGCTGACGAAGATGTCCTCGCGGGAATCGCCGCCGTGGATGTGGCCCACGGTGATGTTCACACCCTCGGGGACGTGGGCCAGGTGCGAGTTCCCATCCACGATGTGGATATTGCGGAAGTGGCCGTCCTCGGGAATCGAGTCGCCCGTCATCTTCGCGAAGATGCTGTTGGTGACCGAGACGTTCTTCATGCTGAGCTTGCCGTCCTCGTCCTGGCGGTGGACGTCGAAGCGGAAGGTCTGATCGGGAAGCTGGAGGCCCGAGATCACGAGGTGGTCCACGTCAAAGTTCCACATGCTCGAGGCCACGCTCGACTGATCCTTGGAGATGTGCACGTTGACGATCGCGATGTCCTCGAGTTCCTGCTCGCCACCGCGGATGGGGTTCATCAGGAAGCCAAGAAGCGGGAACTCGTACACGCGAAGGCCATAGATGATCCGATTCTCGCGGTCCTGATCATCCCGCCAGAACCAGTGGAACACGTCGGCGTGCGTGCCGTCGGGATTGCGCGTGAAGTCTCGCACGTCGGCGTTGAACACGAGCGTGTCGCTGCCAAATGGCGTGTCGGAGAATCCGCTGGCCTGGACATTGCGCACGAATGTTGACGAACGGAACGGAGAGCGGATCTCAGCGGCGACAATGTCGGTGCCGTAGATGCCGGCCCAGTCGTTGCTGCCCGACGCCAGACCGCCCCCCTCGAACCGGCTGTCGCCGGCGAGCGTGGAGTTGCTCAGCCAGAAATAGGTATCCATACCCGTGAACGTCCGAGGCGCGCCATCACCGGTCATGGTGATGTTGTCGGCCCGGATCAGTCGGGTCCGCATGCCGGCCGGCTCACGATCCACGAACCGCACGTCCTCACGATCCACCCCCGGGGCCGGGGTCAACGTGGCCCAGCGGTTGGCCGTGTCGATGTTGTGCGGGTGTCCGATGCCCTCCCACACATAGTCGCCGGGCATCAGGTAGCAGACCGCCCCGTCGGACGTCCCATGCTCGGCCGTGACGTGGGCCAGCGCACGGACGTGGCTGCGGAACGGATTCTCGCGCGTGCCCTCGCCGGTCTCATCGCTGCCGTTCTTGGCGTCCGCGTACACCTCGTGCCTGGGAAGCGTCCCGCCGGCGTTGGCGTTCAGGAACATCGAGTGGATGCCGTTGCGAAAGTGCACCGAGCCGTCGTTGTGGCCGTCGATCGGCCCGCCAAGCACGCGGGCCTCGCCGGCATACTTCGGGAAGGCGCGAGCCCGCACCTCCACCAGCCCATCCTCGAACGTCGACGCGTCGAGCGTCGCCGTGTACTCCCACACGTTCGTGCGGGGGTTGAGTTTCATCTCGCGGACCGCCTCCCACGGGCCGCCGTTGACGCTGAACTCCACGCGGTCGATCCCGTTCATGTGGAACGCGACGACACCGATGTGGAACAGGCCCTCGAAGTCCTGGTAGGGCACCACGTCCCAGCGTGCGATCGCCTGGGCGTCATAGCCACGAAGGCTGGGGTTGCCCACCGCAGGCGGCTGCGGCGTCGCGCCGGCGAAGCCCGAGCCCGGCCGCAGGACCGGGAAGTCGCCCGGCCGGCCGCCGCCACCCTTGCCCGAGAAGGGGTCCTTGCCCATGTCCGAGGCCGACGAGCTGGGGCCGGCCAGCATGTCCAGGGTGGGGGTCACCCCGCCGCCCGAAGCGCCCCCGCCGGGAGGCGTGATCGGGCCCGACGCGTTGATGGTGATGCGTCCGAGGGTGGGGTGGCTCAGCACCAGCCCGCCGGGACCCGCGCCCGGCCCGGCGGCCATGTCCCGGATCATCCGCACGCGGGCGGCGCGGATCTCGCGGAGCTCCTCCTCGGTGTACTGCCGGCGGAGGCCCGAGCCGGTCGAGTGGGTGCGCTGGGACGTGCGGGCGTAGCGGCTGGGCCCGGTCACGAAGAACCGGGACGCGCTCGCTCGCGCCGCCTCGAGCTGTTCCTTGCTCACCCGGGAGTCGCGCTGGAACGAGTTGCGATTCTCTGGCGTGCTGTCCTTGTCGTTATCCTGGCTTGCCAGGAGATTTGTGGGAAGGGCAATGACCGAAGCGGCCAGCAGAATGGCCGAGACAGAACGGCGGCGATCAAGCATCGTGTCCTCCAGCGCCCCACACCCGGACGCACCACCATCATCGATTCCGATCGCCCACGAGTCTCGCCTTCTTGCCCGGCTTGCTGGTCTTTTCGACCTTGCCCAAACCGCGCAACTCGTCGAATCTCTACGAACCGAAGGGGGGCCGCCTGCCTGTTTGGTATGGGTTCTTGCCAGCCCCGGACGCGATGCTTAGCGGTCCTGGGCCTGAACGAGCTCCGACATCCTTGCCGGGCTTCACCGAGGTCGTGCCTCCGTTGGCACATTCCTCCGGTGTGCGCAAAGAATAACCGCGGAACGATGAAGGCAATCTCATCCGAGATGAGGTTTTTCCCTGCAAAACTGGGCAAAGAACGCCACATGCACTGGTGCAGGGGCGCAGTGCGTGCGAGCTAAGCCGTGCTAGAGCAACGGGTTCTTCGCGCCGTGCACGTACTCGCGCGTCGGGCTCAGATTCGGCTGGGGATACACGAACACGTCCGAATAAAGCTCGGCGTCCACGCTCGGAGCCTCGGCGGCCTCGGCGAACTCGACCGCGTCCTTCACCTCGTCGCGGATCTCACCCCGCATGGCCTTCCACGCCTCCTCGTCGATCGCGCCGCGATCGTTCATCAGGTGGTCGAGCAACGCCGCGATGGAGTCCTTGCCCTTGTACTGGTCGACCTCGTCCTTGGTCCGGTACTTCTGGGGGTCGCTCATCGAGTGGCCCTGGTACCGGTAGGTCTGCAGGTCGATAAACGCGGGCTTCTGCTCCTCTCGGCACTGGTCGACCACGGGCTTGAACTGGTCGTACACGTCGCGGATGTCCAGCCCGTCGATCTGCACCGAGTGGATGCCATAGCTCTTGCCACGATCGATCAGGTTCTCGTGGTTGGCCGTGTGGCGGCCGATGGCCGTGCCCATCGAGTAGCCGTTGTTCTCGATGATGTAGATGACCGGCAGGCCGAAGAGGCTCGACAGGTTGAGGGCCTCGTGGAACGCGCCCTGGTCGACCGCGCCGTCGCCCAGGTAGCACAGGCACACCTTCTTCTTGCCCGTGCCCAGCACCTCCCACTCGTAGCGGGTGGCAAAGGCCAGGCCCGCGCCCAGGGGCGTCTGAGCGCCGACGATGCCGTGCCCGCCGTAGAGGTGGTTGGGCTTGTCGAACATGTGCATCGAGCCGCCCTTGCCCTTGGCGCATCCATCGATCTTGCCGAACATCTCCGCCATGCACGATCGGGCGGTCATGTTCCGTGCCAGGGCGTGGCCGTGGTCGCGGTAGGCGGTAATGACCGGGTCATCGGCGTTGGTGCAGGCGATGGTGCCCACGGCGCACGCTTCCTGACCCGAGTAGATGTGGCAGAAGCCGCCGATCTTGGCCTGCTGGTAGGCCTGCTGCGTGCGCGTCTCGAACTCGCGGATGAGCTGCATCGATCGCAGCCAGCCCAGCAATGTGTCGTTGTCCAGGCCATCGACCAGGCGGGGTCCGGTTGACGAGGCGTTCGCGCTGTTCGTGGTGGCTTGGGCCATGGTGGGTCGGTACTCCCCGGGCACGCCCGGCATGCCGCGGCCGGGCCTTGTCAGGATCTGGTCTGGGGCCGCGCGCACGCGAGGCCGGCACGTTCAAGTCTAACGCGCCGGCCTCGCCAAGTCGCCCCTGTCTACGACAAGATCAGGGTGTCCGACGATCCTCATCGTCCGGCAGCATCGCCGCCGCGCCGCCCGTCGGGCGGGTCTGAGACTGCAGCAGCACCAGGGCGGCGTTGAGCTGCAGGTCCATGCCCTCCTCGATCAGGCGCCACGGATCGGGCCTGTCTTCCTCGGCCGGTGGGTTGCCCTGCTCGTCCAGGACCAGCACGTCGGCCTCCTGACGCAGCATCAGGCTCTCGGCCACCTGGTCGGGCAGCATCGACAGCGTCAGGTCGGGCACCACGCCGTGCTCGGCCTTGCCAGGGACGCGGTGGATCATCCGCCCGCCGGGCAGCACGTAGTACTGCGTCGTGAGCTTCATAAGCGCCCGCGGAGCCGAGCGGCGCTCGGGATCGATGGGCAGCACGTTCTGCACGCTGCCCTTGCCGAAGCTGGTCTGGCCCATCACCACGGCCTTGGCGGCCGATTGTGACGCGTAATCCTGGATCGCCCCGGCCACGATCTCGCTCGCCGAGGCGCTGCCCTCGTTGATGAGCACGACCACCGGGATGTTCGGCAGCAGGGAGTTGCGGCGTTGCAGCCGCTCGGGCGGCATGCCCGTGCGGTCGTTGCGGTCGTTGCGGGTCGAGACCACGACCTGCCCGAAGGCGTCGCGGCTCTTGGCGTAATCCACGAATCGGCTGGTGATCTCAACTGCCTGATCCAGCAGCCCGCCGCGGTTGAATCGCAGGTCCAGGATCAGCCCCTGCACGCCCTCGTCGCGCATCTCGGCCAGCGCCTTGTCGAAGTCTTCGGTGGTGTTCTCGGTAAAGCCGGTCAGGCGGACATAGCCGATCCCGTTGATCGGATCGATCATCCAGTCCCAGTGGTCTTCCGCGGCGTCGACGCGCTCCCAGCCCTTGACGGTCTTGAGCTCGACGGTGTCGCGAACGATGGTGAAGGTGATCTCTTCCTTCGCCTCTTCCTCGCCGCGGGTCACGGTGATGTCGACCGGCGTGCCCTTGGGCCCGGTAATCTTGTCGACGGCCTGATTCAGCGAGATGCCGAAGGTGGGCTCGCCATTGACGCCCGAGATGATGTCCTCGGCCCGGACGCCCGCGCGCTGGGCGGGCGTGCCGTCCAGGGGTGTGACGACCTGGATCTGCCGCTTGTTGTTCATCTGGATGGACACGCCGATGCCGCTGAAGTTGCCGCGGGTGCTGCGCTCGAACTGGCGGACGTCGTAGGGCCAGATGATCTCGGTATAGTCGTCCAGCGCCCGCATGGCGCCGTCGCCGAAGACCCGCAGCACGAGCGCCTCGGGCAGCCGCACCGTCTGGCGGTTCCATGACTGAACGTCCCGCACCACGTCCTGCAGCGTGCGATCGGTGGCCACGGGGGACCGTTCCACGTCGGCCGCCCGCGAGGCGAGCGCCTCGATGAACCGCGAGCGCGTCTGCTCGTCGGCCAGTTGTGGGTACTGCCCGTACAGGTCCTCGGTCTCGGCCAGCAGCCGCAGGCCCTTGAGCCCGGACACCAGCAGGTCCTTCATCTTTGAACCCGACACGTGGTGCCGGTCGGCGTTGACCAGCGCGTAGAGCAGCATCAACTGCTCGATGTCTTCCAGACGCTCCTCGACCGAGTTGCCCGCCGGGTTATAGGGCGGCAGCGCTTCCTCGCCCGACTCGACCAGCCGCTCGCTGCGTAGCTCGTGGTTGCGCTCGGGCGCGTACAGCGCCACCAGCGACAGCCGCTTGATCTGACGCTTGCGATCCTCCAGGTAGGTGCCCTCGTCCTCGTAGAGCGCGTGGAGACGCTCGAACATTTCGGCGGCCGCGTACCAGCGCCCGTCTTCCTCGGCCTGACGCGCTGCGGCATCGGCGGCGGCGACGAGTTCCTTGACCTGCGCCTCGTCGTGCACCGCCTCTTTGTTGTCAGCCAGCATGTGCAGCGCGATCGCCGCGCTCATGCCCTCAAGCAGCGCTTCCTCATGCTCGGCCGGTTCGGGCTCGCCCGCCAGCGTCTCGAGTGTTGTGCGGATGGTCTCACGATACTCCTCGACCTTCTCGTGCCGGGCGATGGTGTGCTCATCCAGCGCCACCCCCAGGGCGCGGGCGGAATCGGCCAGCGTCGGATCGCGCAGCGTATCGGGCGCCGTGGTGAGCAACCGCTGGAAGGCCGCCCGATCTCCGGCGGCGGCGGCCGACCAGATCTCGTCCGACCACGCGCTGGCGTCCTTGGTCGATGTGGTCCGTACCTGGGCTTGGTCATCCTGATAGCCCAGGGCCGGTGGGGCCGCGACCGCCGCGCCAAGTGCGGCCAGCAATGCCGCCGCGGTGCCCAAGACGCGCGTGCTCGTTCCGGTCTGTCGCATAGTGCCTCCTGACGTGTCTCTGCCCCGGTCCATCCAGAACCGTGCCCCAAGACGGGGTGCAAGCCATTGAATCGGCTGTTTCAATCCACGTGGCTTGCCGCCTTGGCCACCTACAAGGATCGTCGGACAGGGTTATGCCGTCACCCACACACAGTTATTCGACACCAGACCCTATGACGTTCATTGCGTAGGGGAACCGTTATTGGTCTTCGGGATATTCCCCGGGCTGGTCCTTCCTCCCCGAAACCAGCGCCCACACCACCGAGCCCAGGCCCAGCACGACCACGATCGAGCCGGCGATCGCCAGCAGCAGCAAGCTTGGGCTCGTGGCGATCGGCCCGTGCGGGCGTGCGAAGCCGTAGGCCATCAGGCCCACCAGCGGCCCGCCCATATACCCAAGCCCGATGAACGCCTCGTGCTTGCCGCCCGCGTCGATCTCGGCGTCGCCAACCTCCATCGCGTAGTACAGGGCCCCGGTGTAGATCATGCCCACCCCTAGGCCCAGCACGGCCAGCCCGCCCAGCACGAGCACGCGAGCGGACACCATTTCGCCCACATTCGGCCCGATGGTGATGCCAGCGAAGCCCGCCAGCATGAGCACCGCGGCGATGGCCGGCATGGCCCACCGCCCGTGCCACCCGTGCCACCGCGCGAGCAGGGCAAAGGTGGCTACGCGGGTTGCCAGCCAGATGGCCGCCGCGGGCGCGCGCCACGGGTCCTCGATGGCCACGCTGGCGATCAGGAACGGCGACGCCGGCTCGAGCACCGCCACCACCAGGAAACTCGTGGGCAACTGGATTCGGAACACCGATAGGAGCTTCTTGTATCGGCCCGGCCGGGTCGGGTGGGCGTCGGGCAGGCTGCGCGCCGGCTCGGGGCCCATCCAGATCGTCAGCAGGGCGCACACGCCGTACACCGGCAGCATCGCCGCCAGGGCCTCGAGCGGGTGCGGCCGCACGAACGGCCCCAACGCCGCCAACGCGACGACGATGCACCCGCCCCACGTGATGTTGAAAAGCCCCGTGGCGTGCCGGAGGCGCTGGCCGCGCCGCCCGCCGCTCAGATAGCTCTCGACGATGGGCCACGTCGCACCGCTAAGCAGCCCCTGGGCGGCCATCATGAGCCAGATGGCCCAGGCGCCCATGGCCCCGCTCTCGGCCGCAGGCCTGGTCACCAGCGGCAGGGCGGCCAGTAGCCCCAGCACGATGCTGATGCATGCCAGAAGTCGCCCGCTGGTCATCCAGGCGTGCCGCGCCGCGAACCGCCGCAACGCCGGGCCCACGCCAAGCGCCCCGGGGATGTAGACCACCCCGTACAGCAGGGCGAGCAGGAACACCGACGTCTCGCCGTAGCCGTAGGCGCTCTGGGCCAGGAAGGGCACCCCCGCGGTGGCGATGGCCGTGCCGACGCTCCCGGCGAACGTAAACGACAGGACCGCCCACAGCGGGGCGGGCAGCATCGCGGCCTGATCGGCCGCCTGATCGGCCGGCTGGTTGGCGGGGTCGGCCTTGCTTGCCACCACAAGTGTCCTTACTATGAACCCACTGGCCGGCACCGGGTCGGCCAGAATCGAGCCCGTAGCTCAACTGGATAGAGCGCTGGCCTCCGAAGCCAGAGGTTCCGCGTTCGAATCGCGGCGGGCTCGCTTCCCCTTTCCCGCATCACCACCCTTGCCGCCCCGCGCGTTCTCGCAGAACCGCTGGCAGATGCTGTCCTGCTCGCACAGCCAGCCGCGGGCCTTGCACACCTGCCGGCCGTGGTAGATGATGCGGTGGCTCAGGTCGGTCCATTGATCCCGGGGGAAGAGCGCGATCAGGTGCCGCTCGACCATGGCCACCGTCGCGTCCTTGGGGGCCAGACTAAATCGCTTGCTCAGCCGCTCGATGTGTGTATCGACGACGAAGCCCTCATTGATGCCAAAGGCGTTGCCCAGCACCACGCTGGCGGTCTTGCGCGCCACGCCCCGCAGGGTCAGCAAGGCCTCCATCGTTTGGGGAACCTCACCGCCGAAATCCTCGACGACGCTCGTCATGGCCGAATGGATGGCCCTGGCCTTGTTCCGGTATAGGCCGATGGATTTGATGTGCTTCTCGATCTTTGCGGGCGTCGCGTCGGCGTAGTCCCGGGGCGTGGGAAAGGCCTTGAACAGCGCTGGCGTTGCCTTGTTCACGCCCACGTCGGTCGACTGGGCCGAGAGGATCGTGGCGATCAGCAGTTCGTGCGGCGTCGTGTAATCGAGCGCACACACGGCGTCGGGGTACCGCTCGGCCAGGGCCCTGGCGATGCGCCGGGCCCGGGCCTTCTCAGCCTTGGTCACCTCGGGCACGCGGAAGGGCAGGTCTCGCAGGCCCCGGGGGTTGTCGGGCGTGCGCACCGTCAAGGCCGACGCCCCCGGGCGAGCTCGGGCTCCTGGAGCCCGGACGGGCGGGCCTTGGCGGTGCGATCGCCCGCGCCGCCGGTCATCACGCGGCGCGTGGTGCCGAGCGTGAATCCGAGTGCGCCCAGCGAGAGCAGCAGGCTGGCGACCATGACGTTGCTGGCCGTCTTGTGGTGAGCGTCGTAAGCCCGCTGCAACTCGAGCGCGTTCTCCGTGTCGCCAAGGGCCGCGGCCTGGCGATAGGCGGCAAGGTCGACCTGCATCGCCGGATCGAGCACGGCGAAGCGGTACGTCATGACGCCCACCATGGCAATCACCAGCAGGGCCCGGATGGCCGCCGTCCACGAGCGAGGATGCGGGCGGCCCTTCCACGCGGCCAGCGCGAACGCTCCACCGCCGATGCAGATGGCCAGAAAGCCCACCACATCAGCGCCGATGAACAGCCGCTCGGCCACGTATCCACCCAGCAGCCTCCAGTGCTCACCCCCGTAGGCCGAAAACTCTGGAAGCGTGGGGTCCAGCCGCTTGAGCAGCGTGAACACGAAGTAAGCCGTTGCGCCGGTCACCAGCAGCGCGCCCGACCACGTGGCCCATGCGGCGACCTGGATGGCCTCGAGGCGGTATGGCGGGGGTTTGGTTGCATCGCTGGGCATGCTCCGAGCCTAGCCACGCGCGTCCCACGATTGCCCGCGCCGGGCCTACAACCTTGGGTGTTCCAGCAAGGTTCCAATCCGCCCCTCGGCCTGGGTCTGTGCGCCTGGCGAGATCGGCCCGTCCGCGAGGCCGTCGCGCTGGCCGCCTCCCTCGGGTACAGGGCGGTGCAGCTCGATGCCACACACGCCGAGGCCCGGCCGCGCTCGCTCGACCGCTCGGCCCGGCGAGACCTGGGGGCCCTGCTCCGCCGCCACGAGCTGGAGCTGACCGGGCTGGACCTGTGGCTCCCGCCCGAGCACCTGGCAACCGGCCAGCACGTCGAGCGTGCGGCCGAGGCGGTAGTGGGGGCCATCGGGCTGGTGCGCGAGCTGTCGGGGCTGGTCCCCGCGCGGGTCGTCGTGAGCCTGACGCTGCCCGACGAGCCCGATCCGCACGCGATGCAAGCCATCAACGCCGCCGCCGAGCGCGTGGGTGTGGCGATCGCCAACCACGCCTGGCCCGCCGCCGAGTCGGGCGATGCGGGCATCGATCCCGCCCTGGCGATCATGGCCGGCGCGAGCCCCGCCAAGGCCGTGACCACCCTGGGCGCCCGCCTGAAGGCCGCCCGGCTGAGCGACGCGGGGGGCGCGGGCCGCGTCGCCGTTGGCTCTCCCAACGGGCGTTTGGAGGTTTCGGCATTCGCGGCGGCGCTGGCCATCTCATCGCCCACCACGCCGGTCGTGGCCGACGCCCGCCAGCTTCCCGATCCGATTGCCGGCGCCCGGCTTGCCCTGGAAGCTTGGGCCGATGCGGCGGCCTTTCCGGGCTCGTAGACTCGCCCCGCCGTGCCCCCGCCGCTGCTCTCCATCGTGACGCCCTCGCTCAACCAGGGGCGGTACATCGGCCAGTGCCTCGAATCGATCGCGGCGGAGATGGCCACGCCCACCGCCCGCGAGCTGGGCGTCGAGCACATCGTCATGGACGGCGGCAGCACCGACCAGACGGTGGAAATGTTGCAGAACGCCACACACCTGGCCCACTGGCAGAGCCAGCCCGACGGCGGGCAGAGCGCCGCGATCAACCGCGGTCTGCTCGACCACGCCACCGGCCGCTACGCCACCTGGCTCAACGCCGACGACTGGTTCGAGCCTGGCGCTCTGGGCCCGATGCTCGAGCGGTTGGCGCGCGGCGACGCCCCCGGCGTGCTGGTGGGCCGGTGCCGGTTCGTCGAGCAAGGCCGCACCATCTTCGCCCCGCGCCCGCCCGAGCCCATCGACATGGCCAGCCTGCTCCGCTTGCGCACGAAGTGGTTCGCCGGCGAGGGCATCGTGCAGCCCGAGGCGTTCTTCGATCGCCAGCTCTTTGCACGCGTCGGCGGGCTCAATGAGGCCAACCACTACACCATGGACCACGAGCTGTGGCTGAAGCTGCTTGAGGCCGGCGCCCGGTTCGAATCCATCGACCACCCCGTCGCCTGCATGCGGGTGCACGACCAGCAGAAGACCGCCGACAACCGCCGTATCGTGGAATCGCTCATCCGTTTCGGCCGGCCGTTCCTCGAGCGTCATCGCGACGCGATGGGTAACGAGGGGAAGACGGCCGAGGCCGAAATGGACGCTCTCCAGCGGAAGCTCGACCTGAGCGGATCGCTGCTGCGAAGGCTCGATGCCCCGTGGTCTGATGAGGGCGCCGCACCTCAGCAGGCAAGGGCGGACGATCCGGCGCCGGCCGACTTCCATCTCGCCCCCTTGCGGGCCGTGCTCGCCAACGTTCCTCGACGGGTGGGCGTGCTCCGACGCCCCTACCGCGCGTGCATCGTAGGAGATGCGCCACTTGACTCGCTTCCCCTTCGGCTTGCACGTCGCAGCGGAGGGCCTATCGATCTGGTGCTGTTCTGGCACGCGCTGAGTGCGGGCCACGATCCCGCGGCCACGCTGCGAGCGGCGATCGACCACCTCAAGCCAGGCGGGCTGGTGGTCGCCGCGGCGGAGCTCTCCGAGTGCGAAGCGGGGCTGTCGCGGTACGTCGGGGGCCTGCGCCGCCTCATCGACCAGCAGATCAGCCAGGACCACGATTGGCTGGTCGATCCCGCCGCCATGTCCTGGGTGCGATCGCTCGCTGGGACCACCGGTACGGACGAGGCCGCATGGCTCGCAGCGCACCCCAATCCGCTGGGCATCGATCTGGACGTCCTGATGGACGGCGCCGGGCTGGAGCGTCTGGCCGCGATGACCTACGGCGGGATGTCGTGGCATCCGCTTACGCCGTTTGTGGCTGTCGAGGGTGTGCCCGGTCGCGAGGCCCACGCGTGGGCGTGCGGCGTGTGGCGATCTCGGCGCTGATTACTGGCTGAGGGCGCGGATGAGCTGGACACGCTCCTGCATCAGCCGCGTCTGCTCGCGTTGGAGCGGGGCGAGCTCTGCACGCAGCTCGGTGATCCGCTCGCGGAGCCGATCGGCATGGGCCCGCCCGTCGGCGGTGTCGGCCGTCATCCGGACCTCGAGCATGAGTTGGCGGACCGTTTCCTCGATGTCGATCGACCGTCGCACGACCCGGGCGAGATCGCCGTTGACGCGCGTGAGTTCGGCTCTGACCGCGGCCTGGTTGCCGTTGCGGCCTTCGATCTGCGCGACCACGCCCGCTCGGCGCGCCGTGTTCCCGCCCGGCTGGCCGCCTAGGGCGACCTCGGCGGCCGACGCCCGGATTCGCCCCGCGCCCACCGAAGGCGGGGCGGCTGTTACGGATCGCGCCGCGTCCCCGTCCAGGACGATGCGTTCCTCCGCGCCGCGAAGCCGGTTCATCCGCAGTGTCCAGGCGCGCCGGAGTACCGGGTCGTTGAGCTGGCGTGCGGCGTTGAGCTGCGCCCGGTTGCCCAGGCGAACCGAAACCTCCATCGGTTCGCCATTTCGCAGCAGCGAGATCACGCACGTCTCGCCGGGCAGGTGCGAGGCGATCGCCACGGGCAGATCCATCGAGCCCGCCTCGATCGGGGTCCCCGAAAGGCTCAGCACGATGTCTCCGCCCCGCAGGGTGCCGTGTGCGTCGAAGCCCTCGACCGTATCGCCCAGCCGAACACCGCGGGAGGTGGGTGTCGTGTCGTAGGTGATGCCAAGCCCGGCGCGGGGGGCGTTGTAAAAGGCCTCGGCGGCGACGAGCTCGAACCGCGCGAGCACCTCGGCCCGATCCCCCTCGGCCGCGTCCCCCTCGGCCAGCCATTCCAGCAGGGCTGATTCGAGGACCGTGAGCGACTCGGCCGGCTCCATCGATCGGGCGAGTTCGAGTAGCGTCGAACTCGCCTCAATGCGATCGGGCCAGCGCTCACTGGCCAGCGCGTCCACAGCCTCGCGGGCGGCAGCCGCCTCGGGCGTGGGAGACTGCCCGCCCAGCGCGATACCCACGCCGACACCCAGCGTGCAGAGCGCGGCAACGAGATGTCCACGAGAGCCGGCCATCCCACAATGCTACGTCGCCTCAGGCGCGGGCGTTCTGGAGCACCTCGCGGGGGTTATCGGCAAGCCACTGGGCCTTTCGTGCCACCATGCGAAGGAACGGCGCGGGATCTCGCCCGTGGAATGCCCCAGAGGCCGCGATGGGCACGGCCGCCTCAGCGATCAACGCCTCGGCCATCAGCCAGGGCAGGCCTTCCAGGGCCTGCTGGGGCACCCCGGGCACCCCGATCATCGCTCGCCCGCCATGCACCCCGCCCAGGAAGGCCCCCAGTCGGGTCGGGTCGGGCGGGGTGGGCCACCTGCGGAAGTCCGCCCCCGCCCCCTGGAGTGAGAACTGCAACGCGCCGTTGGCGATGTCCAGCATCGCCGGGGCCATGCCCGCGGCCTCGTGGTCGAGCACCGCCGCCACGACGCCTTGGTCGTACAGCAGGTTCCCCGGGTGCCAGTCGCCGTGGACGATCTGGAGCGGCTGGTCGGCCAGCGCGTCGCGGGCCCGCGCCGCCGAACGCTCGTACAGCGCGCCAAGCCGGGCGGCCAACTCGTCGCCGCCGGGCGCGTCCAGGGCCTGGGGCAGCCGCGCCAGGGCCCTGCGGATGCGCGCGTCGTCGTGGTACACACCCGTCAGCGGCTCGCCGATGCTCCGGCCCATCGCGCCCAGGTGGTCGTGGGCATTGGCCAGCAGCGCGTGGTAGCGGCCCAGGGCCTCGCCGGCCAAGCGTGTCTGGGCCGCCGATCGATCGCACTTGCCCCCGCGGATGAAACCGCACACCTCGTAGGCTCGCCCCTCCAGCCGCAGCACGCTGGCGCCCTTGCGCGTGGGCAGCAGCGGGGCGAGCGGGAACCCGTGGGCCGCCAGCCGGCGATGGATCGAGTGGATCACGTGCACGAACTCGGGCCCGTCGCGCCCCGGCGCAAGGCGCTTGAGCACCACCGGGCCTGACAGCGAGCCCAGCAGGATGATCTTGGGCGCCCCGGGCGAACCGGCGTTCAGCGGCGCGGCCTTCAGCACCTGCCCGATGGGAAAGTGCACACGCACGTGGTGCACCTCGCCGACGGCAAAGCCCGCCTGAGCCTCGGCCGACGCGAGCACCTCGGGCTCCACCGGTCCGGCCGATCCACGCCTTGGTGCGTCACGGCCCACGACACTACTCGACGTTCTGGACCTGTTCTTTGATCCGGTCGATCGCGGCCTTGGCCTCGATGGCCGCCCGCGACAGGTCCGCGTCGGGGCTCTTGCTGGCGATGGTGTTGGCCTCGCGCAGCATCTCCTGGGCGATGAAGTCCAGCTTCCGCCCCACGGCGCCCTGCTCGTCGATGGCCGCCAGGAACTGCTCGACGTGCCCGCTCAGCCGAGAGATCTCCTCGTTCACGTCGCACCGCTCGGCATAGGCGGCCACCTCGCGCACGATGTCCACCGGCTCGGCCTCGGGCAGCAGCTGCTCGATGCGGGCCTTCAGGCGAGATTCGTAAAGCTTGCTCACCTCGGGCGCCCGGTCCCGCACCACCGTCAGGCTCGTCGAGACCACGCCGCACAGCTCCACCAGCTCGGCGTGCAGGGCCCGCCCCTCGCGGGTGCGCATCTCGAAGAGCTTGTCGCAGGCCATGGGCAGCAGCTCGTGGAAGGCCGTGCGGGCGGCCGAGAGCCGGGCGTCCATGGGCTCGGCCCGCAGCACGCCCGGCAGCGCGAGCAGCGTGGCCAGGTCGGCGGTGGGGGTGGCGCGATCGAACGAGACCCGGCGTGAGGCCTCGTCCACGGCTTTCAGGTAGGCCTCGAGGACGCCCTCGTTAATGGCGCCGGCCTGGCTCGCGGGGTTGCCCTCGGCCGAGCAGCGCACCGTGACGCTGCCGCGATGGAGCAGCCCGCGCAATGTCTCTTCGAGCCCGCCCTCGAGGGGCGCCAGCTCGTCGGGCAGACGCACCTGGGCCTTGAGGTAGCGGTGATTGACCGAGCGGACCTCGAGGCTGTACGTCACCCCGCCACGCTCCAGCCGAGCGTCGCCGAATCCCGTCATGCTGCGGATCATGCTCGCCCCCCGGTGCGGCGATACGGGCTCACGAGCCCGGCTCCGGATCCGAGGGCTGGGGATCGGCCGGCTCGCTGGGCGCAGCGCCGGTTGGCTCGTCCGCCGGTTGGTCCGCCGGCTCGGTGGCCGGCTCACTCGGGTCGCCCGGCGCGGGCTCGCCCCCGTCCGGATCGGCCGGCGCGGCCGGGTCTGCCGCGCCCTC
>JBITAF010000122.1:0-23690 GCA_044440025.1 Phycisphaerales bacterium JB060 | reverse complement strand
GCACGATCGTGCCCGTGTAGCCCATGCAGATGTAGCTGCGGCGCACCTCGTTCTTGCCCGCGATCTCGCGCAGCTCGGCCAGCAGCTCGTGCTCGCCGCGCGCCGGGCCCACGTTCAGCGGCGCATCGGTCCTGATCTGGCCGGGTACCGCGGCTTCGATCAGCGCATCCAGCGACGGATACCCCAAAAGCCCCAGCATCTCGGCGACTTCGGCCTCGTCCGGGCCGATGTGGCGGTGGACGAAGGTGTCCGTCGGCGACAGCGCGCCCGTGGCGGGAGCGTCGGTCTTTGGTGTCTGGCCGGTGGTTGAACTGGTCTCGAGGCTGGTCGTCAACGGGCATCCCTCGCATCGGAAAGAGTGAGCGGAATCTATCAAGACATCATAGGTGGTGCGGTCGGCAAACCCCGGACCAATCGCGGACTGTTCGGGCTCCCCCCGCACGCCCTTGGGAAGCCCCAAGAGCGGCTTAACACACGTGGATTCTCGCCGCCCCGGCCTGGAAAGCCGCGGTCCGTGGCTCCCGGGTCGAACGCGGTCCGGGCGCTCCCGATTCACTTCCTGCGGCGTAGGCTTCGCCCTCATGGGCAGGCCGCGAACCACCACGATCCGTCGCAGCCTGCTCGGCGGGCTTCTGGTGCTCGTGGCGGTCACCGGCGGGGCGGTGCTGCTGGCCTCGTGGGTGTCGGCCCAGCGGACGGTCGACGACGCCTCGCGCATGCTCATCGGCCCGACCGCCCGGCGTGTGGACGCCGAGCTCGACCGCTTCTTCGGCGACGTCCGCTCGCGCGTGCTCGTGGCCCGCGGCTGGGGCGAGCGCGGCCTGCTCTCGGCCACCGACCACCGGGCCATGAACACGCTGTTCGTGCCCATCCTCGAGCGGCACCCGCACATTTCCTCCATGATGGTCGCCGACTCGGACGGTGCCGAATACCTGCTGCTGCGCGACGCCCTCACGCCCACGGCCTGGTCGAACCGCGTGGTGCAGGCCGACGCCATGGGCCAGGAGGTGTTCTTCCGAGAGTGGGACACCGCCAGCGGCCAGGAGAGCGAGCGCACCGGCCAGCTCGACTACGACCCCCGCCGCCGCATCTGGTACCGCCAGGCGCTCGAGGTCACCGAGGAATCGCCGGTGGCCTGGAGCGAGCCGGTGATCTTTTTTATCACGAAGGACCCCGGCATTACCGCCGCGACGTCGCTCGATCTCGATTCGCCCGACGGGCCATCGGAGATGGTCGTGGCCTTCGACCTGCTGCTGCTGGACATCTCCCGCTTTACCAGCCGCCTGCCCGTGAGCGAGAACGGCACGGCCTTCGTGCTGGTCGAGCAGCTCTCGGGCCAGCCCGGCGAAGAAGCCACATCGACCATGAGCGTCGTGGGCCTGCCTCGCAACGAGCGCTACGAGGACGAATCCGCCATGCGCGACGCCCTCATGTTCACGCCGGCCGACTCGGCGGTGGTCGACAGCCAGGCCCGCCTGCCCACGGCGGGCGAGCTGGACGAGCCCGTGCTCGAGCGCGCGACGCGGGCGTGGGAGGCCGCCGGCCGGCCCGACGCGCCCGTGGCCTTCCGCCACGACGGCCGGGCATGGCTGGCCGGCTTCCGTCGCTACACGCTGGACCGCAACACGTTCTGGATCGGCGTGGCCCTGCCCAAGGGCGACCTGCTGGGCGGGGTGCGCCTGCAGCGCCTGGGCCTGCTGGGCGTGGTGGCGATCATCCTGGTCGTGGGCCTCTCTCGCGCAGTATTCCTGGCGCGTCGCTTCAGCCGGCCGGTCGAAGCGCTCGTCGCCGAGACCGAACGCATCCGCACGGGCGACCTTGAAGCGGGCGAGCCGATCCGCACCGACGTCCGGGAGTACCGCCGCCTGGCGCATGCCCTGCGCGAGATGCGCGAGGGCCTGGCCGCCCGCATGCAGCTCGAGAAGGTCGAGCGCGACCTGGACATCGCCCGCGACATCCAGCAGGGCCTGCTGCCCGACCAGCCGCCGCAGACCCCCGGCTTCACCGTCGAGGGCTGGAGCCAGCCGGCCGACCAGACCGGCGGGGACTTCTTCGACTGGATGGACATGCCCGACGGCCGCACGCTCATCGTGCTGGCCGACGTCACCGGCCACGGCATCGGCCCGGCCCTCATCGTCGCGGTCTGCCGGGCCTACATGCGAGCGGCGGCGATGGGCCCCAAGATGGCCCTGGGCGCCGCCCTCTCGCGGGTCAACGACCTCCTGCAGCACGACATCCCCACCGGCCGCTTCGTCACCGCCGCCGTGGGCGTGCTCGACGCCCAGGCCAGCGAGCTCACGCTGCTCTCGGCCGGCCAGGGCCCGATGTACTTCCGACGCGCCGATGGCACGGTCGAGGAGTGGGGCGGCGACGCCATGCCCCTGGGCATCGCCGCGGGCATGCCCTTCGACGAGGCCCGCCAGGTCCGCTTCGAGCCCGGCGACACGCTCGTGCTGACCACCGACGGCTTCTTCGAGTGGGCCAACCAGGCCGGCGAGCAGTTCGGCGTTGAGCGGCTGCGGGCCTTCGTGACCGAGCACGGCGCGATGCCGCCCGCCGAGTTCATCGAGATGCTGCACGCGACCGTCAAGCAGTTCGGCGGCGGCACGCCCCAGCCCGACGACCTCACCGCCGTCGTGATCCAGCGCGATCCGACAGCGTAACCCAACACGAGCAGGCTCCGAGCGACGCCCCCCACGCGGCGGCCTCGAGCCCATCGCGCCGAGCCCTTGATGCGCCGCGACCGGGGCAGGGCGCCGGCGATCTGCGGGCCGTTCTCGGCCGGGGCGCCGCAAGAATCCGCCATCGTGGACCTGATCCGGGAATCCTGGGGCTACGGCCTGCCGCAGGCCGCCATCGCGCTGGCGTTCGCCGGCGCCCTGGGCATCGCCGCCGCCGTCATCCTGAACCGACGCGGCCCGAAGAACCGCCTCGCCAGCGAGGGCCCGGCCTACGCGTGGGCGTGGCTCTATGTTGTCGTGGGCATGGGGTTGTGCCTGGCCTGCGGCAGGGCGTATCTCGAAGCCAACTGGAGCTCAACGATCGGTTTCGCTGTCGCCATTGGCCTGTTCATCGCCGTGCTCGTCACGCCGTTGTGGTACGGCCAGCTCACGAGCCTGGGCGCCGCCGCGAGCCGTCTGGGCGTGCGCTCGATGCACCTGATGATGGCCGCCATGACGCTCGCCGGCGTGGCCGCCGCCGTCGCCACGCCGCTGGTCATCACCATTCTGACCCGCCTTGGCCTGGTGTCCGAGGGCGGCGACATGATCGCGGTGTTCCTGGGCACGCTCCCCCTGGGCAGCGCCATCGCCGCGATCTCCATCGCGCCCTTCCTGCCCATCGGCCGCTATGGCAAGGGCCGATGCATGAGCTGCGGCTACGACCTGGCCGGCCTGCCCGCATCAACCTCGAGCGACGGCGCCGTGCGCTGCCCCGAGTGCGGGTACCACCCGAGCCAAGTCGCGAACTCCGCGGGATAGAGCCCAGCAACGCGGCATCTCCACCGCAACGCGCGGCACTAGAGTCTTGCCATGTGGGAACTCCTCGGCTTCCTCCTCCTGACCGGCGTGCCCCAGGCCGCCGTCGCCCTGGTCGTCGTTGCCCTTCTGGCGTGGACAGTCGAGAAGATCCTGCGCCGCCGCGGCCCGGCCCATCGCCTCACCCGCATCGGCGACGGCGTCACGTGGGGCTGGCTCTATGGCGCCATCGGCCTGCTGTGCCTTCTCGGTGTTGGGTACGCCGTTATCGTCTCCAGTGCGAGTTCGACCGCCGGCATCGGCCTGCTCGTCCTTCCCTTTGTCGCGTTGATCGCCGCCCCGTCGTGGCTCGCCCTGCTCGGCTCCGCCGGCGCGGCGGCCGGCCGCCTGGGCCACCGATCGATGCACGTGATGCTGCTGGTCGCAACGCTGGCCGGCGTGGCCGTCGGCGCCGTCGCGGTGTGGACCGAGGCCGTGCTTCTGGCTTGGAGCGCGGTGGCCAGCGACGGCGCCGCCCTGCCCATGCTGCTGGCCACCCTGCCCCTGGCGAGCGTTGTCGCCGCGCTGGTCGCTACCCCCTTCCTGCCCATCGGCCGCTTTCCCGCCGGCCACTGCATCAGCTGCGGCTACGACCTCGGCGGCCTGCCCGCATCAACCTCGAGCGACGGTGCCGTGCGCTGCCCCGAGTGCGGCTATCACCCCTCGGCTCCTCCCCCGCCCGAAGACTGACGAGCGTTCGGCCTACGGGCACCCCACCGCGAAGGCGTTCTGGAAGGCGAGGAAGTCGGCGATGGTGAGCTGGCCGTCGTTGTCGAAGTCGGCGATGGCCTCGCCCGCGTCGAAGGCGCGCAGGAACTCGAGGGAGTCGAAGACCGTCAGCACGTCGTCGGCGTCCAGGTCGGGGCACTCGTAGCAGGACAGGTCGAAGAGGTAGGCGGCGCCGGTGGCGGGGGTGTAGTGGAGGCCTAGCCGCGACGCTTCTCTCCGGCCAACTCCGCTTGCACGTCAGCCGCGTGCCTGGCGTACCCGAGCCACAGGAACCCCTGGAACGCGATCGCGCCCGCCAGGGCGAAGCCAAGCCCAGCCCACGGGAACACGCGGCCGCGCGCTTTCTTGCGCAAACCCCGGTAGCTCGATTCGCTCCCGTCCATCGAGCGCCGGACTTCCCGCGTATGTTCGGCCGCGTCGCCGAACGAGTCGCCGTCCTCGACCGATCGCTCGTACGCGGCGACGGCCTCGGGCTGCGTCCACGCCGCCCGCTCCACGGCGAGCATGGGCACCAGCGGCAGGCTCCACGCGAGCATGGCCAGAGAGGCCACCACCGCCCGCCGCCGACTGGCCAGCAGCACCTGGCGGAACGGCGCTACGGGGAGCTTGCGCCACCACTTCACGGGGTCGCGCGGATCCATCCACGCATGCATGGACGCGGCAAGGCCGGCCCCGGCCAGCAGCGGCGCCATGTGGAGGCCCGCCGCCACCAGCACCCACGCCTTTGCGCCCACCGGCAGTTCCAGCAGCCATACCGCGATCGATTCGGCCCACCCGAGCATGACGCAAGTCTACGGGCTCCGGAAGTCTGACATGGCTCGAACTGCCACGCCCTCACCATTTGGTCCAGCCCTGCACGACCAAGCCCAGATCTTGGCCAACCGCACCCGATTCCCGGTCGCCCCGGCCGCGTTCCTGGTCGCCCGCCCCCGGTTTGCGGTCGCCCCGAAGCCGGATCCGGATGACCAAAAATCGTTTTTGGTCATCCGGGATCGATTTTTGGGGCCCCAGAAACGCGTCCAGGTCGCCCCGAACCCGATCATGGCCCGATCAGACGGCGTCTGGAGGGCCGCGGGCGCCGTCTGGAGAGCCGCGGGTGCCGGTTGGAGGGCCGCGGGCGACATTTTGTGCCGGTTGTCCGGTTTTGGAGTCAAGCCGGCCGCCGGCCACGCCGATCCACCGGATATGAGCACGATCCCCGAGCGACACCCCGACGTCATCCCCTGGTGCCAGACCCACGTGAAGGCCTGGGAGACCGACCCCGACGCCATCGGCCTGGACGAGGCCGCCGTCGACGAGCTGGACGCCCTGACCCAGGAGGCCGAGGCCGCCCTGCGCGAGTACGAGCGGGCCAGGGACAAGGCCTCCGCCGCGCTGGCGCGCTTCCACGACCGGGCCGGGCGGCTGCGCGGGCGTGCGTCGGTGGCCGTCGGCCGGGTCCGCTCGTTCGCGGCCACCCAGCCCAGCCCCGTGAGCGTGCTGGTCGCCGCGCGGATCCCTTCCAGGCGCGACGCCAGTCCCCTGCCCGCCCCGGGCGTGCCGTTCGGCTTCGAGCACGACCTGCTCGACGACGGGTCGCTGGTGGTGTCCTTCGAGTGCGACAACCGGGCCGACGGCGGCCGCCGCCTGCGCGGGGTGATGTACGTGGTGGAGCGCCGCGACGGGCCCACCGGCCCCTTCGTCTACGTCGAGACCGCCCTGGAGCGCCGCTTCCACGACGCCACCATCCCCCTGGGCACGACGATGGTCACCTACCGCGTGACCGCCCAGACCAGCACCCGCCGCGGCCATCCGGCGCTCAAGACGGTGAACTTCGGGGGCGGCTGCGTGCTCGGGAAGGATGGCCGGGCCCGTGGGAAGGCCGGCGGCACGCGAGCAAAGCCCGGCGGCGAGCGGGCGGCCTAGGGCCGGCGCCGCGCGGGCGTGTCAGGGGCAGCCGGCGTCGAAGGCGTTCTGGAAGGCGAGGAAGTCGAAGATATCAATAGCGCCATCGCCGTTGAAGTCCGCGGCGCAGGGGTTGAAGACGGCCAGGCGGGCCGCGTCGCTGGTCAGCTCGTCGGGGCCGGCCATCACGCGCAGGCTGTACAGGCCCTCGTCGCCGGGCTCGACAGAGTCGATCACCAGCGTGGGCTCGGTGGCGCCGCTGATGGCTGCCCCGTTGAACAGCCACTGGTAGGCGATCGGCTCGGGGCCGCGGACGACCGCCTCGAAGATCGCCGCGCCGCCCACGTCGGCGGCGGCGTCCATGGGCTGGGTGGTGAAGGCCAGGCCGGGCACGCAGGTGTTCAGGAGCGGTGTGATATCCTGGGAAATCCAGTTGACCACGACGAAGTCGAGCGCCCCGTCGCCGTTGGCGTCGAAGGCCGCGCCGTCCTGGGAACCGTCGTTCACCGCAAAACGCACCTCGCCAGCGAAGGTGCCGTCGCCCTGGCCCACCAGCAGGCTCGCATCGTCGCTGTTGTTGTTGGTCACGGCGATGTCGAGCACGCCGTCGCCCGTGAAGTCGGCCACGCGCACATGGCGCGGCTGATCGCCCACGCCGTAGGTCACTTGGGGCTCGTAGCTCAGCCCGTCGATCCCCAGCAGCACGGAGACAGTATCGCTGTTGACGTTGCCCACGACGATGTCCACCACGCCATTGGCGTCCACGTCCGCCAGCGCGGGGCGGTGCGGGCCGTTGCCCGCGGGGAAGCGGGTCTGGGCGAAGAACTGCCCCTGCCCGTTGCCGCGGACGACCGACACGTCGTTGCTGCCCCCATTACCAGCGATCAGGTCGAGGTTGCCGTCGCCGTCGGCGTCGCCCACGCTGAAGAAGATTGGCCTGTCGCTGGCGGGGATGGGCGTGGCGCCGAAGAAGGTGCCGTCGCCGTTGCCGCGCAGCAGCCACAAGCGGTCATTCTCGGGATCGTTGGCGATGAGGTCGAGCACGCCGTCGCCATCCATGTCGGCTAGCGCGGTCTCACGGGATTCCGGAATTCCCAGGGGCACGGTGATGACCGGCTGAAAGGTGCCGTCGCCATTGCCCAGCAGGACGGCAATGTTCGGTCCCTCGACGTTCCCGCTGGCGACATCCACGAAGCCGTCGCTGTTCACATCGCCCACCGACAGGCCGAACGGCCGGGCCTGATTGGTGGCAAACAGGGTCGGGGGCCCGAAGCCGCCGGAGCCGTTCCCCAGCAGCACGCTGACGAAACCCGCGCCCGTGTTGCTCTCGGTGGCGATGTCGGTGATGCCGTCGCCATTGAAGTCCGCGTCCACGATTGTTGCGGCGCTGACGGCCGACGCCGGATAGCTCAGCGGCGGGCTGAACAGCGTGGCGGGGTCGCAGGTCTGGGCGTGGGCTCCGGACGTGGCCAAGCCGGTGGCCATGGCGAGCAGCAGGGCGGTGGTGGTGGTCGTGGGCATGGGGACTCTCCTCGTCTTCTCGTCGTCCTGTCTGGACCTGTCACGGTCTGGATGGCCGGCGCGGGCCGCCCGTCCAACCGCTCAAGCGCACTCTGCGCCCTGCGCTGCAACGGAATCAGAAAAAGTCCCGAAAGTTCCGGGGCTCTGGGCAAGCGGGGAGGCTGGGGCGGCCCAGGTGGGCCGACTCGGGCCGAGGCCCTACGGGCAGCCGGCGTCGAAGGCGTTCTGGAAGGCGAGGAAGTCGAAGATGGTCAGGCTGCCGTCGCCGTCGAAGTCGGCGGCGGGGTCGCCCGCGTCGAACAGGTTCTGGAACATAAGAAAGTCGAACAATGTAAGGTCGCCGTCGCCGTCCAGGTCGGCGTCGCACGCCAGGCCGGTGGGCGTGAGCAGCACGATGGCGTTGCGCTCGGGGACGAACTGGGTGGCGGTGGTGAGCATCCGGCGGTGGTTGTCCAGGAAGCCCTTGGCGACCTGCCAGTCGGTGCCGCTGGGGATAAGCGACGCGGGGTTGCGCACGATCTCGCCCTCGTCCTTGAACAGGATGCCCGAGCCCCCGCCGGCCGACCACACCGCGTCGCCCGAGTTGTTGATGTCGTAGAAGCCCACGAAGCGGGCGGGCAGCTCGGCGGGGTCGACGCGCGTGTAGCCCGCCGCATCGCCGTGCGTGTAGCACAGGTAGTTCTCGAAGACCGTGCTGGCCAGGTCGGCGGCGACGACGGTCTCGCCCGCGTCGTTGACGCCGTAGATGAGCACGGTCGAGAAGCTCGTGCCGCCCAGCGGCTCGGGCAGGCCGATGTCGGTCACCGCCAGGGTGCCCAGGTCCATGCGCAGCCGGCCGCCGACGACCACGCCGGTCTCGCTGAGGTCGGTGGGGGTGGCCGCAAAGCCCAGCTCGCCCAGGTTCAGCGGCTCGGCGGTCGTCGAGAACAGCGTGGCGGGCCCGCCCTGGAAGCCCTGGGCCCGCGTCCAGCCGACGATGGCGCCGTCGTCGTTGATGTCCACCGCGATGCCGCCCGCGATGGCGAGCGGGCCGCGGGGGCCCTGGACGAAGTCGGGCGTGTCGAGCACGATGCCGTCCTGATAGCCACCCATGCCGTCGGGCAGCCAGATGGCCGGCTGGCCGACGTCGAAGGGCAGCGTGCTCATGGACATGGCGCCGACGACGACGCCATCGTTGTTGACGCCCGAGGCCAGGCCGGTGAGGAAGCCATCGGGCAGGGGGAGGTGCACCAGGCCCTGCGACTCGGTGACGACGAAGGGCTGGATGAGCCCCAGCACGCTCTGCCAGCCCACGCCGTGGCCCGCGTCGCTGGCGCGCGTGAGGGTGGTGGTGCGGTCGAACTCGGCCAGCACGGTGAGCTCGTAGCCGGGCACGTCGGCCCGGGCGGCGGCCACCACGAAGAGCAGGCTGGTGAACACGAAGCGGCGTTGCATGGCTTCTCTCCTCGAACGGGCGGATCGACGGACGATCGCCGCCGACGCGCCCATGCCAGCAGCGACGCTTGCAAGTCCGATGCCACGATGCGACCGGCCTGCGCGTGCGCGATCGAGCTTCGCGGCGCCATGGCGGCCAGCACCGGCCATCGATGGGCCACCGCGGGCCACCACGGGCCCGCGCGCGGAGATGCGGCGACGATCGAACCGATAGACGCACCATGACCCAGCTTGCCCAGAACGCCACGACCCGGGCCCAAGCGCCCAAGGCCCGCTCCCGCGGCCTCCTCCCCCTGGCCGGCGTGCCCAGCGTCGTCGTTGGCGACGCCACGACCGCCGCCCTGGCCGCACGCAGCATCCCCGAGGGCGGGCCCATGGTCGTCGGCCTCGTGCTCACCGGCATCGGCGAACGCGGGCACACCGGGCTCATCGGCGTGCCAACCCTGGGCTCGCTCGAGGCGCTCGAAGGGCTCCGCGAGAACATGGGCGTGCGCGTGGCGATCGTCAGCCTGCCCCTGGACGACCACGCCGGCATCGCCCGAGCCCGCCAGGCCATCCAGGAGGCCGGCCTCGAGGAGCGCTTCCTGCCGCCGGTTGTTGACCTTTTGAAGCGCCAGCCGCCCGTGCTCGTCGGCCTGGGCGCGCCCGTGCAAGACACGCAGGGCGCCACCATGTCGACGGCCCCGGTCATCGACCTGCAGGCCCTCATCGGCCGGCCGATGCGCCAGACAGACGAGGCGCCGCTGCGCGAGCTCATCCAGGGCCGCCGCGTGCTGGTGACCGGCGCGGGCGGGTCGATCGGCAGCGAGCTGGCCCGCCTGTGCGCCCGCTTCACCCCCGCCAGCATGATCCTCATGGAGCGGGCCGAGAACGCCCTCTTCGAGATCGACCGCCGCCTGGCCTGGGCCCATCCGGGGATGGCCCGCCGGGCGATCCTCCACGACGTGGCCGACGCGGCCGGCACCCGGCGCTTGCTCATGCAGGAGCGCCCGCAGGTGGTCTTCCACACCGCCGCCCACAAGCACGTGCCGCTTATGGAGGACCACCCCGCCCAGGCGGTCAGCAACAACCTCTTCGGCACCGCCGCCCTGGTCGACGCGGCCATCGATTGCGGCGCCCACCGCGTGGTGCTGGTGTCGACCGACAAGGCCGTGGCCCCCCGCTCGGTCATGGGGGCCACCAAGCGCCTCGCCGAGGCCTACGGCATCGCCGCCGATGCGCGCGCCAGGGCGGAGGGCAAGCAGACGCGCGTGGCGATCGTCCGCTTCGGCAACGTGCTTGGTTCGGCCGCCAGCGTGCTGCGCATCTGGAGCGCCCAGGTGGCCGAGGGCCAGCCCATCACCATCACCGACCGCCGGATGACGCGCTACTTCATGACCATCGGCGAGGCGGCGCTGCTCGTGGCCCACGCCGGGGCGCTCGAGCCGACCGACCAGTGCGGCGTGTTCGTCCTGGACATGGGCGAGCCGGTCGAGATCGCCACGCTGGCCGAGCGGTTCACCCGGGCCCACGGCCTGACGCCCGTGTGGAACGAGGGCGGTGCCCCCGGCGAGCAGGTCATCCTCGAGACGGGCATCCGCCCGGGCGAGAAGCTGCACGAGGCCCTGGTGCACGCGGCCGAGGAGCTCATCGAGACCGACTGCCCCGGCGTGCTCCGGCTGAGCGGAGCGGACGGCGGGCCCGATGGCGCCGGGGCCCTCCGAGCGCTCAGGGCCATCGAGGACCCCGGCGACCGCGACGCCGTGCTGGCGGAGCTTCGACGGTGGGTTCCGAGCCTCGGCGCGCCAGCGGCCACCCGATCAGGGGAATCCCAGGATGGTGCAACCCCAGGTTCGCCGCCACCAACAAGGAACGGCTAAACTTGCGTTCATGCTCGTTGTGAGTTTTCCGGCCGGCCCCGCTCCGTTCTGAGAGCCGCGCCCGCCACCAGCAACCTACCCATGCCAACCGCCACACTGACCAAGACCGCCGACCTGCCCACGCTGCTGGCCGAGCTGCGCGCCACGCGGGCGCGGGCCGAGGTCGCCCTGGCCGAGCTGCGCATCGCCCAGAGCGAGAGCGAGGCCCGCATGGCCGAGCGCCCGGGTGGGGACACCTACAAGCGCGTGGCGGGCGCCAGCAGCCTCGACCGCGCCATCCAGAGCACCGAGCGCATCATCGCCGCGGCCGACCGCCAGCTTGCCAACCTGTCCAGCTCTGCCCAAGTCGAGAGCAAGCCCGCCTGGTCGCGCAGTCGATGAACTCGCCGGTTCCTTCGCCCGCCCCCCCGCCCGTTCGCTTCCGCATCCTCGACGATCGCGCGATCGTGCCGCGCCGCGGCAGCGCCCAGGCCGCGGGGCTCGACCTTGCCGCCTGCCTTCCGGAAGGTCCGCAGACGCTCACCCTCGAGCCCGGCCAGATCGTCGTCGTGCCCACGGGTCTGGCGATCGCCATTCCCGACGGCTTCGAGGGCCAGGTGCGGCCACGCTCGGGCCTGGCGACCAAGCGTGGCGTGACCGTGCCCAACGCGCCGGGCACCATCGACGCGGACTATCGCGGCGAGCTGCGCGTGGCGCTGATTAACCTGTCGAAGGAACCGCAACCAATCGAGCACGGCGACCGCATCGCCCAGCTCGTCATCGCCCCCGTGGCGATGTGCCAGGTCGTGGTGGTCGACGAGCTCGACGAGACGGTGCGGGGTGCGTCGGGCTTTGGGTCGACGGGCGTGGCGGGCGGCGCATAAAGAAGCCCACGCCTGGCGACGTGGGCTCGTTCGTTCATCTCAGTCCTGGTATCAGCCCAGCCCGCCCTTGAAGCCGGTGTTGCCGAACTTCTCGCGCAGGCGGCGGAGCTGGGGCGTCTCCTTGAGGATCTCGTCGGCGCTGGGTCCGCGCTCGCCCTTGCCCTTGGCGCCCGCCGGGGCGGGCTTGAGGGCCTTGATGCTCAGGCTGATGCGGCGCGAGCCGGGGTCCACGCTCAGCACCTTCACGTTCACCACCTCGTCGGGCTTCACCGCGTCGCTCACGGCCTTCACCCGCTTGTGGTCGAGCTCGGAGATGTGCACCAGCCCCTCGACGCCCGGGGCCAGCTCGACGAACGCGCCGAAGTCCATGATCTTCGTCACGCGGCCGGAGACCTCGGCGCCCTCCTCGATCTCGCCCGCCTTCTCGGTGAACGGGTCGGTCTCGAGCTGCTTCATGCCCAGGCCGATGCGCTGGTTGTCCCAGTCGATCTTCAGGACCTCGACGCGGACCTGCTGGCCCTCCTTCACGACCTTGCGCACGGCGTTCTCGCCCTGGCCGATGCGGTCGTGTGAGAGGTCCGAGACGTGCACGAGACCGTCGATGCCGCCGATGTCCACGAACGCGCCGAAGGGCGCGATGCGCTGGACGGTGCCCTCGACAACCTGGCCGACCGCAAGCGTGTCCTTGAGCTTCTCGGCCTCCTTGGCGCGTTCCTTCTCGAGGATCGACCGGCGGCTGAGCACGACGTTGCCCTGGCCGCGCCGCTCGACGCGCTGGACCTCGCACTCCATCTTCTGGCCGACGAACTTCTCGAGGTCGTTCACGCGCTCGACGGCCACCTGGCTGGCGGGCATGAACGCCCGGTGCCCGCCGGCCAGCTCCATCTCGAGCCCGCCCTTGTTGGTGCCCACGCAGGTGGCCTCGACAACCTGCCCGCTCTGCAGTGAGTCCCAGATTGCTTTGCGGATCGCGCCGGGGCGAGCGCACACGTAGATCGACTCGGCCTTGTCAAAGCGCTCGACGAGGACCTCGAGGCTCTGGCCGACCTCGGGCAGGTTCTCGCCCTCGCGCCACTGATCGCGCGAGACAATGCCCAGTTCCTTGGGACCGAACTCGAGAAAGATGTCGCTGTCGGTGACGTTGACGACCTTGCCCTCGCGCATGCTGGGTTTGCCGCCAACCACGCGCGGGCCACGGATGCCGCCCTGGCCCTTGGCCGAGCCTTTGCCGCCGCCCTCGGCCTGGGCCGGGGTCGAGGCTTCCATGGCCGCGTCGATCTGCTTGGAGAGCTCGTCGCTGAGCGGCTGGGTTGTGGGCATCTCGCCCGACACTGGCTCGGCGGGCTTCTGCTCGCCCTGAGGGGCGGGCGTGCTGTCTGGCGTGGTGGTGCTTGTCTGCTCGTCGGCCATAGCGTTTGGTCTCGGACGGGTGATGGTGCGACCGATGGCGACTGGGCCACCGGTACGGGGGTAAGTCTAGCGGAAACGTGCGTCCATGCGGGGCGATCCGCGGCCCTGGGCCGGCCACGGGTCGATGGCGGCCGGCTCAGCGGCCGGCGGGGCGGCCAACGGGCGCGTCCTGGCCCGGGCCGATGGCTCCTTCGATGTTGGGATTCGCCGCGGCGAGATTCTCGCCCATGGTGGCGCGGATCGATTCGACAATCCGCTGGGCCGTCCGCACGTTGGCAAAGCCCGCCTTGGCGTCGATGGGCGGCGGGCTGCCCGTGCGGATGGCGTTCAGGAACGCACGGATTTCCATCACGATGGGCTCGCCATCGTCGATCTCCAGTTGCTCGACGTTGACCAGCTCGTCCCACTTCAGATCGGTCAGATCAACGCCGCTGCGAAGCTGGGCTTGAATCTCCTGCATCTGCAGTTCGTTGGCGGTGCGACGAATGATGACCCCGCTCTTGGCGCCGTAGTCGAGCTTGATGTAGGCCTTCTCGCCCGTGATTCGGGTCACACGCTCGGTCTTGAGCGCCAGGCGGCTGGCGGTGATGTTCGCCACGCACGCGCCACCGGGCTTGTTCCATGTCAGCCGGGCATTGCAGATGTCCTCGTGCTCGGTTACCACCGCGACACCTGCGGCCTGGATCTCGTCGGGCTCCTGCCCGCCCATGAGCATCAGCACCACGTCCAAATCGTGGATCATCATGTCCATGACCACGCCGATGTCGACGCTGCGGAAGGTCATCGGGCTCACGCGATGCACCTCGATAAACCGGGGGGTGATCGACTCGTCCTCGGCCGTTGCACGCTGCATCGCACGCATGATGGGGTTGAATCGCTCGATGTGCCCGACCATCAGCACCACCCCGCGCTGCTCGGCCAGGTCGCGGATGGCCTCGGCGTCGGCCACCGTCCCGGCCAGCGGCTTCTCGATCAGGCAGTGCGCGCCCGCGTTGATGCAGCGCTCGGCCAGGTCGCGGTGGGCCGTGGTGGGGGCGGCGATGGAAACCGCGTCCACACCCGCCTCCAGCAGCTCATCGAGCGTGGCGAACGCGCGGCCGCCGAACTGTTCGGCCATGTCGGCCGCGCGATCGAGGTCAGCGTCGACCACGCCCACCATCTCGGTATCATCGAGCTGGCCGTACACCCGCGCGTGGTGGCGGCCCATGCGACCAACACCAACGGCCCCACATCGCAGGCGGGCGCCGTTGGCTCGATCGGGCTGTGGGTTCGTGGTGCTCACCGGGAGGTGACTGTATGGCCTGCGTCAGGGAAAAGGCGTCAGGCCGCGCCGACCGCGCCGTTCATCGCGGCGGCGAGTTCCTCGCGGTTCTTCAGCCCGATGAACTTCTCCACCGGCTCGCCGTCCTTGAACAGGATGATCGTCGGGATCGCGTGGATGCCATACTTGACAGCGACCTCACGGTTCGCGTCGGTGTCCAGCTTGCCGACCTTCACCTTACCGTCAAACTCCTCGGCCAACTGCTCGACGATCGGGGCCAGCATCCGGCACGGCATACACCACTCGGCCCAGAAGTCGACCAACACGGGCTGATCGCTCTTGAGCACGTCGGCCTCGAAGTTAGCGTCGGTGAACTCTTTCACATGCTCGGTGGCCATGGTGCGACTCCTTCCGTAAGCGGGCCTGTGCTGGCCCAATCGCCTCGGTTCCGCGCCAGAACCGGACACACGATCCTAGCGAGCCCCCCTGGGCCTTCCACTGCCGGGCTCGGCCGTTCGCCGGGGCCGGTGTCAAACCCCCCGAACTTCTCCGGCATTCCAAGCTTCGAAAACTGACAACGCCCCGGCGTGCTCGGCCACATCGTGGACGCGGTGCAGCAACGCCCCGCTCAAGGCGGCCAGCAGTGTGACGGCCACCGAGCCCGCCAACCGTTCGGCCGGCTCGCTCCGCGGTCCGATCGATACACGCCCGACGAATCGCTTGCGGCTGGCCCCGATGTACACCGGGTAACCCAGCGAGGCCAGGTCGGCGACGCCGCGCACCAAGTCCATGTTCTGCTCGACGCTCTTGCCAAAGCCCAACCCCGGATCGATCACCAGGCGCTCCTGGCCGACCCCCGCACGCCTGGCGCGCTCCGCGTGCATGCTGAGCACCGCGCGCACCGACGCAACGACACCGCCCTCGTACGCCGGCTCGTGCTCGTACTCATCGGCGTACCTGTCCTTCGGTGGCGCGGGCCCGCGATGCATAAGCACCAGCCCCGCCCGCGTGTGCGCCGCGATTTCGAGCAGCCGCGGATCTTCGTCGCCGCCCGACACGTCGTTGATCGCATCGGCCCCGGCCTCGATGGCGGCCTGAGCCACCTCGCCCAGCGTAGTGTCGACGCTGATGGGGATCCTCGCGGTCTCGGGGTCATCGCATCGTCGAATGGCCTCGATGATGGGGCGAACCCGATCAATCTGCTCGCGCGCGGGAACGCGCTGGGCGCCCGGGCGCGTGCTCTCGCCGCCGACGTCGAGCATGGCCGCCCCTTCGCGCACGGCCGCGGCTGCGCGCTCGACCGCGGCGCTTACGTCCGGCAGGGAGCCGCCATCGTAAAAGCTATCGGGCGTGGCGTTCAGAATGGCAACAACGCGCGGCCGCTCCAGGGCGACCGCGCGTCCGTGGGCAAGCGCCCAAGTCCGTTGCTTGGGGTCGTCGTGGGTCAGAAGGCCGGCCCGCTGTCGCCTTCTTCTTCCTCGAACTCCATGCCCGGGCCGCCCATGCCGCCGCCCATCATCATGCTCAACTCCATGCCCTTAGAGATGACCTCCGGGGAGATGTGCAGCGCGATCTCGGCGGTGCCATCACCGCTGGCGGCCACGATGCCCACCGGGGGCATCTCTGGGATCTCGCCAAGGAAGGCGGCACCGATGCCCAGGAGATGATCCACGCCGATGTACATCTCCAGGGCGCGATTCTCGGGCAGTTTGGCCGAGATGGTGGCGATCGCGTTGCTGCCACCAAGCCCGCCGCCGTTGCGGGCCGTCTCCAGGGTCTGGGTAAGCATCTGGCTGTTGCGCGACATGGTCATGACCAGGCCGTTGTCGGTGGATGCCAGGTACCCGCCCAGTCCGTTGCTGCCGAACATCATGCTCATGGCCATCTGGGCCTGCATGGCCTGCTCGTCGGTCTCGCCTTCGATGTTGGTGGCCATGCCCCACTCATCGACGGTCACGCCCTCGATGACCCGAGCCTCGGGGCGATAGCTGGTGGTCGTGGTGATGGTCAGGCCTTCCTGCTCGGTGGTCTGCCCGTCGGCGGCCTTCATGCCGTCGGCCATCGCCTGCTTGAGTTTGGCGGGATCCTCGGAGCGATAGAACGCCGCGCTACGCACGAACGCGCCGGCGCCGATGCTCATCTCCTGCATCGAAGGGGCGCCCAGCACCATCGCGCCGCCGTTGGAGTTCTTCATCAGGTCCATCATGGCCTTGGACTGGGCGGCGGCCTGGTCGCCCGCACCCTCCTGCATCATGCCCATGATGCTCCGCATGCCCGGCGAGGAGGTGTCGAAGGACAACGCGAACGCGAAGGGCATGTCGGGAACATGCCCGAGCAGCCCATCGGTGCTGGACTTGCCCTGGAAGAGCCCGGCGAGCATCGAGCCCTCCTTGAAACGGCTGAGCAGGCGCGCGGTAACCCCGTCGCTGGCGAAGTCGAGCGCCACGACACCGGTCTGCGCGTCGGTCAGGAAGGCGCCCACCAGCGGGTCCATCGCGGCGAAGCCCTGCGCGGCCTCGGGGCCGCCGAACATCATCGCCATGCCCTTCATGCCCTCGTAGCCCTCACGCCAGTCGTCGGCCATCGAAGCGATCGACCCGACGATGAAGACATCGGCGGCCTCGGCGGCGTCAAGCGAGCGGGCGCCCAGTGCCTCAACGTGTGCCTTCATGTGCCCGTCGACGGGTTCCCAACGCTCCAGGTAGTCGTCGCGATCGCTCATCGCCACGTAGGCGTCGCTGACCTTCTTCACAAACACGCTCTGCCCGCCGAACTCGATCTCCTCGACGCCCGCCCCCACGCCGCCGCGCGCGGTCACGAACTCCTTGTGGCTGGTGACCGGCAGCAGCATGACCGTGCCCTCGTCGCCACCGCCGACCATGAAGAACGCCGCGGAGCGGCCGGCATCGACGCCCACACCGTCGATCTCGGCGAACATGGCCTGCATTTCGCCCTCAATCGGGGGCAGCCCGCTGGCCCGCATGAACGCATCAAAGTCGCTCGAGGCGCCGCCCAGGTTGTTCACCGCCACAACGCCGCTGGCATTGGTGGGCACCCAGTCGAGCACCTGAGGGGCCGCCAGCGCCGGCGACGAGATGGCCAGCCCGCAGGCGGCCAGAACGCAGGACACCCGGCCGGCAAGGCCTTCGAACGAACGTACAGACGTGAGCATGTGCTTCCTCCTGGCCTATTGAGAGCCGGCCGAGCCGAAGTGGTTCAACGATTCCGCCGGCATGCTCGGGCCATACCGGGATACCAAGTCTATCGGAACTGGCCCGCCCGCCTTTCCGGCTGGAGGCCCTCCCTGGGGCTGGCAGATCCTAATCCAGCCGCCTCCCGTTAAGGATCGACCGGATCGCCTCGTGGCTTTCGCGAGCCGAGGCCTCAGTCGATCGGCGGGAGTTTCGAACAAAACTCCACCACATGAAGGGGATCGAGAGGATTGTAAGTGGGTAATACCACCACATAATCGACCCCCAGCCCCAGGAGCCCGGAATCATGACGTCCAAGAAGTACCTTCCCGGCTCCACCGTGATGATCATGACCAGAATATAGATTATCGGAGCTTTTTTCCGCCATCGCAGCCCGAAACGCAGACGGGTGCCTCCATCCAACGGCTCGCCCCACACCAGAAGATCACGATCGAACGGGTGGCCCAGGGCGCCGGCTCGGAACAGCGCCTCCTCCGGCCCGCCCTTGCCAAACTCAGGCAGTTTGCCGCGGCGAGCGGCTTGCCCCAGTTTATCCAGTATGTCGGCGGGGTGCAGGGAAACCGCTATATCCGCGAGCCCGCCGCCGGACTGGTCGTCCGGTTGCTCGGGCTGGTTCGAAGGTGCGGCTCTCTCTGACATCCGGTCCAGTGTATCGACACTTCCCGGGCCGTTCGGCATGAGATGTGCAATCTTGCCCACACGATGATGGATTCGGCCGGAACAAGCCATTCGTTGCGTCTCGTCGGCAGCACGCGTGGCGTGCGGGCAACGGCGTTGCCCACACGCAACACCGCCCGGGCCGTGGCGTCGTTGGTGGGCGACGCCGCGGCCGCCGAGCGGCCCAGCGAGTCGGCCCGCCAGGCGGCGCGTGAACTCGAGGTGGCGCGAGCGAACCGACAGGCCGCGGCGATCGATGCGGCCGATGCCCGCTGGGTGCTGGCTTGCCGCGTCGCCGCCAGCATGGAGGGCGGTCGTTCGGCCATCTTGAGGCCCGAGGACCGCGACCGCCTTCTTGCGCAGGCCACCCGCCTTGGTTTGCGGCGTTTCGACGCCAACCTTGTTATCGCCATCGTGCAGGACTCGGCCCGTTGCGGCCAGGAGCCCCTGGGCCTGTCGACGGCCGAACGCCTTCCGCTCATCCGCCCTGCCCACACGCCCCAGCCCGCGGGCCTGCCCATCATGGCCCGCTTGGGCATCGCGGCGATGGTGGGGGTGGTGCTCGCGGCGATCACGATCCGCTGGGTGCTTTCCTGAATAGCGTCGGACTGCCGCCCGTTCGGTCGTATGCTCCCATAAAGGAGCGACACATGCCGACGACGACCGATGGGCCCGTCAAACCCGGGCGCAAAGCCCCGGCGTTCAAGCTGAAGGACCAGGATGGCAACTCCCATGCGTTGAGCGATTATGCCGGTCGGCCCGTGGTGTTGTTCTTCTATCCCAAGGACGACACGAGCGGGTGCACGCAAGAGGCCTGCGACTTCCGCGATCAGCTTCCGGCGTTCGAGAAGCTCGGTGTGGCCGTGCTGGGCATCAGCATCCTGGGCACCAAGAGCAAGGCGAAGTTCGCCAGCAAGAACGAGCTGACCTTCCCGCTTCTGGCCGACGACCGCGAGAACGATGTCGGCAAGCCCGACCCTGCTATTGCACAGAAGTATGGCGTTTGGGTTGAGAAGAGCATGTACGGGCGCACGTATATGGGGATCGAGCGCACGACCTTCCTCATCGACGCGCAGGGAAAGATCGCCCGCGTGTGGAGCAAGGTCAAGGTGCCCGGGCACGTCGACGATGTGGCCGACGCCGTCAAGGAACTGGTCTGATTCAGCGGCGGCGCCGCGCGGCGATCAGGCCGCCGAGCCCGAGCAACGGCAGCGCGCATGGCGCGGGCACCTGCTGCACGACGACGAGCAGCCCGTCGGGGTTGAAGAAGACCTCTACCTGACCCTCGAGCCCGAGGCCGCGGAGTTGGATATCGCGGAACTGGCCGTCGATACCGTCGGCCAGCACGACTTGGAACTGGTCGCCCGGCTGCACCGGCGGTTCGCCCATGAACGGCGAGAACTCGAGCTCAAGCGTGCCGTCGAAGAGCGCAATGCCGCGGACATCCAGCACATCGTGATCGATGCCGGGCGTGCGGCCGGCGATCTCTATGAGCAGCGTGCCTGTCGAGCCCTGCTGGTAGGTATGGCTGCCAAGAGTGTTCTCGGTGACCAGCACGCCGGGGGAGTTGCCCGGGCTGACCAGGCCGTTGTTGTTGAGTGTTGAGGCCTGGATAGTGCCGTTGCCCTCGATGACGCCGCTGTTGTTGTCGATGATGATCGAGCGGATGATTCCGCCATTGAACACCGTGACTTGTCCCGTGTTCGTAAGTGAGCCCATCGCGGTGATGGTCGAGCCTGCACCATCGGCCTGGAGCACCCCCTCGTTATTCAAGCCGCTGGTGGGTGAGAATGTGATGTCCGCCCCGCCCTCGGCCCGCGCCAAGCCCTCGTTGTTCTCGATGCCCGAGAACTGTGGGAAGGCAGAGTCGGGCCCGCGGAAGATGACGTTGGCCTGGTTGGTGTTCAACGCCGTGCCGGGCAGGTCGAGCACGGCCTCGTCGAAGATGTCATACGTCGCGGGCCCGAGCGTGCCGATGCTGGGCAAGATCGGATTGGTGATCTCAAGCACACCCTGCTCGACCACGACCGTCCCGGTGTTGACGAACCCTACATCTTCGATCCGCGTCGTGCCTGGCGACTGCTTGGAGAGCGTGCCGCCGTTAACAAACCGGGCTGTGGTGTCGCCGATGATGTCTCCGGTGTTCTCGATCGTGAAGGACGTTCCCGAGGCGAACTCGAACATGGTCGATCCGGTGAACGCGATGTCGCCGGTGCCGGTTTTGCGAGCCGAGCCATCGGTCTGGCAGCCTGGGGTGTCCTCGATCTCGCACAGCACGCCGCCCCCGAAGCGCAGCGTGCCCTCGATCATGAACTCGTCGAGCGAGCGGACGGTGGCGTCGCCCAGTTCGACATCGGTACGAACGATGAGCGAGCCGGTGCCACCGCCGTCGAGGCTGGCGTCTGAGCTGGTGAACACCAACTGGTCGAGGTCGATCGCGGCGCCGAGACTGATCGTGTATGCGCCGCCCGATTCGAAGTCGATGATCGCGCGGTAGATGTCAGGGCCGCGGGCGGTCGGAAAGTCGGGCGAGCTCCACCGTGCGGCGTCGCTCCACGCGCCCGAGGTGTCATCGATCCAAGTCGCGTCGATCACCTGGGCCAGGGCCGCCTGGCCGGCAAACAGACCAACGCCCACCGCGGCAGCGGCCTGGCAGGAACGCATCCTCGTCATGTCATATCTCCCATCCGCCCAAAAGCGGGTGTTCCTCTGTGTAGAAGATACTCGCGGGCAAAGCGCAACTCAACATGAACTTCTGGGTCACCCCGCGCCCATTCGCTCTCGTACGGTGTCGATTCGGTCTTCCACGGCCTTGAGGTGGGTGTTATCGGGCGGGATGCCAGAATCGATGTGCTTCTGTACGTACGACCGAGCCCGCAGGAACGCGTCGAGCGCCGCCTGGAGTTCCGCGTTTGCGGGCGCCACCGATTTCGCACGCGTTTCATGCAGCGATCCCAGCCGATACCAGCCCACGACGGCATCGTTGAATCGCTGGGGCGTGGGGTCCGTTGCGGCAAGTATCTCGCGGACGGCGATCGATCGCTCGTACGCATCGGCGGCGGGCTCGTACTGATCGTTCGCTTCGTAGCTCCGGCCGAGCTGCGCGAGCACCATCGCCAGACGCCGCGCCTGCATGACGTTTGTCTCGTCCGAATCGAACGCACGCTGCGCTCGCGTGGCGGTCTCCTCGAGCAAGCGAATAGATTCATCCTGAACGGCACGCGCGGCCGCCAGGTGCTCGCCCGCGTCTTCCGGCTGCGTCTTGGCCAGTGCGGTGAGTTGCTCACCCTTGAGTCGCAAGACCTTTGCCTGGGCTTCCATCGCAAGCAAGTGGTCGAGTGGGTACATGCCGATGGCCGGATGTCGGCGTTCCAATCGTGCGTAAAGGTCGCGTGCCCGATCAATCAGGGGTTCGGCCTGCTCCAAGTGCGCCAGCAGTTCCTCTCGATCAATCGGGCCATCATCGGCCGATGCAAAGTCCACGGTGCGCGTGTGCCACTCGGCAAGACGGACGAGCGCGTTGGCGACGCCCTTCTCGCCGCGATCCACGTCAAGCGAGCTGTCCACCATCGCGAGGAAAGCGCGGCGTGCGTCCTCGAAGGAGTCCCGGGCGCGGCCCATGATGATGCGGCGGTCCGCGGGCTCGGAAGTGATCATCGCCTGCTCGATGTACGCGTTGCCCTGTTCGAGCATGCAGTCGGCACGCCGATACTCCAGCCTGCCGCGAAGCTCGGTGTCGGCGCCGACATGCCGCAGGGCCTCGCCCGTGGCGTCGATGGCGGCCTGGATTGCCTCCAGCGATCCCGAGTAGTCCCGTTGCATCCGCCGCGCATGAGCGATCGCGGCGAGCACGTCGGCCTTCAGATGGTGCGCCTCGGCGGATTGGGGCTGCGAGGAGATAAGGTCATCGGCGATCGCGAGCGCCGAGGTGTAGAGCTCACGACCGGCGGTGGCGTCGCCCACGCGGTGGAGCTGGTCGCGTCCGGCGTAGAGCTTGCCTAGCCGCAGCCGCCATCGGCCGATGAGCATGAGCCGTTGCGGATCGCCCTTGGCGCCGTCTTCCAGCTCGTCGATGATGCCCACCGCGTTCTCCGCCAACGCCAGCTTTGCTTCGGTCGCGCCGCTGAGGTCCTGGATCGCGTCATAGAACTCCGTCAGCATCGTGCCCGCCAGGCCGTAGGCGTTTTCCAGCCGTGCCTCCGCAAGGGCACGCTGCTCGGCCTCCGCGTTTCGTGCGTCTTCGGCCATGACTGTCTTCTGCTCGGCCACTCCGCGGGCGGTTTTCGCGTCCCGGTACAGCATCGAGATGACGATCGCGAACACCACCAGCGACGCCAGTGCGCCCGCGCCCAGGGCCACCGGTCCTCGGTACCGCTTGAGCGTCTTGGTGATAACGTACCAGCCGCTGTCGCGCTTGGCCTCGATGGGCTGGCCCTCGAGAAAGCGGTGTACGTCACGGCCAAGCTCGCCTGCGCTCTGGTACCTGCGCTCGCGTTGCTTGTCGAGTGCCTTGAGGACGATGGTCTCGACCTCATCGTTGATCTTCCGGCGGATGGTGCTGGGCCGGGCTGGCTCGGTTCGCAGAATGTTGTCCAGCACGTCGCGCATGTTGCCCAGAACTTCGTAGGGGAAGCGATTGGTGAGCAACTGATACAGAATGACGCCCAGCGAGTACACGTCCGTGCGCATGTCGATGTTGGCTGGCGAGCCGTCTGCCTGCTCTGGGCTGGCCCATGGCAGCGAGCCGATGAACTGCCCGGTCATGCTCATCAGCTTACCGCTGCCCTCGGTGTCGAGTTCGGGTATGGCCAGCTTGGCCAGGCCGAAGTCGACCACGATTGGCTCGCCGTGCTTGTCGATGCGGATGTTGGCGGGCTTGAGGTCACGGTGGATCACGCCCTTAAGGTGAGCGGCGTTGACCGCATCGCAGATCTTGGCGAACAGCCGAAGCGACTCGCGGATCGGGAGCTGCCCCTCGGCCATGAGCTTGTCCAGCGGCTTGCCGCTGATGTAGTCCATGACATAGAAGCACGAGCCGTCCTTGGTGATGCCGCTGTCATGGATGCCCACGATGTTGGGATGGTCGAGCTGGCCCAGCACCTGCACCTCACGCTCGAAGCGCGCCCGGCCCGACGAGCCCATGAACGGGCCCGAGTGCATGACCTTGATGGCCACGTGCCGCCGCGTGCTGAGCTGGACGGCCTGGTACACCACGCCCTGCCCGCCGCGGTGAATCTCGCGGACGATGTCGTACCCGGGGAACGCCCCGTGCGGCGGCAGTGGCGCCCCCTCGAACCACGCCTGGCTCGATTCGGGCCACCCGCTGGCCGGCTGGGCGCCCTCGA
>JBITAF010000121.1:0-6552 GCA_044440025.1 Phycisphaerales bacterium JB060 | reverse complement strand
AGCATGCTCGCGCCGTGGTACGCCGCGTTGGTGGCGCCGATGCAGCTGGTAATGTGGTCGTAGCCGGGGAACACGTCGGTCACCAGCGGCCCCAGCACGTAGAACGGCGCGCCATGGCACAGCCGCCGCTGCAGCTTCATGTTGTATTCGATCTGGTCGAGCGGGACGTGCCCGGGCCCCTCGACCATCACCTGCACGCCGTGCCGCCAGGCCCGCTCGGTCAGCTCGCCGATGCACTCAAGCTCGGCGAGCTGCGCATCGTCGGTCGCGTCGGCCAGCCCGCCGGGGCGCATGCCGTCGCCGATGGAGAAGGTCACGTCGTGCCGCCGCATGAGCTGGCAGATGTCGTCCCACATCGTGTACATAAGATTGTCGCGGTTCTTCTCCAGCATCCACTTGGCCAGCAGGCTGCCGCCGCGGCTGACGATGCCGATGAGCCGGTTCTTGACGTACTTCAGGTCCTTCTTGCGCACGCCCGCGTGGATGGTGAAGTAGTCCACGCCCTGCCGCGCCTGGTGCTCGAGCGTCTCCAGAACGATCTGCTCGTCCAGGTCGGTCAGCTTGCGCCCGATGATCATGCTGTAGATCGGCACCGTGCCGATGGGTACGGTGCTGTTGCGGAGGATCGCCTCGCGGCACTCGTCCAGATCGCCGCCGGTGGACAGGTCCATCACCGTGTCGGCGCCCCACTTCTCGGCCCACCGCAGCTTCTCGACCTCCTCGTCGGTACCGCTGCTGACCGGCGACGCGCCCATGTTGGCGTTCACCTTCGTCTTGCTCGCCCGGCCGATGGCCATCGGGTCGAGGTTGTACTTCAGGTGCGTGATGTTCGCGGGAATCACCATCCGACCAGCGGCGACCTCATCGCGCACCTGCTCGGGCGTCAGATGCCCCTCGCGCTGCGCCACGCGCCGCATCTGCTTGGTCACGATGCCCAGCCGCGCACTCTCAAGCTGCGTGATCGACTCGAACCCCTCGGGCGCCACGCAGCGGATGAACGAGCCGATCGCTTCCTGGTTGTGCCCGCCGCAGCCGCTCGCGTGATCGCTGGCCGCCTCGATGGTCCAGCCCTCGGGCAGGAAGTCCCACGCCGTGTAGGGGCTCACCTGCGGCTGCCCGGGCGTGTCGGGCGAGCTGAACGTCAGCGGCTTGCCGACCTCCGCCTTGTTCGCAAAGCTTCCCGGCGTGGTCACGCCATCGTCCCCGGGGTTGCCCGCCCCACGCGTCGGCGCGGCAAATCGAGCGGTTGGGGAGTCCGCCTGCGGGTTGGCCGCCAGGCTGCGGACATGAGATTGGTTGGTGTTGACGGTCGTCATTGGCGCGTTCCCTCCGCCGGCATGACCCGGATCAGGTGGTGCGGGTGCGTCTCAGCCCCCACCAGCCATCCCGTTCCGGCGGGCAGGGGCGCCCCGAGCGTTCGAATGCCATCCTAGTCAGCGGGCGATCTCGACCGCCCGCGTCTCCCGCAGCACCGTCACCCGGATCTCGCCGGGGAACGTCATCTCATCGGCCACCCGCTTGGCGATCTGCGTGGCGACATAGTGCGCCTCGTCGTCGCTCACCTTCTTGGCGTCCACCATCACGCGGACCTCGCGGCCTGCCTGCACGGCGTATGCCTCTACCACGCCCTTGTGGGCCTTGGCGATGTCCTGCAGGTCGTTCAGCCGCTGGATGTACAGCTCCATCGACTCACGCCGTGCGCCGGGCCGCGCCCCGCTGAGTGCGTCGGCCGCCATCACGATGGGCGTGTAGAAGCTGGTCGACGGGATATCGCCGTGGTGCCCGCCGATGGCGTTCAGCACGGGTTCCTTCTCGCCGTACCGCTTGGCGAAGTCCATGCCGATCTTGGGGTGGCCGCCCTCCATCTCGTGGTCCATCGCATTGCCGATGTCATGCAAAAAGCCGCAACGACGGGCCAGCTTGCCGTTGAGCCCGAGCTGGTCGGCGATGATCTGGCTGAAGGTGGCGACCTCGATGGAGTGGGCCAGCACGTTCTGCCCGTAGCTGGTGCGGTAGTGCAGCTTGCCCATGGCCTCGATGACCTTGGCGTGCAGCCCGCCGATCTTGACCTCCATCTGTGCATCCTTGCCGTGCTTGCGGATGCGCTCGTCAAACTCTGCCCGGACTTTCTCAACAGTCTCCTCGATGCGCGTCGGGTGCATACGACCGTCCGAGATCAAACGCTCCAGAGCCTCGACCGCAATCGACTGGCGGACCTTGTCAAAGCACGACACCGTGATCACGCCCGGCGTGTCGTCCACGATGATGTCCACCCCGGTCATCTTCTCGATGGCCCGGATGTTGCGCCCCTCGCGGCCAATGATCCGGCCCTTCATCTGGTCGTTGGGGATCGCCACCGACCGCACCAGGTGCTCGGTGGCAAACTCGCCGGCGTACCGCTGGGCCGCCTGCAGCAGAATCTCCGTCGAACGCTCCTTGGCCTGGGCCTCGGCCTCGTCGGTGATCTTCCGCGCCACCGCCGCCGCCTCGTGGCGCGATTCCTCGGCCACTCGCTCGATGTACGCCTCGCGGGCCTCCTCGGGCGTCATACCCGCCACGTCGGCCAGGGCCCGTGTCTGCCGCTCGATCAGCGTCTCGAGCTCGCCAGAACGCGCCTCGAGCTTCTCGTCACGCTCGTGGAGCTCCCGGTCGCGCTTGTCGGCCTGCTTCTCGCGGTCGGCCAGCCGAGACTCGGCCTTGTCCAGCGAGGCCTCGCGCTTGGAAAGGTCGCGGTCCTCCTGCCGGAGTCTCTTGCGTTCGGTGTCGAGCTCGTCCTCGACCTCCCGCATCCGCTGATGGACCTTTTTCTCGGCGTCGGCCTCGGCCTTGCTTTCGATCGCCCCCGCCTCGGTGCGCGCCCGCTCGGTGATCGAGTCGGCCTCGGCCCGCGCCTGAGACAGTGTCCGCGTAATCAGTCGCGCGTGGGCGAACAGCCCGACCAGAACGCCGATAACAAGGCCGCCTAAACCAATCAGAATGGAAACGAGTTCGGGCATCACGGCGGCTCAGTTCGATCATGCGTACATCGCACGCCCGACCCGGCACGTCGCCTTCAACAATCGCCCTATTGACGAAGCCGCCGGGTGCCCGGCGCCGCGTCCACTGTCCAGATTGGCGCCACCAGCACAACGGTGGCCTTGAACACGAGGGCCGAATCGGAACGGCCCTCGCGAGAAGTCAGGGTGATGTTCGAGCCGTGTCGGTCGAGCGTCAGCCGGGTGTTCCCCCCAGCCTACCGAGTATAGCAGAACCCTCACCGAGCGGTTGCGGTCTTCACGCCAGCAATACGCAACCCACAAGATCAGAAATATTCTAATGAAGCTATTCCTAGCTCGCACGCCGCGACCGCTGCATCCCCGTCACGCGATCTACGTACCCGGTAATCTGCCGAACAATAAACTCGCGATGTTCGGGGTGTAGCGAGAAATCGAACGCAAAGCCCAGGTGCAGGTTCTGCGAACTGTCCAGGTGCTGATGCACGCACCGAGCCGTCACGGCCAGGGGCCCGGGCAGCTCGGTCCCCAGGCCCATTCGTAGCCAGTACCGCCCGCTCGCGTCGAAGCTCGGGCGCGATGCCGGCGGTACCAGCAGCCCCGCGCCGCCACCACCCACGTTCACAAGATGGCCCTGGAACGCCCCGGCCACCACCGGCATCAGTGAAACGGGCGCTTCCAACCCCATCCCGGGCTGGCCGGCGGGCGAGTCGTCCTCGAAGGGAATCCGGCTGGCCACCTCGGCCGCCACGGCGGTCTCGGCATCAACCAGCCGCCAGCCTTGTACCAGCGGGAGATTGAAGCCCGCCGTGGTCGCCCGATAAAAGTTGCGCCGCTGGCATCGCTCCACGAGCGTGGGCGCCTCGATGTGCAGCAGCCCCCGCATGTCGCCGGCCGAGGGCTCGATCGACCTGGTGCGGAACATCCAGCGGTTCTGCCCGATGGACATCGCCACGACGATCGCCAGCCCGGGCTCGAGTTTCATGGTCTGCCCGAGTGCCACGGGCTGCTCGAGCACCAGCCGCTCGTCATCCACGGCCAGCAGTCTTACCCGCCAGACCAGGTTGGCCATACCAGCCGCCGAGTCGTCGCCAACGTCGACGCTCACTTCCAGCGATCCACCTCGATCGCGGATCTGGCTCAGACACTCACGCCAACGCTCGGTGCGGGATCGATTCGCATTCATGCTGTGGGCCTCCGGCGGGCGCCTACGCCCACCACTACGACCCATATCGAGCCAGAAGCGGCCCGACTTCAGCCAGATCCGTCGCGATCATGCTCGGCCGACGCCCCCAGCCGCTGGCCCGCCTCCGAGATCGCCCGCCGCAGGTCGCTGGCCTCCTGAGAACTCAGGGGCTGACCCCCAAAACGGGCCGCGTAGAGGCGGTGCACCACGTCCGAAAAACCCCCGGGCACCCCCCCTTCGCCGGGCACGCCCTGCACGTGCGCCAGCAGCGGCTTCCATCCGGGCTTGGGGTGCCCGGCCTTCTCCAGCGTTCGCAGCAGGAACTCCCCGACGTCACGGGTGCCTCCCAGAATGCGCACCCTGGGCCCGCGGCCGCCGCCGACACCGAGCCTGCGGAAGAACGACTGGGCCACGATCGTGACCACCAGCACGCCGATGAAGGCCAGCCCCCCCGCCATCACCGCCTGCACGATGCCCACCCAGCCCGAGGACCGCGCCCGATCGATGAACTCGGCGATCGACTCGAGCACGGCGATCTGTGGCTCGGCCTCGGTCTCCTCGGACCCCAGCACGCGCCGCTGCGAGCCACGATCGAAGCTGACCACCGAATCGACCCAGAAGAACTCCAGCGCGTCCATCCACCGACGCGCCATCGACGCCAGGTTCGTGCCTGGCGCGTGGACCCGCTCCAGATCGGCCGGCGGGGTCGGGTCGTGCCGGCGCCACTGGCCCGGGGCGTGCTCCACTTCCACCCAGGCGTGCGCGTTGCTCTCGCGCACGGTGTACTGGGCGGTCGCCTCGTTGTACTCCACCGCCACGTACCCGGTCACCACCCGGGCATTGATGCCCACGCTGCGGCACATGGCCGCCATCGCCGAGGCGAAGTACTCGCAATGCCCCCGCTGGGCATCTTTCAGGAACCACTCGATCGGATCGCCCCGAGCTCTCAGGATGTCCAGCGTGTACTCGAAGCCCATCAGATGATCGCGAATCGCGCGGGCGACGCCGGCGACCTCCGCGGAAGAACGCGGCACGCGCTGGGCATTCAGCCCGGCCTTCGTGAGGATCTCCGTGGTGATCCGTCGCACCTCCTCGCTCGGGAAGCTCGCCAGCTCGTCGACCTCGACCGCCGCCGGCCAGCCCCCACGGATCGAGCGAGACCCCGGCAAACCCGAGTGCACGATGTAGCTCTGGGCCTTGGCCGAGTTCTCAAGCCGCAGCGTGCCATGATCGCGATGGAGCACGAACTCCAGCGGCTCGGAGAACTCCCACAGGAACGGCTCCTGCACGGCGAACAGCACCGACCCGCTGCCCGGCGGCGCTCGCAGCGAGATCTCCTGCACGATCACGGCCCGCGACTGCACCGCCCCGATGGGCAGGGTCAGCTCGGGCGTGGTCTCCAGACGCCGGTACCCGTCGCGTGGCCGGCGGGCACGGGTCCACTTGCCATCGCGATACCTGTCCAGCACGGCCCCGCGCAGGTAGTAGACCCGGCCCGCCCCGCCCATGTTGCCGCCCGCGCGGTCGGTCACCCGCATGTCCAGCACCTTCTCCTGGCTCTCGGAGATGAGCCCGGCGCGGCCCAGCTCGACCGACTCGGTGTAGCCGGTGACCGACCCGCGCTGGCCGCCCAGATCGCCCAGGAAGCTCGGCGCCAGCCCGCGCGGCACCAGCACGAAGACGGCCGCCGCGATCAGCGAGGCGGAGATCGTCAAGAGCCCGGTCATCCGTCGCAGGCCGCGGGACAACGTTCCCGCCTGACGCGAGCGCCGACGCGTCACGCCGATGGACGCCTGGTAGGTCGCCACCCGCTCGTCGGCGGCCACCACCTGCTGCACCAGCGCCGCCCACACCAGCAGCGGGCAGAAGGCCAGCAGCGTCACGCCCACGCTCAGCTTCAGGCTCGTCAGGATGGCTCCGAACACCAGGAACACCGCCAGCGCCAGCACCTCGGCCGCGTCACGCGCCGTCCGGCGGTCGAACAGCTTGATCACCAGCAGCGCCGCCAGCATCTCGGCGATCCGCTCGACGTTGAACCGCCCGTCCAGCGACGCCAGCCCCAGGCCCAGCGCCACCACGATCAGCAGCACGGCGTTGATCAGCAGCCGGGGCACGCTGGGCCCCCACGGCTGGTGGGCCGCCCACCAGCACAGCCACGCGCAGGGCATCCCCAGCACCGCCACCGCCACCGACTCGGCGGCGATGGCATAGATCCCGATCGCCAGCAGGGACGTCCAGATCAGCGCCAGTCGCAGGGAGCGTTCGAGGGTCATCGTGGTCCGTGGCAGGTCGTCTCAGGAGCTCGGGTCGGGTTCCTTGTCCGGTTCGGCCCGCAGCCGCGGCAGATCCTCGCCGCTGAGCGTGTGCACGCCC
>JBITAF010000120.1:0-31029 GCA_044440025.1 Phycisphaerales bacterium JB060 | reverse complement strand
CTCACGCCGGTCTGAACCCAGCTCGCGTACCGCTTTAATAGGCGAACAGCCTAACCCTTGGGACCGCCTTCAGCCCCAGGATGCGATGAGCCGACATCGAGGTGCCAAACCGCTCCGCCGCTATGGACGCTCGGGAGCGATCAGCCTGTTATCCCCGGGGTACCTTTTATCCGATGAGCTACGGCCCTTCCACACGGGACCGCAGGATCACTAAGGCCTACTTTCGTAACTGCTCGGCCCGTCGGCCTCGCAGTAAAGCTGGCTTGTGCCTTTACACTCGATGCGCGGTTTCCATCCGCGCTGAGCCAACCTTATGCGCTCCTCCGTTACTCTTTAGGAGGAGACCGCCCCAGTCAAACTGACAAGCACTCACTGTCCCCCGCCCAGGTTCATGGGAATCGGGGTTAGGCCACAAACAAACAAGGGGTGGTATTTCACCAATGGCTCCACCAACGCCTAAACGCCGGCTTCAAAGCCTCCCACCTATCCTACGCAATGATCGCTCGTGACCAATAAAAGCCTACAGTAAAGGTCCACGGGGTCTTTCCGTCTTGCCGCGGGTAGGCGGCATCTTCACCGCCACTACTATTTCACCGAGTTGGCCGTGGAGACAGTGCTCCAGTCGTTACGCTATTCATGCGCGTCGGAACTTACCCGACAAGGAACTTCGCTACCTTAGGACCGTCATAGTTACGGCCGCCATTGACCGGTGCTTGGGTCGCGAGCTTCGCCGAAGCTAACCCACTTCCGTGACATTCCGGCATTGGGCAAGTGTCACTCTGTATACTTCCTCTTGCGAGTTTGCACAGAGCTGTGTTTTTGGTAAACAGTCGCTAGGGCCTTTTCTCTGCGCCCTCCCTTACGGGTAGGGCCCCCTTCTTGCGAACGTACGGGGTAATTTTGCCGAGTTCCTTCACAACCGTTCTCTCGAGCGCCTGAGGTTCTTCACCCCACCTACCTGTGTCGGTTTTGGTACGGGCCCGTTAATGACATGGCTTTTCTAGGAACCGATTCCACCCCCAACGGCCCGAAGGCCTACCAATCTGGTAAGGCAGGGGGTTTTCTCGATCCGCACCATGTCCGGGGTGCTGGAATATTAACCAGCTGTCCATCGACTACGCCTTTCGGCCTCGCCTTAGGTCCCGACTGACCCTGGGAGGATTTACCTTCCCCAGGAAACCTTAGGTTTTCGGCGAGCAGGATTCTCACCTGCTTTATCGTTACTCAAGCTCGGATATTCACTTCCTGACGCTCCACCAACCCTTTCAGATTGGCTTCAACGCCGACAGGAACGCTCTCCTACCACACTTGCGTGTCCGCGGCTTCGGCTCGATGCTTATCCCCAATCATTCTCGGCGCCGGACTCCTCGACCAGTGAGCTATTACGCACTCTTTAAATGGTGGCTGCTTCTAAGCCAACATCCTGGCTGTCATGGCAATCCGACTTCCTTCCTAACTGAGCATCGATTTGGGACCTTAGCCGGCGGTCTGGATTGTTCTCCTCTTGACGACGGATATTGTCTCTCGCCGTCTATCTCCCGAGGCTTGGGCATTGGTATTCGGAGTTTGGTTGAGTGGGGTACCCGTGAGGGCCCACCACCCATCCAGTAGCTCTACCCCCAATGCTAGCATCTCGAGGCTAACCCTAAAGTTATTTCGGAGAGAACGAGCTATTTCCCGGTTTGATTAGACTTTAACTCCTCCCCACAGCTCATCCCAATTCTTTTCAACGAATATGGGTTCGGGCCTCCAGAGGGTCTTACCCCTCCTTCACCCTGGCCATGGGTAGATCACACGGGTTTCGCGTCTAGCCCCTGCGACTGCACGCCCTATTCAGACTCGCTTTCGCTCCGCCTCCGGCCCGATAGGCCTTAGGCTCGCCACAGAGGCTAACTCCCGAGCTCATTATGCAAAAAGCACGCGGTCACCCCGCAGGGCTCCCACCGCTTGTAAGCGCACGGTTTCAGGTGCTATTTCACTCCCCTCATAGGGGTGCTTTTCATCGTTCAGTCACCTTACTGGTCCACTATCGGTCGTCGAGGAGTACTTAGCCTTGGAGGGTGGACCCCCCATGTTCACGCCGGGTTTCACGAGCCCGACGCTACTCTAAAGCTAAACGGCTACCTACAGGGCTTTCACCTTCTTCGGCCACGCATTCCAACGTGTTCACTTCGCCTTATCCGCTTTCGCTCGCCGCTACTTACGGAGTCTCGGTTGATTTCCTTTCCTCCAGGTACTGAGATGTTTCAGTTCCCTGGGTTCGCTCCGCAGCCCTATGCATTCAGACTGCGGTACTCTGTAAACAGAGTGGGTTTCCCCATTCGGACATCCATAGATCACAGCTCGGTTACCAGCTCCCTATGGCTTATCGCAGGTTCCAACGTCCTTCATCGCCTCTCGACGCCAAGACATCCACCGTGCGCCCTTAGTCGCTTGATCACACCAACCTGTTGCCGCGAACGACTCCAGACTGGCTCAAGCACACCTTCACAGTGCACAACCCACCATCAACCCCGCACCATCGGGCTTTCACCCCATAGCACTTGGCTTCCGACAAGCTGTCCACAGGCCGGGTTTTCGACTTGCGCCTGTGCACCCGGCGGCGCTCGCTCGATTCTTCTTGCTACCCGCCAGCCCCACACCCAACAACACACCGCCTGGCTACCTGCCCGAGGGCCTCTCGCCTGGCCATGCCCATGCGTGTGGGACGACGTTTGATCCGTGCCGGTTGTCAAAGAGCGTTGGTCAGTTCAGGGCATCCGCCCGTGGTGACCGGCCCGCATCAGCCTGCATGGCTGGGCCGTGCAGAGCGGTAGAGATGATAACCGCCTACAAGCTGTCGTCAATCTTTGGCATCAAAAAACCGGCCAAGTTTTTGGCCGGCTGTACGAAATGGGACCCTGGAATCAGCGAGGGGCGATTAGCCGCCTCCGCCACCACCCTTTCCACCGCCGCCAACAGGACCCCGCGGCTCCGATTGCGGACGCTCACGGCCCCCGCGATCACCCTCGGGGATCTCCAGGGACTCACGGGGCTGGCCTTGGTCCCGCCCTTCCTGGGCCGATTTGGTCAGCATCCGGTAGAGCGTGCCCGACCGATCGGTGCTGGCGACACGCCGCATGAGCCCCAAACCGTCGACCTGCGAGAAGTACGCGACCGCTTGCGTGGTGCGATCGCCAAGGGCCTCGGCCTGGATGGGCTCGAAGGTCACGTCCACCAGATACACATCCATGGTGGCCGACACCTTGTCGGGCACGGGGTCGCCCTGTTGGTCGGTCTCCTCCCCGCCAGTCGGATCTGGCGAAGCGCCGACCACGCCCTCACGGCCGCCGCCGCGTCCGGTGGGAGGCGGAACCTCGCCCTCACCCTCTGGGCCCATGGCCAGCACCGGCAGCCGGAGATCATCGGGCATGTCGGCCTCGGTTGCCACCATCTCGCCGGGGCGGAGGGTCAGCGTGCTGCGGCGGTAGTAGCCGTAGTAGAAGGTAAAGACCTCGATACTCGCACTGGGCTCGTTCGGGCCCAACGCACCGCCCCGGCCGTCGCTCGCGCTGGCCAGGAAGAACGCCGTCTTGGGAGCCACCACGACCGGATTACTCCAAGCAGACGGCTCGCTGAACAGCACCGGCGAGGCCGCCAATGGCCGCTGTTCCTCGATGAGCACAGGCTCGCGGCCGAACATCGGGTTATTCACGGCCAGGCGGGTGCGATAGCGGTAGGTCTTGCCGGGCTGGGCGGTCACGTCATGGGCCCACAGCCGGGCGTTATCGTCCTCGAGCAGCCGCTCGTCGACGGTCTCATCGGTGAAGCCGGCCACCGCGATGGGCTGTCCGGTCTGCGGGTCGTAGCCCAGAGCCCGGATCTGTGCGTCAAGATCGGCGATGCGAGCCTCGATCTGCTCCTGCTGCCGCAGCAACTGCTGCGTGCGCCGATCCGTGGGCTGATCGTCGGGATCCTGGCCGGGATCGCGCCCGGCGCCCCGGCGGCCGCCGCCCTGGCCCTCACTGTTGTCGTCGAGCTCCTGCTGGTTGCGATCCAACGCCCGTTCCTCGTTCGCACGCTGGCTCAGCAACCGGCGGGCCTGGTCCTGCTTATCGGCGCCACCCTGGGCGGCAAGCTCCTGCTGGTACACGGTCGGGGGCTTCCACTCCGCGCCGGCGATGGTCCGAAGCGGATACGGCCGCCGGTAAGCCGGGGCCTCCTCGTACGCCAGCCGAGCGTCGGACGCGAGTTGATCGCGCCCCAGCGCGTCGGCCGCGGCATCCACCTGAAGAAACTCGTACAGCGTCTGCTCGCCCGGCAGCCCGTCGATCACCGTGGTGCTGCCCCACGAGCCGTCGGACAAGCGCTCCTGCCGTTCCAGTTGCAGGCCCAGCGCCTCGATGTTGCGGCGCCAGTTGATGGGGATGGAACGGATCTCGCCCGTTCCACCGCTGCGGAACATCTCGGCCAGTTCCGTGCCGTCGTAGGTGACCTCAACGCTGACCATCGCGATATCAAATGGCTGGGCCGGCCCGACGATAGCGGCCAGATCCTCGTTCTCGGCCAGCAGGCTCGGGTCGAGCGTACCGGCATACGACGCAACAACCGGCTGGCTGGGCGCGGGCGGCGTCACCACCGCGTACTCCACATCCTCAGCCTGGCCCTTGAACAGCGCCTCGTCGATCTCCGCAGGCGCCCCCATCGCCGTGATGCGTGGCTGCGGTGAGACCGCGCCCATGACCCGATCGTCGACCTCGGTCAGCATCGCCGTTCGGCCGTCCACCTCGGGCGGGCTCACATCGGTGGCGCTCATGCGGGCGTCCACCTCCTGTGCCTTGCGCTCCACGGGGTCATACGCCCGCTCGGGCCGCAACTCCTGGTTGCCGATGTTCACCGCGTTTGGATTCGTGGAGAACTGCATCACCACCACGCCCGCCGCGACGGCCACCATCAGCCCCAGCAGCAGTTTCTCGATATGGGCCTCAAAAAAGCCAACACCCTTGAGCTTCATCGCATGCTCCCTTTCGACGGCCCTTAGCCGAGGCCCGGATCTTCATCGAAACCCATGTCCTCTTCCGGCTCGGGGTGGGGCTCAAGCCCCAGCTCCTGGCGAATGACGTTGGGCATCAGCGGCGCCGTCCACGCACGCAGGTAAACCAGTTCCAGTTCCACATCAAGCTGCACCACGTGGTCCGGCCCGTAGTAGTAGCCCCGCTCCAGGTCGTTCCATACGTCCACGGGCTTGATATCCAGGTCGGTCACCGTGATCAGGTTGTACCGTGCCGCCGCATCGATGATCTCGGGAATGCGGGCCGAGTCAACCACCATCGACATCTGCACCTGCCGGATGTCGTACAGCTGGTTCAACCAGTCGGCCTGCCGGCCCGAGGGCGACGTGTAGAACCGAGGCTCGAACAACTGCGCCGATGGGTCGGGCCCCTGGTCCACCGGCTCGGGGTACTCGCCTTGGCCCGAGACGCGATCCAATCGCAAGGGCCGGCCCTCGATGCGCAGCACCCGCTTGATGGGCGCCTCGACGATGGGCAGCAACTCTCCACCGCGCGAGTTGGCCTCGCCAAGGAAGCCGAACAGGTCCTGCGCCAGCCAGAAATCCAGCTGCCACAGGAACGTCAGCCCGTGGTTGGGCGTGTTCGAGCGGGCCTGACGCGGGAAGCCAGGCGCGACCTGGAAGGGCGAGCCCTCGGGAAGCACGTCCAGCGACATGTAGATCGAGTTCTCCTGAGCGGGCCGGGCATAGAGGCTCACCCGCTGAGCCGAGAGCTCCTGCTCCATCGCCTCTTGCTCTTCGGGATCCATCTCGGTCGTGCCGCTCTGGGCCGACTCGCGCTCGAACAGCCGGGCACGGGTGTCATTGAGCTGGTCCAGCACGCTCTGCGGCTCCGGCGGCATCGTGGCGCCGATGCTCTCCAGCAGACGCTCGTACGCCGAGTCCCCATCGCCGGGGATCAACAGGTCCTGCATACGCAGACGCATGAGCTGGGCCTCAGAGTCGTCCTCGGGCTGCTCGGGGAAGAGCCCCTCCACCAGCACCCCCCGGCCCTTGCTGTTGAAGTCGATGATCTCTTGCGTGGCCTCGGCCAGCCGCTCGCTCTGGAGCTGCTGCTCCTGGCGGAAGAACTCGGTCAGCCTGGGGTGCGGCATGACGCCGCGCTCGATCACGGGCTCCATGCCCTCATAGGGCGCCGGTAACTCGTAGGTCACCTTCAGGCCGTCCAACCGCGTCATCAGGTTGTTCGCCGCGTTCTCCTGCGTGCGCTTGATCCGATCGTTCAGTTTGCCACTGAATACCCAGGCCATCGGCAGGGCGACCAGGATCACCAGGATGGCCACGATCAGGGGCCACCGCTTCTTCATGAATGCCATCATGTTCTTCATTGCCCGGCGCCCTCCTGCTCGTCTACCAGCTCGATCACCCAGTTCACCTCGAAGTACGAGCGTGTCTTGCCCGCAGGGATGTTCTGGTCCGGACGAGGAATCGGATACGTATTGGTCAGATCACTCAGCCCGGCGGGGCTCTGGCCCGAGCCCGTACCGGTCTGCATGTCCGTCGGGATCGGCGGGCCGCTCTCAGAGCCGGTCATCGTCACGCCCGTGGCCTCACCGGGGCGCCCGCGGGGGGCGCGCCCCTGGCCCGGCCGGGCGGCACGCGATCGCTGCGCCGCCTCACGACCCGGAGGAGCCGCCGCGGCCTCCGGCTGCTCGGCCTGGGCGGTCCCCTCGAACTGCTGGGTGATCCGCCACGTTGTCGAGGGCAGCACCAGCCTGTAGGGCACACCCTCGCGTTCCCGATTGGTGCGCAGCCACCGATCGATCGAGTCCACGATGAAGTCGCCGGCCCGCGGGTGGTCGGTCCAGCCGACCAGCGTCACCGAAATCTGCGGGTTCTCCGGGCCATCATCCTGTGAACCACCGCCGTACGGGTCGATGTCGGCCGGGTCGGCGGGCCCAGCGAAGTCGGTCGCCAGGCTCTGCACGTGCACTGCCGGGCCGTCGAGTTCCACGCTCGCGTCGCCAGCCGCCACCGTGTTGGCCCGCTCGAGCATCAAGCCCAAGTCGTTCACCAGCGAGGCGTACACCTCGCGGCCATCGGCCAGCGCCACAAGGTTCGACAGCGTGCGGTCCACGGCCTGCGAACCGGTCACGTCAGAGGCCTCTCTCTTCAGGCTCTCGCCCCGGGACAGCACCTGCTGGATGATCGGTGGCTGCTGGTACGCGTCGACGGCGGCCTGGTCCATGAACGGGCGGATGAACATCGCGCCGCCGGCGATCAGGCCCAACCCGGCCGCCGCGGCGAACCACGGGGTCTTGCGACGCCACACGGCCTCGCGCACCACCGCCGCCGGCATCAGGTTCGCCTCGAGCGTCGCAAACTCCAGGCCCTGGAGCGCCAGCCCGTAGGCGGTCATCAGTTGTCCGGCGTTCTGACCAAGCGAGGCCTCGTCGATGCCATCAAGCTTGGCACGCTTGAACTCCTCCACGGTGTACACCGTCAACTGGACCTGCTGCTGCAGCGCCTTGCGGATGCCTTGCAGTTCGAACGTCGAGCCCAGCCCGATGACGCGCTGCAGGTCCGAATCGCTGTGGAGCGACTGGTAGTAGCCGATCGAACGCTGGATCTCCTGACCAAGATCGCTGAAGATTGGCCGCAACGCCTGCAGCACGTGCCGCGCACTCTTACTCTTGTGCACCTCGCGCTTGATCTTCTCGGCCTTGGGGTAGCTCACGCTGAACTTGTCAACGATCTCTTGCGTGAAGTTATGGCCACCAAATGGAAACGTGCGAACCCACACACGGCCGGCCTCGGCGATGATCAGGTCGGTCGACGTTGTGCCAACGTCCACCATCACCGTCCCAGGCGTGCGCTCGTCGAACACCAGGTCGTACGCCAGCGCGTTGTACGCGGCAATGGGGCTCAGCGTCACGATATCGGGCACGATCCCGAAGTCGTCGTACAACTGCAACTGCTGGCGGATGCGCTCCTTCGTCGCCGCAAAGATCCCCACCTCAACGTCGGGCGAATCGGGCGAGCGGAACGTCTGGAAGTCCCACTCCACCTCTTCCAGCGAGAACGGAATCTGCTGCTCAGCCTCGAACCGCACGATCTTGGGGATCTGCTTGGGCTCCACCGGCGGCAGCTTGGCAAACCGCGCGAACGCCGCGTGCCCGGGCACGCTCACCGCCACCCGCGCTTTGCTCAGATCAAACTGGTTCACGAACGCGCCCATCGCCAGGCGGATCGCGTCGTCCTGGTTCAGTTCGGGCGTCGAGAGCACACGCTTGTGCGGCACGTTGGCAAACTCGGCAACCCGCACACCCTCGCCGTCCAGCACGAGCTTGACGGCCTTGATGCCGCCAGCGCCAACCTCAATGCCCCAGCACGCGTTTGATGTCGCCATGATTGAAGCCTTCCTTACTTAACACTCAGACCGGGTCGCCACCGACCCCACGCCACCCCCAGGTCGCCGCCGAAGGGCAACGCGAAGGGGCCGATCGTACACCATCGACGGGCCACACAGGCCGAGAGGCCAAGCCCGTCGCCCATCCATACGACGCCCGCGGCGGGTAGTTGCCCAAAGCCGCCGGACCGTTACAGCCCGGTGACACCACCATCCATCACCGCTGACAACTGGGGAGTGTCCTTACTCGCCCGCTGATTCGATCACGCCGGCGATCATCGACACCAGCATGTGCCCATTCTGATCGATGGCGCCTTGGTAGTGCAGCACCCGAGCCGTGCTCGGCGCCGTGATACCCATGCCCGCAACGATCGGCCCAGTCGAGGACCACCGCGTGGGGTTCTGCTGCCAGGCCATCGACGCCACCATCTCCTCGGGCTTGCCCTGGGCAAGCAGGTCCAGCATGTCCCGGTCGTGCTGCACGACCCTGTTGCGAGCCTGCTGAGACTCTTGGGTATCCCCCAGCAACTGCACCTGATCCCCGAACATTGGCCCCACATGACTCAGATCAAACGTCGTCACCACCAGCGTCGTGCCACCAAGCTCGCCGAGCGCAGCCCGCACAGCGTCAACGAACGGCTGGATCGCCACACCGTTGCCGTCGTAGCTCTCGCCGTTATTGGCCGCTGCGTCGTGCACCAGGGCGGCGAAGACCTTCGGGAAGTTCCCAGCATCGTCGGTGCCGAAGACGTGCTGGATCCAAGGGATCTGCAGCTCGATGCTGTGCTCGCGTTCGTGGTCGTAGCGGTGCTCGAAGAGCTTGTCGCCCAGCGAGTTCCGCAGCTTCTCGGCAAGTTCGCGATCCAGCGAGCACTCGCCCAGTGGGCTCTGGAAGCCCTTGTCGCATCCGGCCACGCCCGATGATCGGCCATAGTGATTCGGACCCAGTATGACAACACGGTCCGGTCGATCGACCACCCGCATCCGCCCGTAGGCCTTTGCGAAGACCAGCCCACCACGCGCATAATCGATGGCCGGCACGATCACGCCGGGGGGCAGGGCGTCAAAGCTGGGGTTCTCGTCGTCCTTGAGCGCCTCGTCGATGAGCTGGTCCAGGTGCTCACGAAGCGCGTCGGGCGCCTCCTCGCGGAGTTGCTCTTCGGGAAGCTCGTCGCTCTCGTGCTTCTTCTTCACCAGGGCTTCCGCGTAGTCGGCCGAGTTTGAGGGTGGCAGCACCTCGGCGCTATCGAAGGTCTTCGTGAACTCGTCCCACACCGCGTCGAACCGAGGCCCGTGCAGCAGCGCGGCGTCGTCGAGCTGGGCCACGAGCATCTCCACACTCCGACGCTCCAGCCCCTGGCCGACCTGATCCACGATCTCGTCGATCGACCGCGACCCGTCCATCAAGGGCAGGATCTGCTGGGCCGCTGGCGAAGTGAACACCACCTTACGACTGATCTGCCTGGCATCGGCCACACCCAGGGCCGGCTTGCCTTGCACCTGCGAGGGAAAGCCCTTGATCTGGCGTAGCTTGGGCTTGGCCTGATGCGGCTGACTGGGATCGAAGGAGGGTGGTGTCGGTGCAGCGGGATCGCTCATACCCCATCGTACCGCCGCGCGAGCCCGGAACCGAGCTTCAGGATAACGGCCGCGACCCGAGCGACGGCTGACGACAGAATTGAACCCCACCGACATGGCCGCTATCATCTTGGCCCCGCACGCCGCAGGCCGCGGGTACTCTGTCCTTACCGTTGGGAAGCCGCGATATGTCCGACACGTTCAACCCAGGCGACAAGGTCTCCTGCACCATCACCGGCCTGCCGCGCAGCGAAGCTGGCAAGAAGACCATCAGCCGGCTGATGAAGCTCGATCCTGAGATCCAGCGCGGCCTGCGTAAGGCCCAGACACGCCGCCGCCAGAACATGAAGGTCTACGTCCGCGGCGGCCGAGACTGGTACGCCCGCGAGAAGTGCGGCCGGGGCGGCCAGGTCCGCGTGGGCGAGTCCTTCACTTTCCCCTACGCCCCGCAGCTCTCGGACGACATCAAGTCGGTCGAGAAGTTCCTGAAGCTCGAGACCGCCAAGGCCTGAGCGCCCTCGCATCGCCCCTAATATATGGGCATGAAGAACTTCCCCCGAATCGGCCCGCTCCTCGCAGCGGGCCTTGTTGTTTGCACACTCAGCCTGCTGGCGTGCGAAGCGGAACAGGATGAGGCCCCCGCCGCGCCCGACGCCCGATACACCACCCAGGGCCGTGTGTACTCGTTGCCCGACCCCGCCAGCCCCGCCAGCGAGTTCAAGATCCACCACGAGGCGATCCCGAACTTCGTGAACGGCCAGGGTGAGGTGGTCGGCATGAATAGCCACCCCATGTCCTTTCCGCGAGTGGCCGAGGGCATCGACATCGATTCCCTCGAAGTCGGCCAGCCCGTGCGGTTCACGTTCGATGTCACCTGGGGCGAAGCGGCGCCCACTTGGACCATCACAGAGCTCGAACGCCTTCCCGATGACACTTGGTTCGCATTCGAGGCTGATCCGGCTGAACCCCAGTCCGATACGGGCGATCCCGACGCAACGCCCGATAGCTCTGGCAGCTAATCCAGAGAGAGGCCAGCTGACGCGAAGCATCGGCGCAAAAAAACCCGGTGACGAACAACGTGTGCTCAATCACCGGGTCTCGTGGGGGTCAATGTTGGGCCCGAGTTGCCTCGGACGCTGGCCTATTCGCGGTGCCGCGTTGGCCTGTTGCATAGCCAACCAAAATTTTCGAGCAAGTATTCCGCAGTCCGCACAACTTGATCCGTCTACAGCCTGGGTCACCGCGCCGGTACTGGTAAATCGAGCCGTTCGAGCACCTTCTTCAGGTCTTCCCACACCTTCTTCCTGGTTTCAGGGGTGTAGTTCCGCAGCAGGTAGGCCGGGTGGTAGGTCGGCAGCACGTCGAAGCTCTCGCCCGAGGGCGTGGTCAGGGGCCACCACCGGCCGCGTAGCTCCCGCATCGACAGTGTCTGGTCCGTCAGAAGCTTGGCCGAGGGCAGGCCCAGGGCAACGATCGCTTCGGGCCGGATCGCCTCGATCTGGCGCAATAGATAGGGGGAACTGGCCTGGGCCTCCTCGATCGTGGGCGTCGCGTTGTTGGGTGGGCGTACTTTCAGGACGTTGGCGATGTAAACGTCCTCTCGCTTGAGGCCCATCGCCGAGATCATCTGGTCGAGTTTCTGCCCGGCCCGGCCCACGAAGGGTCTGCCCTGGCGGTCTTCATCGGCTCCCGGCGCCTCGCCCACGAACATGATCCGCGCGCATGGGTCGCCCTCGCCAAAGACGATGGTGGTGTGCGGGGTTCCAGTCGCCCGATGGGGTGCCGCCTGGGTGTAATCCTCCAGGATCTCGGCCAGCAGGTGCTCGGCGACCTCCCTGGGGCTGCCGGTAGGTGGTGTCCGCGGCTTGCTCTTGGGCTTGGGTTCGTGCTTGGGTTGGACCTGGGCTGAAGGGGTCTGGACCTTTCGAGCCATGGGCGTGCTCTCCGGGGAAGGCGGGGCTGGCCTTGGGGCGGCCGGCTCTGGGGCCATCACCTCGGCCGCGATGGCAGCGGGTTGCCCCCTGAACCCCCATGCCACACCGAGTTGGCCCCACGCGCGGGCGTCCTGAGCAACGATTCTCCTGACGGCTGCCTGGTCCACGGTCAGTGCCCCCTCCGGGTGCGGTTGGCCCACGCGCCGAACTCGATAATGCCGCGGATGAGCTCGCCCCGGGGTGGTGTGCCGCGGCCGAAAGCGGTCTGCCAGCGCCAGGCGTAGTAGGGCCCACGCAGGCGGAATCGCGCCACGATGGCCATCCGGGGGAGCTCGTACATGGCCAGCGGCAGGTCTCTCAGGAGCGATGCGCCCATTCAGTGCCCGCCGCTGGAGGCCTTGGCCCCGCTCTGGGTTCGATGCCAGTGGATGGTCTCGGCCAGCCCCTCGGGTAAGGTGGTGAAGGGCTCATAGCCCAACAGACCACGGGCCCGCTCGATGCTGGCGAGCGAATGGCGGACCTCACCCTGTCGGGCTGGCTGGTAGTGCGGTTCGAGGCTGGCCGCGTCGGTGGAGGTCTGCTCGCTGACGACCGCGGCCATCTGCTCTGCAAGGCGGTTGAGGCTGGTGGCTCGGCCCAGGCCCACGTTGGCAACGGCGTTGTCCGGCAGCGTGCCCGTGGCGCCGGCCAGCAGATTCGCCAGCACGACGTTGGCCACGAAGGTGAAGTCCCGCGTCTGCTGACCATCGCCGTAGATCACCGGCGGCTTTCCCGTGAGCATGCGCGAGGCGAAGGCCGGGATGACCGCGGCGTAGGCCGAGTCGGCCCGCTGGCGTGGCCCGAAGACGTTGAAGTACCGCAGGGCGATGCTCTCGAGCCCGTAGCAGCGGCTCCAGGTGGCCAGCAGTTGCTCACTGGCCAGTTTGCTGGCCGCGTAGGGCGACAGCGGGCAGGGGTTCATGTCTTCCTGGCAGGGCTCGCCAGAGTTCGAGCCGCGGTCCCCGTAGACCGAGCTCGAGCTCGACTGGACGATGCGGCCGCCGCCCGACGCCCGCAGCGCCTCGAGCACGCGCAGCGTGCCGGTGGCGTTGACGTCCCAAGCCCGGCCGGGTTGCTCGATGGATAGGGGCACCGAGCCGACGGCGGCCAAGTGGAAGACCACCGGCCCGCGATCGGACTGCTTCCGGCCCTGGTGCTGGATGGTGAACGCGTCCGCAAGGGCGCTGCGGTCGAGGATCGACCCATGCACGAAGGCGACCCGGTCGGGCTCGAGTTCGACCAGATCGGCGACGTAGTCGGCCGAGGAGTTCGAGAGGTCATCGATCACGCGGACGTAGGCGCCCAGGGAGACCAAGGCGTCGACCAAGTGGCTTCCGATGAAACCAGCGCCACCGGTGACGACGACCCGGCGGTGCTCGTATGCGGGCCGCACGCTGGCAATGAGCTCGGAGGGGAACTTCAGCACTGCCTGTATCCTAACCGCTCGCTGGCCCTTGCCAAGCCGGTTCTCGTCCGGCCGGCAATACGCTCACGAACGACCGGCCATCATTCCGATACGCTTGTTCGTGTCCGACCAGAACCGCACCCCCCAGCTTTGCGATGCGAACGGCCTTTACGGCAAGGCCGTGGCGATGCTTGGCGTGGGCGGCGCGGGCATGAGCGCACTGGCCCGGGTGCTGGCCTCAACCGGCGCGCGCGTCCGGGGCTATGACGCGGTCGCCTCGCCCATCACCGATCGGCTGGAGGCCCAGGGGCTGAGCGTCACGATCGGGGATGGCCACGACGCGGCCGACGCCGCCGAGGTACTCATCGCCACCGCCGCGATCCCCGCTGGGCACCCGGCCTTTGTACGGGCTCGGGAGCGTGGCGTGGCGGTCATGCGGTATCCCCAGGCCCTGGGGCTGGTCATGCAAGGCCGCACGGGCGTGGCTGTCGCGGGCACGCACGGCAAGAGCACGACGGTGGCCATGCTGGGCGTAGCGATGGTCGACGCGGGCCTGGACCCATCGGTCATCGCCGGGGCGGCGTGCTCGCAGCTCGAGCGGGGTGCGTTGCACGAGCCGGGCGCGTGGGTTGGCTCGCGGCTTGGGGCGCCCGTGATCCCCAGCGGGCCGCGCTTTGGCAAGCCCGGGCTGCTGGTGGCCGAGGCGTGCGAGTTCAACCGATCGTTCCACAACCTGCGGCCGACGATCGCCGGCATCGGGAACGTCGAGGCCGACCACCTGGATATCTATGGAAGCCTGGACGCGGTGGTCGAGGCGTTCGGGCACTTCGCCGGGTCGCTGCCGCCAGCCGAGGAGGGCGGCGTGCTGATCATCGGCCACGAGGGCGCCCACCGGCGCGAGGTGGCCGCGGGTATCGTGGCGCAGGTGCAGACCATCGGCTTCAGCCCCCAGGCCGACTGGGTGGTGCGGTATGACCGAGAGTCTCACCAGACAGAGGCATCCCACCGCGGCGGCGCATGGGGCCGCTGGCAGCAGCGGCTGCCGGGCGCGCACAACGCCGCCAATGCGGGCATGGCCTTCGCGTTGGCGTGTGCCGCCGGTGGAGACCCGGCGATCGTCGCCCGGTCTCTGGGCGCTTTTGGCGGTCTGGAGCGGCGCTGCCAGATGCTGGGCGATCGTCCCGTCGACGGGGGCACCGTGCGCGTGTACGACGATTATGGGCACCACCCCACCGAGGTTGACGCAACACTGCGGGCTATCCGCCACGCCGAACGGCCCGAGGCCAGGGACGGCCGCCTGGTCGTGGTGTTCCAGCCCCACCAGCACTCGCGGACACGGTTTCTGCTGGACGAGTTCGCCGCGGCATTCTCGAGCGCGGACCTGGTGATCGTGCCGGAGATCTACTTCGTAAGAGACAGCGAGGCCGAAAAGCAGCGGGTGAGTGCGCAGGACCTGGTGCGGCGGCTGCGTGATGGCGGGGTGAACGCCGACCACCGCCATCCGTTCGGCGCCATCGTGGAGCAACTCGAGCGAGACTGCCGCGCGGGCGACGTGGTGGTGGTGATGGGCGCGGGCCCCGTGTGGCAGGTAGCCCACGGGTTCGCTTTTGGGAATCGAGCGGTGGCCCATGCCTAGCGCCGTGCGGCTCGACATCGAGCGGTGGGTGCCCGTGCCCACGTGGTTCGGCGTTGGAGGCAAGGCCCAACGGCTGGTGCGGCCCACGTGCGTCGAAGAGTTACAGCAGTGCCTGCGCATCGACCCGGAGTTCAAGGTGCTGGGCGAGGGTGCGAACCTGCTGGTGGCCGATGGCGGCGAGCGATCGCTTGTGGTGAGTCTTGACCAACTCAATGCTGTTAAGATCTCGCCAGGCGGCACGGTGCGCGCGCAGGCCGGGGCCGACCTCATGCGGCTGGTGCAGGACACCGCCCGCTCGGGGCTGGAGGGCCTGCACACGCTGGCGGGCGTGCCCGCGAGCATCGGCGGCGCGATTGCCATGAACGCCGGGGGCAAGCACGGCAGCACGTTCGACTTCCTTCACGAGGTCACCACCATGGACCGCGAGGGGAACGTGCGCACGGAGCCGGCGTACGCGTTTGGCGCCGGGTATCGCGATGGTGGGCTGGGGGACCGTGTGGTGGTCGAGGCGGTGTTCAGCCTGACGCCGGGCGACGCTGGTCAGGTGCGCGAGAAGGTCAAGGCGATTATGGTGGAGAAGAAGCACAGCCAGCCGCTGGCCGCCGACAGCGCGGGGTGTGTATTCAAGAACCCCGTGCTGGCGTACAACGTGCGCGGGGTGGGCGAGCCGGGCGATCGCGCCAGCGCGGGGCTTCTCATCGAACGCGCCGGTTGCAAGGGCCTGAGCGTGCGTGGCGCCAGCGTGAGCGATCGGCACGCGAACTTCATCATCGTCGACAAGCGCAAGGCCAGGGCGGCGGACATCCTGGAACTGATCGAGCTGGTGCGCCAGCGCGTGCTGGGCATGTTCGGGGTGGAACTTGCGACCGAGGTGGTCGTGTGGGGGCAGCGATGAGTGGCCAGGGCGTGCGCGACCAAGCCGATGGGCGCGTGGTTCTTGTTCTCGGTGGCGGGCCCGACGCCGAACACCCGGTGAGTGTCGACAGCAGCAGGGCGGTTGCCAACGCGATCAACAGCGGCGGCCAGTTCGCCGCGGAGCTCCGCCTCTTCGAGACGCTCCGCCTCGACGAGTTGCGTGCTATGCCCGGAGACGTGGTGTTCGCCGTGCTGCACGGACCATGGGGCGAGGGCGGGCCCATGCAGCGGCTGCTGGAGGCCGACGGCCGGCCCTTCGTGGGGTGCGGCTCGGTCGCGGCCAGGATCGCTATTGACAAGATCCACACAAAACAGCTCGCGCTCTCGCTTGGCATCTCGACGGGCTCGGCCTCGATCCTGCATCCGCTGGACGACGCGCCGCCCATCGAGCTGCCGCTGGTCCTCAAGCCCGTGCACGAGGGCTCGAGCGTGGGGCTGGCGATCTGCAAGAACATGGACCATTGGCACGCGGGCGTGCAGCAGGCGCGCGCATCGCTGGCGTCGGGCGCCACCGCGGCGTTCATGGTCGAGCCTATGACCTGCGGCCGCGAGCTGACGGTTGGCGTTGTTGCTGACGAGGCGCTGCCGATCGTGGAGATCGCCCCGGCGGACGGGGTATACGACTTCGCGGCCAAATATGCCCGCGACGACACCCGGTACATCGTCGACCCTCCGCTGCCCGAGGGGGCCGCGCACGCCATGCAGCGCGACGCCCTGCGTCTGGCCCGGGCCATGGGCTGCGCGATGCTGGCCCGCGTGGACTTCATGCTCGACGAGCAGCGCGGGCCCGTGCTGCTCGAGGCCAACACCATGCCGGGGTTTACCAGCCACTCGCTGCTGCCGATGGCCGCGGCCCGGACGGGGCTGGGCATGCCCGCGCTGTGCGGCAGGCTGGTGGAGGACGCTTTGGACCGGCACGCGTCGCACACCACCGCCCGTGCCGCCGTACGCTGATAGAAGACCATGCCACGCAAAGCCGCATCAAAGAAGGCGTCTCGCAAGACCAAGCCCAGGGCGAAGGCCAAGCCCAAGACGAGCAGGGGCCCGCTGCTGCCCGAGGGCTCGACGCGCAAGCTCGTGCTGGCGTGCGTCGGGCTGGTGCTGGCCGGTGGCGTGGTGCTCGGCGCGGGCCTGGGCATTCCGGCCCTGGGGCGCGAGGCCGCGACGCGCATCAGCGAGCAATCCGAATCGATCTTCATCCAGCTCACCCCGCCGGGATGGATGCCCCGCCAGACGTACGACGGCATCATGGATCGGGCCGATGCCGCGTATCGCGAATCCGCGACGCAACTGGCCGGGACATCGGCGTTGCGCCCAGAGCCGTTGCGCGCGGTGCAGGAGGCCATGGCCTCCACGGGTTGGGCGGCCAGCACGCCGCGGGTCTGGCGTCGCGCGCCCACGCATGACCAGGCCGACGGGCCCGGGCCAACCCGGGCCGACATCGTGATCGAGATGGACTGGCGCCGGCCCGTGGCGGCGGTGCGATCGGCGGCCTTCCAGGCCGGGGCCAGGCCCGGCCTGCGAGACACGGCCATCGATGCCGACGCGAACGTGCTGCCCCTGAGCGGGCCGCCCGAGAGCTTCCCGGGGCTGAAGGTCATCCTCAATCCATCACGCATCCCCAGGCCCGCCGACGCGAGCGACCTGAACCCGAGTTGGCCCGGCCAGGACGTGCGCGATGCGATCTCGCTGCTGGGCCTGCTGCTGGTGGAAGACTTCGAGCCCCAGGTCATCGGCATCGACCTGGCCGAGCACGGGCAGGGCCGGCGGCTGCTGATCGTGACCAGCACCGGCGGGCGCGTGGTGTGGGGCGCCCCGCCCGGTGGAGAAGGCGTGTACCGCGGCGAGGTGACCGACGAGAAGAAGCTGGCCAACCTGCGCGGGCTGCTCGAGGCGACGGGCCAGCTCGATGGCGGCCAGGAGCGCGTCGAGATCCATTGGCCGGGCACCGTGCTCATCGGTGACGACGGCCGACGGGGAGGCGGCGGGGGCCAGCCGTGAGCCAGCCGGGCCCGAACCCGCCAGCCGAACCCAAGAAGCCCAACCCGGACCGGCCCGCGGGCCGAGACCGCTGGGCGCACCGCCGGGCCGAGCCCCGCACGCTCGCGTTCCTGTGGGCCATGTACATCCTGCTGGCCGGCCTGCTGACCATCGGTGTGCTCTTGTTCCGAGGGCCATGGGCGCTGCTGGACAAGGGCGTGTACCAGTACGCCGCGCGGGCCATGCTGCTGAGCGTGGCCGTAGGCCTGGCGGTCTTATGGCCCATGGTGCGGCTGAGCCAGAGCGCGTCGCTGCGCGAGCGTTCCGCGGCGGCCTTCTTCAAGGACCTGCTGGTGCTGGTGCCACCCACGCAGGCGGTCGTGTGGGCCCAGGCGGCCGCCCGGGCGGGCTGGGCGATCGACCTGATCGCCGCGATCGCCCTGAGCCTGGCCGCGTGGCCCATGATCGCCGGCCTGGTCCTGGCGCTGGTGCTCCGCCCCAGGCCGGGCCAGTATCCCGAGCACATGTACGACCGCGGCACGGTGTTCGCTGGCGCGTTGGGCCCGGGCGCACACGTCCGGACCGCCACGATGCTGGCCCTGACCGCTGCCGCCCTGCTGCCGCTGCTGGCACTTCGAACGGGGCCGGCGTGGGCGACCATGCTGAGCCCGGTCTCGGCGGTCATCGACCTGAGCCGCAGCCGGGACGTGGGCCCGGGGGTGAGCTCGGTGGTCGACGGGCGCTGGCCGGTCCTGCTGGCGCAGGGGGCCATCGCGGTGGCGGGGTGGGTGGTGCTGGGGCTGGTGAGCCCCGGCCCGAAACCTCCCCGAACATGCGAGAGTGGCCCGCCGAGCACAGAGCCCATAGCATCGCCCGGTACCCCGCGTGGCCCGGGCCTTGAGCCCTCCGCCCGCGGGGATCGTCATTCGGGCACGCCGTATGTGCCCCAACAGACGAGCCGTGAGCACGCGCGCACACAGGAAGGGCGCCCGATGGACTACATGACCGCCGAGGAGAAGGCCAAGATCAAGGCCCGGCTCGACGAGCTGATCGCCAACCGGCCCAAGATCACCGAGCGCATCGCCGAGGCGCGGGCCCTTGGCGACCTGAAGGAAAACGCCGAGTATCACAGCGCCCGCGAGCTCCAGGGCATGGAAGAGGCCGAGATCCGCCGGCTGGAAGATCGCCTGGAGAACGCCAAGGTGGTCAACGACGACCTGGCCAAGGACGCGCAGGTCGCGTTCCTGGGCTCGATGGTCAAGATCCAGGAGGTCACCGAGAAGGGGCCCGTGGGCGATGCCGAGATGGTCAAGCTGGTTGGCGACTTCAGCGAAGACCCGCCCGACGACTACGACGAGGTCACCGCCAACAGCCCCATGGGCAGCGCGCTGATGAAAGCCCGCGTGGGTGAGACCGTTCGTGTGGATGCCCCCCGTGGCACCAAGCGATTCGAGATCCTCGAGATCAGCTGAGCATTCCTACTTATCCAAGGTCCCTCCCCCGAGCCCCGAAAGGCGGCGTGCTGGAAACCCAATCATGAGGCATCTCTGTGGCAGGTCTATGGCCGGCCACCTGCTGGCCGCGCCCAGAGGTTCCGACATGCTCCGTGGAGGGACACCCATGACCCGCTCGCACACTCCAGTTCTGCGAACCTGCCGCCCGGCTGCACTGCTGGCGGCGGTGGCGATCTCTGTCACGCTCGCCACTGGTTGCGCCGTGCGCAGCTCCCCGCGAGCCATTGCGCCAACCTCGATGTCGATCTCGATGCCCGACGTGCGCACCGTGAGCGTGGACGTGCAAACGGTCAATGGCCGAATCGTTATCACGCAGGACCCCAGCATCGCCGATGCCTCCGTATCGGCCGAGGCACGGCTGACCAGCAGTGAGCGAGCCGAGCGGTTCACGATTGAAACGGTCGTCGACGCCGACGGCACGCTGCGCATCCGGCCAGTGTGGCCGGACGGCGAGCGCATGGACAATGAGGCGTGCAATATCGAGGTCACCGCTCCCGCGCTCAGCCACGTCGACGCCCGTACAAGCAACGGATCGGTCCGGCTCTCAGGAGGCAAGGGCCGGGCGGTCATCAAGACCAGCAACGGATCTGTCACCATCCATGATCGCCAAGGCAGCATGCACGCGCGGACCAGCAACGGCCGCATCGAGATTAAGGGCGGTGCGGGGGCGGTTGACGTCGCGTCCTCCAACGGCTCGATCACCATCGAGGGCACGGGCCCGGGTGAGGACGATTCGGCATACGTGTGGCGGGCGTCCACGAGCAACGGCAGCATCCGCCTGGACCTGCCCCGCGAGGCTACGGGGCGGGTTCGAGCTTCGACGTCGAACAACACGGCCCGCGTGTACCGCAGGGCTACCAACGGCGTGCAGACCGAGTTGGTCTCATCACGCAGGATGGACTACCAAATCGGCCCGGGTGGGGGCGAGATCGTGCTGAGCACCAGCAATGGTTCGATTCTTGTGGTCACGCCCTAAGCGAACATTGTTCGAAGAGCTTCGGAGAAAGAGGACGCGGCGATCGGGTGAAGACCATCCGATCGCCGCGTGATATTCCTTCGGGATGGCTGCACCCGATCGGGCTCAACCGCAGCCGGCGCCAAACTCGTTCTGGAACTCGAGGAAGTCGAAGATGGTCAGGTCGCCATCTCCGTCGAAGTCGGCCCGCAGGTCGCCGACGGCGAAGAGGTTCTGGAACTCGAGGAAGTCGAAGATGTTCAGCACGCCGTCGCCGGTCATGTCGACACGGCAGGCGTCGCAAGACAAGCGCACGACCTCGAACGCGTCGATGGCCGCCTCGGTGACCGAGTTATTGGGCTGATCGGCGGCGATGAAGCGGATGCGGAACTGGTCGGTCACGTCGACGAAGTCGGTCACGCGGTAGTTGCGCAAGCCCCACGCGGGAGCGCCCCCAACGATGCTGTCCACCGGTTCCCAGGTCGAGCCGCCGTTGGATGACATTTCGACGGCCAGCAGGTCGTCGCCATCGTCGTTGGTGTACCACAGCGCGAAGCGGACCTGGACCTCGTCTCCCAGAGCCGAGAGGTCGTAGACCGGGCTGGTGAGGATCGTCGGCCCGCCGTCCAGGTCCGCGTCCCGGCCCAAGCCGGTGGCGTACATCGAGTCGGTGCCGTCGTAGTCGGAGTCCGGCTCGCCGCGGCCACCGCTGGTACGCGGGGCGCCGCGCTCCCAGCCGCCATCCTCGATCGCGATATCTTCGACGGCCCAGCCGGTGTCGGTCTGGAAGCTATCGAAGACAGCTTGCTCGACGTCGGTGACAACGAACGCCTCGTAGTTGATGAACGGGGCCGAGAGCGGCGTGCGGAAGAACTGCCCGTCGCTGCTGGTGGCCTCGAACCAGTACTCGACGTTCTGGAAGCACGGCATGTTGGGCATCACGCCCTCGAATAACCCGGCGCCGATCGAGGCCAGGGGCGCCTCGAGCACCTCGCCGCTGGCAAGACGAACCTTGACCAGCACGCTGTCGACGGTCCCCTCCAGCTCGTTGACCTCGAGTTGGATGGTCTGCCCGAACGGTGCGAGCTCGGTCGGAGCTCCCCCGGGAATGGAGAGTTCCAGCTTGCCCGCGCCGTCGGCGTTGACATCGACGATGAAGAGGCCTCGCTCAATATCACTGATAAGCACGATGCCGCTGTCGAAGTAGGGGTAGGTGCTCCACGCGCCGTTGAACCTCGCCTGGTCGCTGCCGGGGAAGGTATCGAACCACGCAACTTCGGTCGGATTGAGCGCGTCGTCAGAGAGATCCCACACGCGCAGGCCGCTGCGGTAGTTGGCCTGATAGAGCGTGTCGCCCTTGACGTAGTTGTTGTGGTCGATCGCCGGCAGGCCGGCGGTAAACGTGCTGGCCAGCTGCGGGTTCGAGAGGTCCGAGACGTCGAACACGCGCGAGGTGGTCACCGACACGCTGTCGCCCTCGTCTAGCTCATCGTTCAGATAAAGGTACTGGCGGTCCTCGCTCAGCCACGCCTGGTGGGTGTAGCGGAGCTGCGAGTAGTCGGTCCGCCCGACCATGAACATGTTGCCCTTGTCGGTCACGTCCACGATCTCCAGGCCATCGAAGCCGTTCAGGCAGAAGGCGATCTCGCGGCCGGCGTAAGGGCCCTCGGTGTAGCTCACCACCTGCGCATCGTGCACGTAGTGGGTGCTCCACTGCCCGACAATCATCGGGTTGGTCGGATCGTCGATGCTGACGGCGATCAGGCCGCCGTTGGCGATGTTGGCGCCAACCAAGTACAAATACCCAGAATCCGGATTCGATACGATGTTGTGCGTGGTCTGGTGACCCAACTGGGTCTTATTCCGAACCAGGGTCACCCGGCCGTCGTCGATTTCGCTCAGGTCAATGACCTGGATGCCGTCACCGCCCTCGCTGACGCCGTAGGCGTACTGGCCCATGACCTTGATGTCGTGCCAGTCGCTGTTGGGCCCTTCGACCCAGTCGATGATGACCGGGTTGGTCGGATCGGTGACCTCGACGAAGCCATACCCGCGCTGCAGGCCCATGATGGCGTACTCGCGGCCAGAGGGACTCGTGTAACCCCAGCAGTCGTTGCCCCGGCCGTGGCCGCCCGGGAAGGCACTCAGGGGAATCCAAGACAGGAGCGTGACGTTCTCGCTCTCGAACGTGGCCGTGGGATCGTCGACACCGCCGCCGGGGCCCTGCTGCTGCTGGGCGAGGGACCACATGGGTGCCTCGACCGCCGGCTGGGCGTCTCGCACCTTTCGCCAGTTCTCGTGCGCGCCGGCCGAGATCGCCAGTGCCAAGGCGGTCACACCGGCCAGACCAGCCGCCACCAGGGCGAGTTTCCGATCAGATACCGAACGACCCGTTCCGTCCGACAGCGTGTTCTTCATATTGATACTCCTGCTGTGAGTACGCCGAGCTGCCGGGGATGTGTTTCACATTCTTGCCGAAACCGCCCTTGTTGCCGAACGTACGATGCTGCGTGTCGCGGCCTGGACCGGTCAGGCACTGGGAGGGAATCAGAGCATGAGCCCACATCGCACGCGAGTACGGGGCATTCCCAGCCTTTTCCTGATCCCTGTGTTGGCGGCCTTGGCCATCGGGCCTGCCTTGATGGGTCAGGTTGCTCCGACGAGCCAGGATCCTGACCCCGCGGCCGAGCAGCCCGCAGCGGAGGGCGGCAGCCCGCTCTATATCGACGACCAGACCCAGCCGCTTATAACCATCGCTTGGGATCAGCGCGACGGCACCCGGGTGGAACTCTCCCGGCAGATGCCCTGGGGCACGAAGAAAGATCGCGTGGATCTGGGCACGAACCTGCTGGCCTTCACCGCCGTGGGCGGTACCCGCATCGACCTGCAGCGTGGCCACCCACTGGGCTCGGTGGTGCGTGTCGGTTTCTATAAGGCCGATCCGGAAGAGCCATTCTTTGCCGATATCCGTCCCGGCTCGACCATCGAAATCCGGCTTGAGAACGTCCACTTTCTCGAGCCGGCCCGAGCCACGCGAAGCACGGTCCTGCACCACTTGCAGTACAGCATGGAAGACATCCTCGATTGTGGCCTGGACGGCAGCGCGATCGACCAGTACAACACCGCGCGGGCCGACGACACGCTGGGCGGAGTCGTCTCGAAGGACAACGGCCGCCCGGGTGTGCTCCGCGTGGTTCGCGGAGAACTCCCGCCCGACGCCCCCCGCTATTACCGCCAGGGTGGCGAGCCAGCAGGCGACGAGGATCCACAGCCCGCAGAGCGATTCGCCACCGTGCGTTTCCTGCGCGACGAGGAGACGGGCGCTGTGGGCATCCGCGCCGAACTGCCCTACGAGTTGTTCCGCCACGTGAAGGACCCGTGGCTGCGCACCGAGCCGGGCACCTTCTTCGAGCCCACCCACTTCCACGTGGAGTTCGAGAGCCTTCCGCATCGAGCCTTCCCCGGCGATCGGCCGCCGCCCGAGACCGAACCGAAGCGCGACAGCCCCGAAGCCGAAATCGCCGGCCCGTGACCGAGCCGTCGCCCATGCCCATCTTCGACGGCCACCTCGACCTCGCGTACCTCGCCGAGATCGGGCGCGATATGCACGCCGGCCTCGACCAGTGCCGCGGCACGCTGTTGCCCGCCGCCGTCACGCTGCAATCGCTCAAGGACGGCAACGTCCGCGGCTGCCTGGGCACGATCTTCACCGAGATGGCCGAGCAGGACGCACCCCAGGGCTTGCAGCTTGGTGGCTTCCAGCACACCTATCCGCCAGGCGACGCCGACGCCGCACATCGCGCTGGACTGCGTCAGCTCAAGCTCTACCACGCCTGGCGTGACGCTGGGGTCATCGATCTGATCCCAAAGACCGGCGACGCACCACTACAGCTAGGCATTCTCATGGAAGGCGCCGACCCAATCGAGGACGCCGACCAGGTGGCGTGGTGGGGCGAGCAGGGCGTGATCGCCATCGCGCTGGCGTGGGCGATGGGCTCGCGTTACGCGGGCGGCAACTCGCAGAATTCCGGCTTGACCGCCGAAGGCCGTGATGTCGTGCGCGCCATCGACGCCGCCGGCATCATCCACGATCTCTCGCACCTGAGCGACAAGGCGATGGACGAGCTGCTCGACATGTCAGGCGGCCGTGTTGTCGCGAGCCACAGTAACGCCCGGGCCCTGCTTGGCGGCACGAACCAGCGACACCTGCGCGACGAGACCATCGCCGAGATCGCGCGCCGCGGTGGCGTCATCGGCATCAACCTCTACGCACCGTTCCTCGATCCCGCTTTCGATAAGAAGAAACGCCCACCCCTGTGCACCGCACTCGAGCACGTACTGCACGTCGCCGAGATCGCCGGCCGGGACAAGGTGTGCCTGGGCACCGACATGGACGGCGGCTTCGCGGCAACCGATCTGCCCGAGGGCGTCGACACGCCGAACGATCTTTACAAGCTGCTCGACTTGCTGCGAAGCGAGGGCTGGAGCGAGGCGGAAGTCGCGGGGTTTGCGGGTGGGAACTGGGCGCGGGTGTTGGGAGTGGAGTGGCACACCCGATAGCAGAGGTTGAAGATGGCGATGCTCGACGACCTGCTGGACATCTACGCCCTGCTGTTCGGGTTGTTCATGATCCTGGCGCTCGTGTCTTGGAGTGCGTATTGGCTGCTATCGCAGTTGGGATGGTCGACGCCGTTGCGGATACTGGGCTTCCGGGATCCGAGGCGTGACCGCGCACTCAAAGAAAATGTCGCGGTGTGCGCCAAGTGCTTGTATCCCTGCGCCGGGGGAGAGCGATGCCCGGAGTGCGGCGGCAGTTATGAGGAACCCGGCGCACTTCTCTTCCGCGACACGCCGCAGTCATCGCAATCCGTGATCCCCTTCTGGTTGCAATTCACGACGTTCTTGCCGCTGGTTCTGCTGGTGACGCTGATTGCTCCGGCGGCTTTTGTACCGTCATCGGCGCAGGCGACGTCCGCGTGGAAAGTTCTTGTACTCGCGTTTCCGGTGGTTGCCGTCGTCGGGTACTTCGTGTGGAGGCGAATGCGGCGTTAGTGTTCCGCCACGCGCCGCCCCCACCGCGCCGCCAGCGTCTGCTCTTCCGCCTCGCCTTCGCGGCACAACCCGCACCAGATCACCGAATCGAGCAGCATCGCGCTGCCCTCGCTCGGTGGCGGTGGCGCCGCGGGCATGCTCGCCAGGGGCTGCAGCATGCGCTGGCGGTAGCGATCGGGAAACTTCTCGTTGGCGCCGCTCGCTTCGGCTTGCGCGTACTCGCCGCGCAAGAGCTCGTTGATGCGCTCGATGCGCGCTTCGGGGTATGGGTGGGTCGAGAGCCAGGCAGGCGGGCGCTGGCCGCCCCCGCCCAACTCGGCCAGCTTCTGCATAACGCCGCGCTGCCCGCTGGGCTTGTAGCCCGCGCGTGACATATATCGCATGCCGAGCTCGTCGGCCTGATACTCGGCGTCACGACCATAACTGAGCAGCACGAGCTGGCCGCCGACCTGTGCGACCGGCAGGCCGTACTGCCCATACTCGCGGAGCACGCTGTCCTCGCCCGCGGCGCCGATGACCAGTGCGCTCGCGGCAAGCCCGCCCTGGAGCGCGACCGATCGGCTCATCTGCTGGTTGCCATGCCGCGCGGTCACGTGGCCGATCTCGTGACCAAGCACGCCGGCGAGCTGCGCTTCGTTATCGAGCTGCGACGCCAGGCCGCGCGTGATGAACACCTGCCCGCCGGGCAGGGCGAACGCGTTGACGACGTCGGAGTTGAGGATCGTGAACTCCCACGGCAGGTCGTCGGGCACGCCCTCTTCGACGTGGGGCACCATCGACGAGCCGATCTCGGTGACGTAGCCCGCGACGGCCTCGTTTGGCAACTCGCCCCCGAACTCATCGGTGAAGGACGGAGCCGCCTCGAGGCCCAGGGCGGTTTCCTGGTCCCACGAGTAGATGCTGAAGAACTTGTCCCCTGTGGTGGGATCGGTGGCGCAGCCGGTCAGCGTGGCTGCGGTGGCCATCGCGATGGTTGTCAGTACCTTCTTGAAGCTGGGCATACCCACACAATCCTCCTTCCGGGCCGGCGAGTGCCGGCGGGGCTCTATCCTTATAGACAGCGTATGAGCCAGAGCTCCCCCCCGGAACCCGATCTGAAGGAAGCTTCACCACCCGCGTGGGACGGCCAGACCCTGACGGACCCGCATCAGCAGTCCGATAAAGCTGATCGCGTCCGCCAGATGTTCACCGCCATCGCCGGCTCGTATGACCTTAACAACCGGGTGCACTCGTTCCTGCTCGACCAGCGTTGGCGCAAGGCCGCCGTCAAACGGGCGGCCGTGCGAGAGGGCGATGTGGTGGTCGACGTGGCCTGTGGCACCGGTGACTTGGCCGAGGCCTTCGCCCGCACGCCCGCGTCGAGTGTTATCGGCGTCGACTTCACGCACGCGATGCTCGAGCGGGCCGTTAATAGACAGCATCTATTGCAAGACCATATTTCTAGCAAGCTTTCCTATATCGAAGGCGATGCGATGGTCCTTCCTTTAGATGATGCGTGCTGCGACGTGGTATCCATCGCCTTTGGCTTGCGGAATGTCCAGCGTCCCGAAGCGGCGATCGGCGAGTTCGCCAGGGTGCTCCGGCCCGGCGGGCGGCTGGTAGTTCTTGAGTTCGACCGCCCCCGTCTGGCGCCCGTGCGGTGGGGGCACGATCTGTACACGAGGGTCATCATGCCCCGGACGGCCACATGGATCAGCGGCGACCAATCCGGGGCGTACCACTACCTGCCCCGATCGGTCGAGACGTTCCTGGATCGCCACCGTGTGCTGGACCTCATGCGGGCCTCTGGGCTTGAAGAAGTTTCGGCCCGATCGCTCAGCGGCGGAATCTGCGCATGTTATTTCGGACGTAAGGCCTGATCGGACCAACCGACGCGCAGAGATTGCCGCGCAAGAAGTTCCACATCAAGGATTTTTCATCGTGCTGTGATGGGAGGGCGCCGTATGGCGATGAACCACTGGCTCGCGGGCGGCAATGGGCCGGCCGGGGCACAGGGATTGGACCTCCGCACACGGCGGTGGCCGGAATCAGGGGTGGCACGATGTGCACGGATGCTCTTCGCGAACGGTTCTTTGATGTTCTTGTCTCGGGGGATCGGGTCGAGGCCCGCCAGGTGGTGCTGCGGGCCCTGGAAACGGGCGACACGGCCACCGATCTCATCACCGAGCTGTATTGGCCTACCTATGAGAAGGTGGAAAAGCTCTTCCGTGGCGACCAGTTGACCAAGCTGGGGCACCACTATGCCACGCGTCTGCTCCGCGTGCTGGCGGACCAGACGGCCGGGCTCATCGTGCCGAAGACCAGCAACGGGCGCACGGCGGTGGTGGTGTGTGGCCCGCGAGATTCGGACGACCTGGCCGGCCAGTTGGCGGTGGACCTGCTGACCAGCGAGGGCTTCACGGTGCACTTTGGAGGTGGTGGTATCCCCAACGACGAGCTGCTCGCCGAGATCAAGCTCCGTGAGCCGTCGGCTCTGGTGATGTTCGCCTCGGGCGCCAACGACCTGCCACACATCCGTGAGTTGATCGACACCATCCACGAGGATTACCCGGACCGTCCGATGCAGGTGGCCGTGGGTGGCGGGGTGTTCAACCGTGCCAATGGATTGGCCGAGGAGATCGGCGCCGACCTGTGGGGCGAGGATCCTCTGGACGTTGTGGAGGCCCTGATCGAGCAGGCCCACGTTCGGGCCGAAGCCCGCCCCCGCCGCCGGCGTCGTCGTCGTACGAACGCTGCCTGAATCCCGCCTCGGGGAACCCCACGCTCGCTGGTACGAATCGGCCATGGATGGCCGTTATTAACGGACGTGACTCTTCGAGACAAGTCCGCACCCGGCCGCAACCCGGGTGCGGACTTGTGGTATAGTGAGAGAAGCCATGGACCGCAAGAGCGAACAAGACCTGATCCACGCCGCATTGGCCGGCGACCGTTCGGCCGCGGCGGATCTCGTGCAGGCCCACCAGGCTTCGCTGTACTCATTCATGCTCCGGCGTTGCGGTCGGCCGGAAATGGCCGAGGACGTGGTGCAGGAGGCATTCGTGCGGGCGTTGACGAACCTGCACCGCTTCGACACGCGCTTCCGGTTCTCGACCTGGCTGTTCACGATTGCCAAGCGGCTGCACTGCAACGCGGTGCAGAAGTGCGCGCCCTCGTACGACAGCGACCTGGTTGCATTCACAGCGGCCGATATGCAATCCGAGGGTGATCCGCTCTTGATCCAGGAAGATCAGACGCAGGCGCGAAACGATCTGGACCTTGCGTTGACTCGTCTGCCGGAGAGGCAGCGTGAGATCGTGGTGCTATTCCACCAGTGCGATTGGCCGATCGCTCGCATCGCCGAGCATTTCCTGATGCCCTCGGGCACCGTGAAGAGCCACCTGCACCGTGGCCGTCGCAAGCTGCGTGTCGCGCTGGAGGCCATTCGAGCCGAGCGCATGTCGCATTGTTCTGCCCATTCTCCTTCTCAGCCAGAGCAACGGGTCAATCGTGGGGTGGATCGATGAGCGGTAAACACGAATCGGGCGGTGTGCACAAGCCCAACCCGCGCGAGCTTCTCGACGCGTACTTCGATGGCGACCTGGATCGGGCCGGCAAGGCGAAGCTGCACGAGGCTTTGCGCGAGGATCACCTGCTGGCCGAAGAGTTCAGCCGCACGAGCGAGGCGGTGTCGATGCTCCGCCAATGTGGATCCAACAACGGCCTCTCTGTGGACCTGACCGATCGCGTGCTGGCGCGTTGCGAGGTGCGTCGCGGCTACCTGAACAGGCGGGGCCGGCGGTTTGTGCTGGCGGGGCGTTCGGCCGTGGTGATGGCCGCGATGGCGATCGTGGCGGGCGTAGCCGTTTGGATTCGCCTGACGCCCCCCGATCTGCGGCTGCCCGACAGCCAGCGCCCTCTGGGCGTGCTGCTGGAGAGCGGCAACTCCGACGCGGCGGACCTGCGCATGGTGCCGCCCAGCGTGCAGCGCGATCTTGCCGATTCAGTCGACCAGAACAAGGTCGAACGCACCATCGTGTACGGCTTGCCCACCGACTCGCCCGAGAGCTTCTCAACCTTTGGGAGGGGAGCTACCGGGCTAGACACCGCTGCCACTGCGCGGCTGCCACTGGTTGCGCGATCGGCCGATCCGCTGCGGCGTGGTGCGATGGCCTGGCGAGCGGAACCTTTACCAATGGATCCGCAACGAGCGGCCAGCTACGTGCCCCAGCCGGGCGACATCGACTGGTGGAATCGCTCGGAACCAACCGCGGGCGCCAGGCCGATGCCCGGCCGTGCGCGCGGCCACTGGCTGCTCCTTCGGCGCGGCCACGATCCGACCCTTGCGGACCTGATCCAAGCCGAGCGTGACCGGGAGTGATCCTGATGCGCGCGGCGTGCTTGATCGTGGTGGTGCTGGCTGCCGCGATCTGTCCTTCGGCCCATGCGCACCCCGGCGCGGTCGCCGGCTCTGAACTCGTCGAGCGCCTGCCGCACGACGTATCGGCCGCGTTGTCATTCGAGAACGCACGGACATTGCGCCAGAGCATGGCTGGCCAATCCATTGCGCAGTGGATGGACGAGCAGAACGCCATCTCGCGAACCCGCCACGCGTGGGATCTTTTCGCGGCGAGGCTTGGCGTGACGGGCGAGGAAGCCTTCGACAGCCTGCTGGGTGGGAACACCGTGATCGCGCTGGGGCATCGGAACGACACCGACGCCGGCCACTGGATCGTGCTTGCTGCGATCGACTCGGCCATGGATGTCCGGCTGCTGCAACGCACGCGCGCCGTGCCGCGCAAGATCGCGTTCGGGCGCCCGGTGTTGGGCCTTGAGGAAGAGTCGTTCCTGCTCGCAACGCTTCCCCCGCTGAGCGATGGTCGCAGCGTGGTGGCGCTGGCGCCGGCCGGGGCCGAGTGGCTGCTGCTGAGAACACTGGGGGTCGCGGCGGGCAAGTACGACGCGCTCGACGGTGCGGTGCTCGGTGGCATACCGGCTCAAGCGGTGGTCCGTGGCTTCTGGAAGCCCGCCGGTGCGCCCGGCATCCTGGGCGATACCGAGCGATGGTTCTGGGATCATGACGACCCCATGCACGCGTTGTCGATCTGGGCAACGGTGCGGGGCACGACGGTCGAAGTCTCCTTTTGTCCCCTCGCCGACGGGTGGCCCCCCGTTCCCCAGCCGACCGGGCCATTGGAGGGCGTGCTCCTGGACGTGAGCGGGCCGGGCTCGGCCATCGTGACGAACGTGCTCGATCGCGCGGGCCTGTCGGCCCTGGTGCCCGAGGACCTGCGCGTGACGCGGCTGCCGGGCGAGTTGGTCGTGCGTCGGGGGTCCGGCGGGGTGGAACTGGGCGCCCGCTTACCTGTGATTACCCAAATACGGCCGGGCGAGGACGATGGTCTGCCGGTGGGCGAACAGGGCGAGATGCGCATCCGCGAACTGGCCGAGACCCCTGCATCCCGCGCGATTTTCGGATCTCAGGCGAAGATGGCCTGGACGCTGCTTTCCGCTGAGCCTGGCCCGGCAGAGCTTCTGGTGGCTGTTGCGTCCGAGCCCGAGCCTGTGGCGTTGGAAGCCGTGGGAAACGGAGCGTCCGAGCCCGTGGCGGCCCACATTGTCGGCCAGGCGATCGACCGGCCCGGC
>JBITAF010000119.1:0-5930 GCA_044440025.1 Phycisphaerales bacterium JB060 | reverse complement strand
ATCGCGCATCTCGTCGGTCGGCCGGCCGTTGTTCTCTTCCAGCCGGTTTCGCGCGAGCCGCTCGATGAGCTGGGGATGCTCGGGGTAGGCTTCCAGCAGCGCCGAGAGGCTCGACGCCTCGGCGCCGGTGTCGCTCTCATACTGCTGGGCGAGCTGATCGAGCGTGGGCGATCGCTCGGGCGGAAGCAGGCCCCACCCCCGCGCCCGCCCTGCGGCCCACGCCAAGAAGTCGCCTTCCAGCTCGTCCTGGTCGATCTCCAGCACGCTGGCGAACGCCTCGCGCTGGGTCTGGCCCTCTGCGTACGCGTCCATCAGGTCGAGCGGGGCTTGGGAGCCGAAGCGCCCGACGATGTACTCGTACAACCACGCCGACTGTGCGTAGGCAAGGCTGCGATCGCCGGGCTTCCTGGGGCGGATGAATCCCAGGCTCAGATTGTCCAGGGTGAACAGCTCGTCCTTCTCGAGCGCCGCCGTCAGCATGCGGGCCCGGTTTTCGTCCCAGGGCCCGTCCTCCAGGAACACCGCCTGTGCCTCGGTGAACCAGTGGGGCACGCGGTTCTTCGTGCGGCTCAGGCCCACCGTGTGCACGTACTCGTGCTGCAGAACGCGGGGCCAGTCGTAGCCCTGCGTGGTGCTCCCGGGGTTGGGCCTTGGCGTCTCCATCGCAATCGCCGGGCCCGTGCTCGCCGCGATCGTGAAGATGTCGGGCATGCCGGTGATCCTGACGGCGAACCAGTCGTGGCTGGGCATCAGGTCGATGACCGTCCTGCGGTCCGGCTCGTGGTCCAGCCCGTTGTCGGCCTTCCCGGTGATGCGCGCGTGGATGGCTTCCATGACCGGGGCCATCTCTCGGGCGAGCACGGCGTCGGGCCCGGGGCGGTAGCGGATCACGAAGTGGTCGGTGGTGATGGTTTCGTAGGAGGCGAGCTCGCTCGCCAGGCGCAGCGTGTTCTTCGCCCGCACGTTGAAGGGATCCAGCACCGTCGCGCGCTCCAGGGCGGCGATGGCGGTGTCGTCCTGAGCCGCCTGCATCGCCAGCAGCCCAAGCTCGATCCACGGCTCGGGCCAGGCGGGCTGGCGTTTGGTTGCTTCCTCGAGGTATTCCATCGCCGGGGCGTACTGCCGCCAGTCTGCGAGCTGGCGGCCCGCCTCGTAGTGGGGCATGGCGCTGCCGGGTGACAGTTCTTCGAGTTTGGCAAGGAGCTCCTGCTCCTTCTCGCTGTCTCGATACACCGCGGCGATGGCCAATCGCAACGCCAGCGCGTCGCGCATGGTGGGGTAGGTTTCCAGCAGCTCGTCGACGGCCTGGGCCGCCAGGCGCGGTTCTTTCTGTCGCAGGAGCGAGCGTGCCCGGATCAGCGTGGCATACGGGGACGTCGCGCCCGGGCGCACGGAGGCGGCGATGCGGTCCAGCTCATTGGCCACGGCTTCTGCGGCGTCGAAGTTGAACGAGCGGACGTGGCTCTCGCCGAGCGCACGCCACGCCGCGGCGCTGGAGGGATTCAGCGCGAGCGTTTCCATCAGGGCCTCGCGGGCCTGGGGCCGGTTGTCGCGGGCGTCCAGCAGGGCCGCCTCGGCCAGACGCGCGGGCCAGTACAGGCGGTCCAGCTCGTCGCGCACGGTGGCCAGCAGGGTGGCCATCAGCCCATAATCGTCGGCGCCCTGCTGCACGCCCACCGCGCGGGCCCGGATGATCAAGAGGCGCACGCCCTCGGTCAGTTCCCGGGCGTCTTCCGCTCGCTCGCGCGCAAGCCGGTTCATCGCAGTGTCCGTCACGCGGCGCACGGCGGCAAGATCGCCCAGCAGTTCCTTCCCCTGGGCTCGCAGCCGCAGGGCCCGCATGCTCGCATCGTCCCCGATCAGCCCCAGCCCCTCCTGGACATCACCTCGCAGGATCATCGCCTCGGCCCTGTCGAGGACATCGGCTTTGTCGCCGTCGAGGGCCGGATGGTTGAAGTCCCCGGCGGCCAGCGCGGCCTTCGCGGCGGTGGCCGGATCTTGAAGATCCGCATCCGTCCACTGGCCGTGGAAGACCCGCAGGTCGCGCCGCTCGGCGTCGGTCAGGTATTCGGCCTCCAGGGCCCGCTGCACGGCGGGCGACAAGGAGATGCCGTCCTCCTGCACGCGGTTCTGGGCCAGGGCCATTCCCGCGCAGGCCAGCAGGGCGGCCAGGGCGGTTCGCAGGGGTCTCTGGACGCTCTTCATCATGGGACCAACGCCTCCCGGTCCCCTGTTCTTCGCCCATATCCGGGGGGCGTCTTGCGGGAAAGTGGGATGTGCTGGCCCAAACGTACCCTCTTAGGGGCGATCCCTGCCCCCGCTCGGGCTCCTGAGTCTCGTCTCGTTGACCGTCCAGCCCTCGGGGGCGGTGATGGTCAGCAGGTCCTCCCTGGGCGGGTCGTTCACCTTCAGGGGGTGCATGAGCTGGACGATCGACACGTCGTTCGAGCTCGCGTCGACGGTCCGGCTCATCCGGGGCAGCAGCCTTCCATCCTCGCCGGCCTTGTACCACAGGCGGATCTCGGAAAACTTCGTGTCGGCGCTGGCGCGACGCGGGACCAGCAGCAGCTGCACCGATCCCTCGGCGAAGCGCATGAGATTCTCGGCCATCCGGATCTCGGTGCGGTCGAAGGGATCCTCGGGGTCCAGTTCCTCGCCGGGCTCCAGGCTCTCGGTTGCCGGGACGAGCCTGACGTCGTAGCGGCGGAGGATGTCCTCTTTCTGCTGGCCGATGGGAAGCGGCGGGAACGGCCCGTCGCCCAGCTCGAAGGGATCGACCTGTTGCCCCTCGGCGACGATCTCCCGCCTGTTGATCTGCTCCTCGCTATGGAGCATCTCGGTGAGGTAGCGGCCGTCGAAGGCGATGGTCTGCAGGGCGCGCTCGTCCTCGAAGTAGCGCTCGCCCGCCAGCAGCGTGTCGAAGCGGACCGCAAAGCGGCGGTTGGTCGGTCCCGTTTCGGAGGGCTTCTGCGCGAAGGCGATCTCCCCCGTACGCCGTGTCAATGCGCCCCCGAGATCGGTAATGGTCGTATAGATGATCCCGCTGGTGAAGGTTTCCAGGTCCGCGTCGGCGTCTTCGAGGGCCGCCAGGACCTCCTCGGCCGTCTCGTAGTCCTCGGCCCCCCCGGCGCGTTCCTCCTGGGCGATGGCCACGGAACTTCCCGCCCCCGACTGGTGGGCGCCGGCGATGGGCCCGGCTATCACGAATCCGGCGGTCAGCAACATACTCAGCACGTCCGTGCGCATGGTTTCAGTCCCCTTCTTCCCCCACGCCGTCCTTGTTGGGATGCGCGGGATCGTTCTTGCCGTCCTGGTCATCGTTGGCCTTCCCGGCCGCGAGGTCCTGGAGGAAGGCCTGCAGGAGGGCCGCCGCGGCGATGGAATCGCGTCTTCGCTTCTTCTGGAGGTTGGTCAGGCCGCTGCCGCCCATGGCCCAGTCGGCCTGCTTGCTTGTCAGGCGCTCATCGGCCAGGTGCACGGTCCGGCCCAGACGTGTTCCGAGCCGATCGGCGAACGCCCGGGCCTTCTTGCTCCGATCGCTCTCGCGGCCATCGAGGTGCAGCGGAAGGCCAACGACGAGTTCCAGGCGGGGGCTGGAACCGTACTCGCGGGCGATCTCCTTCCCGATGGCGTTGATCAGCTTCTCGCCCCCCTCGTGCCCGATGGGGACCTCGATGGTCTTCCACGGCGAGGCGACGTTGGTATGGTCGTCGCCCACGGCCAGGCCCGTGCGGCGATCGCCGAGATCGACGGCGATGTAGCGGGTGATCGGGGGCGCAAAGCCCATTACATCAGCGTCTCGGGCAGGGTCGCGTGCAGCTCCTTGAGCGCTTCGGCCCTCGCGCTGGGCATGATGAGCGTCGCGCCCTTGGTGTGCACGACGACCATGTCCTGGCAGCCAAGCAAGGCCACCGTGTGGCCGGCCTCGCTGTTGACAATCAGGTTGCCGCTGGAATCGTGCGCGACGGCGTTCGAATCGTCGCCCAGCGCGGCGACGCGGTTGCCCGCCGCATCGCCCTGGATGGTCCCCGCGTAGCTGGCCCACGAGCCCACGTCGATCCACGAGACGTCCATGCGCAGCGTCGCGACGGTTATGGCCCCGCCGACCACGTTTCTGGCCGCGTGCGTCGTCGCCGGCTCCATGATGGCGTAGTCCACGCTCTTCTTTGGCAGCTCGGGATAGACCCGGTGCAGCACGTCGTCGCGGTCCTTGGTGTCCCAGGCCCGCGCGATCTCCATGAGGCCTTCGAACGACCCGGGCAGGAAGCTCTTCAGGCAGTCCAGGAACGTCTGCGCCCTCCAGACGAACATGCCGCTGTTCCAGCCGTAGACGCCCTCGTGTATGTATCGCTTGGCGGTTTCCTCGTCGGGCTTCTCGACGAACTTCTCGACGTGGTATCCCAGCCCCTCGGTGCCCTCGATCTGTCCGGCGCGCTTCACGTAGCCGTAGCCGGTGGCCGGGTGGGTGGGCTCGATCGAGAAGGTCACCAGCGTGCGCGGGTCGTACTCGACCAGCTCGAAGCCCTGCCGGACAACCTCCTGGAAGGTCGCCACCGGCTCGATCACGTGGTCGGCCGTCATGACACAAAAGGAAGCCTCGGGGTCCTTGCTCGCCAGCACGGCCGCCGTCAGCCCCACGGCATTGACGGTGTCTCTGCCCACGGGTTCCCCGAGGATCTGGTCCTTCGAGAGCCCATCCAGCACGGCCGCAACGTCGTCCCGATAGCGTTCCAGCGTGCACACCAGGAGGTTCTTCTCGGGAACCAACCCCTCCAAACGCCCGGCCGACACCTCGATCAGGCTGCGCGGGGTGGACCGTCCCGGCTCGGACAGGAAGCGCAGGAGCTGCTTGGGTTGCGCCCTGCGGCTCATGGGCCACAGGCGCGTTCCGCTTCCCCCGGCCATGACCATCGCGTAGCGGTGTTCATCCATCGGGGAGCCTAGGGGGAAGGCCCCGGCGGCGTCCTACATCGACAACGCCAGCGCCACCAGCTCGGACGCCTCGACGTCGCTCGCGCCGCGCTTCTGCCGCGCCAGCGTGACCTTGCGCGATGCCTCGGCGGGCTGCTCGCCCAGGGCGATGAGGGCCCGCACGGCGTCCTCGGCCTGCGGGTCGGCGGGCTTTGCCTTCACCTCCACCGCCGATTCCATCTCTTCGATCGCCAGCCTGTCGCGGAACGTTGGCCCCAGTTCCTCGACGAGTGTTTTGGCCAGCTTCGCCCCGATCTCGGGCAGGCGCTTCAGTGCCACCTCGTCCCCCCGCGCGATCATGGCTCCGACTTCCGTCGGCGGCTCGGCGAGCGCCCGCAATGCCTTGCGATGCCCCAGGCCCCTGATCTTCGTCATGGCCTCGTAGACCTCCCGGTCAGCAGCGGTCGCGAAGCCGAAGAGGCGGGGGATGAAGCTGGCCCCCTGGTTGGGGCTCTCCAGGACGTGGACGGTAAAGAGCTCGGCCTGCGAGCCGGTCTTGCCCAGGCCGCCATCGAGGTACGGCGGCAGCATGACCTCGTACGACACGCCCGAGGCGGTGGCGATGGTCGCCCGGCCCTTGTGGATATCGGCGATGGTGCCCGCCACGTGCGCGATCATGTCCGGTTTCCTTTTGGGTGCGCCCGGGTTCCTTTTGGGCACTCTCGTGCGCGGAGAGGATATCCGCGGGGCGGCAACGGCGGCCCGGATTTTCCTTCACGAACCCCTCGCGTGAGCGAGGGGGCACGGGTCGTTCGAGGGCGTTGTTGCAGGCCGGGCCCCCCGCCTCACGGCGGGGGTTCGTCGGAGTCCATTGGTCTTTGCGGCGGCGGTCGGATCGGGTCGCGACGCCCGGTTCTTCCTTCACGAACCCCTCGCGTGAGCGAGGGGGCACGGGTCGTTCGAGGGCGTTGTTGCAGGCCGGGCCCCCCGCCTCACGGCGGGGGTTCGTCGGAGTCCAT
>JBITAF010000118.1:0-21592 GCA_044440025.1 Phycisphaerales bacterium JB060 | reverse complement strand
GCCCAACACGTGTTGGACGCCGCGCCGCACGTGTTGGGCGTCGCGCCGCACGTGTTGGATGCTGCGCCCCACGTGTTGGGCCCCGCGCCGCACGTGTTGGATGCTGCGCCGCACGTGTTGGGCCCCGCGCCGCACGTGTTGGATGCCACCCCGCACGTGATCGGCGTCGCCCAACAGCTGTCGGGCGGGGCCCGGCACGTGATCGGAGCCGCGCTCCGGCGCGGGAACACCCCGCCCGGGCACGCGCCCGCAGCGGCGGGCCTCCGTCTTGCTGCGCATCCAGCGGGGATGCCCGCCGCGCCATCGCCCGGATATCTCGCCCATGCGGGCCGCAACCGGCCGGCCGCGCGCCCATACAAGCCCCGGCGGCCCGCCCGGGTCGCACGAGCCGGGCCCGAGATGACACGGAGACACGCCTTGACCACGCACGCCACCGGACCCCTCCACCGCGCAATGACCCGCGTGCTGCTGGTCGCCGCCGCCGGCCTGGCCCCGTGCGCGATGGCGCAGACCTGCCCGCCCGGGGCGCTCTTCGCCCAAGAGCAGCGCCTCGCAACGGGCGGCTCGCCCTGGAGCGTGGCGTTCTCGGATCTCAACGGCGACGGCCACCAGGACCTGGTGGTCGCCAACGACCGCGCCGACGACGTGCTCGTGCTGCTCGGCCGCGGCGAGGGCACCTTCGGGCCCCAGCGGAGCCTGGCCGCGGGCCGCCAGCCGCGCAGCGTCGCCTTTGGCGATATGGACGGCGACGGCATCGTGGACATCGTCGCGGCGAACTTCTGGAGCTTGGACGTCAGCGTGCTGCTGGGCCGCGGGGATGGCACGTTCGAGCCCCAGCAACGCTTCGGCGCGGGCACCCAGCCCTCGGGGGTGGCCCTGGGCGATCTCGACGGTGATGGCGCTCTGGATGTGGTCGTCGCTAACTCGGTGAGCGATGACGTGAGCGTGCTGCTGGGCCGCGGCGACGGCACACTGGCGACCCAGCAGCGTGTTGGAAGCGGGGACGGGCCGCTGGGCGTGGCGATCGGCGACCTCAACGGCGATGGCATCGCGGACCTGGCCGTCGCGTACGCTCTGAGCGACGACGCGGGCGTCCTGCTGGGCCGCGGCGACGGCACGTTCGAGCCCGAGCGGCGGCTCGCGGCGGGCACCGAGCCCAGAGCCATCGCCCTGGGCGACCTCGACGGCGATGGCAGCCTGGACATGGTCCTAGCCAACGCCATCAGCCGGGATGTGAGCGTCCTGATCGGTCGCGGCGACGGCACATTCGAGCTCCAGCGCCGCTTCGCCGCGGGCGGCTTGCCGTGGAGCCTGGCGCTGGCCGATGTGGACGGCGATGGCGCCCTCGATGCCGCCGTGGCCAACCTGTCCGACGGCGACGTGGGTGTACTGCTCGGCTCGGGCGACGGGGCCCTCGGCACGATGCAACGCTACCAGCCCGGCGATGGGCCCTACGGCGTGGCGCTCTCGGACATCAACGGCGACGGCCGGGCGGACATGGCGGTCGCCAACCTGGTCAGCGCGGACGTCAGCGTGCTGCTGAACCGCTGCGGCGCCTGCCCGGCCGATCTCGACGGCGACGGCGAGCTGACGGTCTTCGACTTCCTCGCGTTCCAGAACTTCTTCGACGCCATGGACCCCATCGCGGACTTCGACGACGACGGCGACTTCACGATTCTCGACTTCCTGGCCTTCCAGAACGCCTTCGACGCGGGTTGCCCGTAGCGGCTACTCCAGCTCGTCGAACGCCCCCTTCTTGGCCTCCTCGTCCAGGTACTTCTGGAACTCGCCGGTCTTGTAGCTGATGAAGCAGAAGGCGTGGTGCAGGGTGACCCATTCGAGGTCGGCGGGGTCCTTGTCCAGGTCCTGGCGGAGGCGGTTGAGCTCGGCGAGGAGTTTTTCGGCGCGGATGGAAGCGTGGGGGGTGGCGTGGGGGTCGGGCATGTGGCGTGGTCTCCTGTGAGCGTGTAGACGGTTCGAGGGCAACGCTACGATGATGGTGCCATGACCGCAACCGACCCTGCCACCACCCCCACCCTCCAATCGATCCAGTCCCAGCGCCTCGCCGCGCTGCCGACCTACCTGTTCCACCGGCTGGACGCGGCCAAGGCCGACTACCGCGCCCGCGGGCCGGGCGAGCCCCTGATCGACCTGGGCGTGGGCGACCCCGACCGGCCGACGCCCGACTTCATCGTCAGTGCGCTCAGGCAGGCCGTGAAGGACCCGAGCACCCACCGCTACCCCGCCAGCAAGGGCAGCAAGAAGTTCCGCGAGGCGGCGGCGCGGTTCATGGACCGCAGGTTTGGCGTCACCATCGACGCCGACCGCCACGTGCTGGCCTGCATCGGCAGCAAGGAGGGCATCGCGCACCTGCCCCTGGCGGTCGTCGACCCCGGGCGGGTCGTGCTCAGCCCAAGCCTGGGCTACCCGGTGTACCACGCGGGGGCGATCCTGGCGGATGCGCGGCCGGTGAGCATGCCCATGCGGGCCGCCAGCGGGTGGACGCCCCTGTGGGAGGAGGTCGCGCCCGCCGACGTCGAGAACGCGGCGCTGATGTGGGTGAACTATCCGAACAATCCCACGGGCGCGTCGGTGCCGCTCAGCTTCTATTCGCAGGCGGCGAACTTCGCGCGCGAGCACGGCATCATCCTGGCCAGCGACCAGGCGTACAGCGAGCTGTACTACGAGAAGGACACGCCGGATAGCTTGTGGAAGGCGGACGGGACGGACGTCGAGCGCGACCCCTTCATCGAGTTCCACAGCCTGAGCAAGGGTTTTAACATGACCGGCTGGCGCATCGGCTTTGCGGTGGGCCACCAGGCCGTCATCGACGCGCTGGCCAAGGCCAAGGGCCCCATCGACAGCGGCGCGTTCACGGCCGTGCAGGAAGCGGGCATCGTCGCGCTGGAGAACTACGACCACGACGACATGGACGCCCTGCGCGCCATGTACGTGGAGCGCCTGGACGCGACGATGGAGGGCGTCAAGAAGATCGGCGCGAAGGCCGAGCGGCCCAGGGCCGGCCTGTTCGTCTGGGCCCAGTGCCCGGCGGGCAAGGGCGGGGCGCCCATGGAGAGCTGGGACTTCGCCATGCGCTGCATCGACGAGGCGGGCGTGAGCCTGGTGCCCGGGGCGGGCTTCGGTGAGGACGGAAAACTCTGGTTCCGCATCGCCATGACCGTGGAGGCCGAAAGAATCGCCGAGGCGTTCGACCGCGTGGCGAAGATCGACTGGGGCAAGTAGGGCCCGCCGATGTCGACCATCTTCCTGATCGTCCTCTCACTGGGCCTGCTGACCATGGGCGCCGAGATGCTGGTGCGTTCCTCGGCCGGCCTGGCCCGGCGCATCGGCATCTCGCCCTTCGTCATCGGCGCCATCATCGTGGGCTTTGGCACCAGCACGCCGGAACTGAGCGCCTCGACCATCGCGGCCGTGCGCGGCGCGGGCGACATCGCGGTGGGCAACGTGGTGGGCTCGAACATCTTCAACGTGGCCATGGTGCTGGGCGTGGCGGCGCTCATCCGGCCGGTCAAGACCGACCCCAGGGCCATCCGCTTCGACCTGGGCGTGGCCAGCGCCGTGAGCGTGATCCCCTGGCTCTCGATGCTGACCGCTGGCGAGTTGCCGCGTTGGATGGGCGGGCTCATGCTGCTGGGGCTGGCGGTGTTCGTCGTGCGGTCGTTCCGCCACGGCAGGGTGGCCGACCCCGAGACGCAGCTGGGCGAGGCGATGGCCGCCGACTACGAGCCGCGCAAGAGCATCGCCCTGGGCGTGATCGGCTCGGTGGCCGGGATCGTCATGCTCGTGGGCGGGGCGAAGATGCTGGTCGACGCGTCGGTCGAGATCGCCCGGGCCGCGGGGCTGAGCGAGCTGGTCATCGGCCTGACGATTGTCGCGGTGGGTACGAGCCTGCCCGAACTGGTCACCAGCGTGGTGGCGGCCCTCAAGGGACACGCCGAGCTGGCCCTTGGCAACGTGCTGGGCTCGAACATCTTCAACCTGCTGGGCATCCTGGGCGTGGCAACGATCATCACGCCACAGGGAATTGCCCCGCAGACGCTCTGGCTCGATACGCCGCTGATGCTGGGCCTGGTCCTGGCGCTCGCGGTGATCGCGTATACCGGCAAGCGGATCAGCCGGGGCGAGGGGGCGGTGCTGGCGGGCCTGTGGGTGGTGTACGTGGGCGTTTTGCTGGCGATGGCGTAGGCTCGGTCATGAAGACCATCGCGATGCTGTTGGTGTTTGGGGTGCTCACCGTGTCGGGCTGCCGGACCGCCGAGCCGCTTCCCGAGGTGATGAGCGACGCGGAGTGGGAGGCCAGGCTCGAAAAACTCGACCAGTGGCGAGCCGCCCAGACCGAGGCCTGCGGCGACGACATCGAGTGCAAGAAGGCCGTGATGGACGAGTACATGGAGCGCATCGACGCGCTCTTCGAGGAGCGGCTGGCCCAGACCCAGGCCCGCTGGGACGCCCAACGGCGGCGCTGACGCCGCATCAACCAACAACAATCCGCCCAAAACAAAACCGGGCCCGCTTGGGCCCGGCTGTCGAGTGGAGGCGACCGGACTCGAACCGACGACCTCTTCCATGCCATGGAAGCGCTCTACCAAAGCTGAGCTACGCCCCCGACAGTTGCCTGATTGTCACCCGACCGACCGGAGGCCGCCCGAGCAGGGCCGACATAGTAACAGCCTCATCGCCACGCGGCCAGTCCCCCATCATCGGATCGCGCCCGATCGCCCTTGAGCAGCGAATCCACCGCCGCCCGCACCCGATCCAGCGTGATCCGCTCCACCCGGCTCCGCTCGGGGTCGTCATTGGCCGTCTGATCCTCGGGAAGGTCCGGATCGGCCAGCACCAGCGCCTCGCCGGCCGGGGCGGGAATGGTCGTCCAGCGATGGTCGGTGGGCCCGAACAGGCTCACAACCGGGACGCCCAGGGCCGCCGCCATGTGCCGGGGCCCGGTGTCGTTGGTCACCATCAGGCTCGAACGCGCCAGCACGCCTTTCAGAGAGCCTAGTGAGCCACCGTGGTCGGCCAAGCAAGGGGGCTCGGAATCCGAGGCCGCCCGGATGGCGCGAGCGATCTCGACCTCCGCCGGCGACGCGTTGACCACGCTCGTTATGCCGTGGACCTCCAACAGCCAATCGGCAAGCTGCCCGAATCGCTTGGGCGGCCATCGCTTGGCTGGGTTGTTGCCCCCGGGATTGAGCACGGCGATCCGGGCCTTCTCATCCACACCGGCGGCTTCGAGCACTTCCGCGCCCTTCCGCAGATCGGCCTCTGTGGCCACCAACTCGAGCCTGGCCCGCGCTGGCAGCGGCTCGATCCCGGCCTTTGCGTCCACCCTCCGATCGGCCAGAACGTCCAAAAACGCGCGGGCGGCGTGGTGGTAGTACGCAGCGGCTGGGACGACCGCCCATTCACCATCGCCGCGCTTGGGCGCGGCCAGACGGTGGGTCAGCAGCACGCCCCGGCCATCGCGGTCGTAACCCAGGCGTATCGGTACGCCGGCGATGCGGGTCGCCAAGGCCGTCGAGAACGAGTTGGTCAGCAGCAGCGCCGCCGAGTACCGACGCGGTCGGAGCTGGGCCGCCACGCGCTTGGGTCCCAGCACCCCCGACATCGGCGCCACGTGCAACTCGTCGAGCGAGTCGAGGCCGGCCAGCACCTGATCAACGCCCGGCCGGCAGATCGCGCCGATGTACCAGCCCGGCAGGGTGTCGCGGACCAGCCGCAGCGCGGGGGTGGCCATGACGGCGTCGCCCACCCAGGAGGGCAGCACGACCAGCAGCCGTCGATCTCGCTGGCCCACCGCCTCACCCATGCGCGCCCACCCGGCCTTGCGCGACGCGTTCCATGGCGGCCTCCAGCGACATGCCCTCCCCCACCTTCAGGCACCGATCCGTCGGCAGCCCAGCGGCCAGCCCCGCCTCCATGTCTCGCGGCGCGTCGCCGATCATCCAGGATGCGGCCAGGTCTAGGCCGAACAGCTCCGCCGCCGCCAGCACCATGCCGGGCTGGGGCTTGCGCCATGGATGCTCACGGCAGAACCGCTCGGGCCCACTGGCCTTGGGATGGAATGGGCAAGCCAGACATGCCTCGATGCCTGGGCCGAGCGCCTCTAGCGTGCGCAGGCAGGTCCGCTCGACCTGCTCGAGCGTCGCACCGCCCCTGGCCACCACACCTTGGTTCGTGACGAGGATGACCAGGTAGCCCAACTGCCGCGCGCGGACGCAGGCCTCGACGGCACCGGGCAGCGGCCGCACCCAAGCGGGGTCGGCCAGGTCTCCGGGTTTCCCTGCAAACGCTTCGGTCGGCAGCGAGCCGTTCTCGATCAGCGTGTCGTCGCGATCAAAGAATACCGCCGGCCGGGCATGGCCGCTCTGTGTGCGTGCGGTGGGCAATGGACGGATCTCGGGCGGGAAGATAACCACCAGGCCAGTTTAGCCGGCTGGGGAGGCCCCTAGATCGTGACGTCGATGATCGAGCCCATCGGCAGCAACTGCTGGATGGTCACGCGCGGCGTCTCGCGGATCGGGGAGTTGTACGGGCCCTGAACCGGTCGTACCTCGCCCAGCCGCGGAGCCCGCTGGGCGGCAGGCACGTCTGGGCGTTGGCGGCTCGTCTCCCCAGCCGCCATCAACGCGGCGCGACGCCCGGCCGCCCGCTCGATCTCCTGAGCCCGGTTCACCCGCGAGAGGTACTCGCCGAACCGGATGGGCTCGTGGACCCCGTGGCAGGGGCCGATCGGGCTGTTGGCAGGGCAGGCCATGCCCTACCCCTTGAAACCGGCGTGCCACCACAAACGACAGCCTCGGGTTCTATAACAAACCGCTCTCTGAGGCTCATGGCGGTGCTCGGCCGCATCGCCAGAGTCCGTCGTGGCGTCAATGATGCCCCCTCGCAACACCAGGGCGTTGCGTGGGGACCACATGCTGCGAACAAGCGACCTCGATTATCACCTGCCCCGCGAACTCATCGCCACCAAGCCGGCCGAGCCGCGCGACAGCGCCCGCCTCCTGGTCATTTGCGGTCAAGCCGATCCCGAGCACGCGTCGTTCGCCGACCTGCCTGGCTTTCTCGAGACGGGCGACCGCCTGGTGGTCAATACCAGCCGAGTCATCCCGGCCCGCCTCATCGGCCAGCGACAGGACACGGGTGGCAAAGCCGAGGGCCTGTTTCTGGAGTTCGGACCCGAGCCTGGGCTTTGGGTCTGCATGGTCAAGGCCCGGCGGTTCAGGATGGGTGTCCGGATCGGCCTGACGGACGCCTCTGGGAATCCCTCCCCCCACGCCATCGAGCTCATCGAGCGGCACGCGGAGGTACCTGGGGCGTGGCTGGTTCGGCTGGTTGGAGGCCCCTGGCAGAACGCCGAGGCGTTCCGGGCCACCAGCATGGCCGTGCTGTCCGAGGTCGGGCACGTGCCGCTGCCGCCGTACATCCGCAGTGCCCGCCGCTCGAGCGGCGACGCGGACGAGGGGCGATCGGATTTTGATCGCTATCAGACGGTGTATGCCGATCCCGCGGCCGCCGGATCGGTGGCGGCCCCCACCGCCGGGCTGCACTTCACGCCGGCGGTGCTCGATGCGTTGGCGGCGCGGGGTGTCATCCGTCGGGACGTCACGCTGCACGTGGGGGCCGGCACGTTCCGGGAGGTCGAGACAGACATCGTCGAGGATCACCCGATGCACCGGGAACTGTGCCACGCGCCGGTGGAGGTGCTCGATGACCTGCGGGGCGCGCGCGAGGCTGGTCGCCGTGTGGTGGCGGTGGGCACAACGGCGGCCCGCACGCTGGAAGCTGGCGCCGCGGCACGAGGCGGCTGGCTAGAGACCGACCTGCTCATCACCCCCGGCTACGACTGGAGGCTTGTCAGCGCCCTGGTCACCAACTTCCACCTGCCGCGCTCGACGCTGATGGCCATGGTGGCGGCCCTGCTTCCCGGCGGGGTCGAACAGTTGCGCGACGTGTACGCCGCGGCGATCGGGGCGAGGTACAGGTTCTATTCGTACGGCGATGCGATGCTGGTGCTGCCGTGAGCCACCGTCCGGAAATGTCCGCACGTTCCGGCGCCTTGGCCGATGCTTGGAAGACCTTACCGTCGAGGGATCCATGCGACTGAGCGATCTCATCCAGAACCTTCCCATCACCGTGCACGGCTCGGAGGATGCTCGTATTCTGGGCGTGACCGAGGACAGCCGAAGGGTCGGCCCTGGATGGCTGTTCGTTGCCCGGCCGGGCGGTAGCCGAGACGGAGTCGCCTACGTGGACCATGCCGTGGAGCGCGGGGCCTTGGCAGTACTGGCCTCGAGCCGGACTTCTGCGCCAGTCTCGATGGTGTGCGAGGTCCCGGCCCGCGTGGGTGCGATTTTGGCCGAGCGTTGGCACGGCTCGCCCAGTTCGAGGCTCGGGATCGTGGGCGTGACCGGCACGAACGGGAAGACCACGGTGGCCTGGCTGCTGCGGCAACTGCTCGGGACGGCTGGGCGTCGCTGCGGGCTGATCGGGACCATCGAGGTGGACGAGGGCGCTGGCGGTCGGCCGTCGGACCTGACCACGCCCACAGCCGAGAACATCAGCGCATCGCTGTCGCGGATGGTCGGGCACGGGTGCGCCTTCGCGGCGTTGGAGGCCTCCAGTCATGCACTGCACCAGCACCGCGTGGCTGGACTGGACTTCAGGGTGGGCATCTTCACGAACCTGAGCGGCGACCACCTGGACTACCACGGCTCGATGGAGGCGTACGCGAGCGCGAAGGCGGCTCTCTTTGCGGGGCTTTCATCCAACGCGGTCGCGATCGTGAATGGCGACGATCCGGCGAGCGATCGGATGGTACGTGACTGTGGCGCCCCGGTGCTGCGGTGCTCGATGCGAGAACCGGCCGACGCGACCGTTCGGGTACACGCCCACGGGCTTGAGAGCGGGGTGGAGATGACCGGCCCCTGGGGTGCGATCTCATCTCCGCTCTCGCTGGTGGGCGACCACAACGCCATGAACGCGTTGCAAGCGATCGCGGCGGCATACGCCTTGGGGCTCCCTCGCGCGTCGATCGAGGCCGCACTGCCGCGGCTGCTGCCACCGCCGGGCCGGCTGGAGCCGGTGCAGGTCGAGGGTGTCGATGGCCCACGCGTGCTGGTCGACTACGCCCATACCGACGACGCGCTGGCCAAGGCGCTGCACGCCGTGGCCGAACGTAAGAGCGGAGGCAAACTCTGGGTGGTCTTTGGTTGCGGCGGAGATCGCGACCGTACGAAGCGGCCACGGATGGGCACTGTCGCGGGGCGTCTGGCCGATCGCGTCGTGGTGACCAGTGATAACCCGCGAACGGAGGAGCCCGGCTCGATTGTCGAGGAGGTGCTGGCGGGCGTACCCGACGGGGTGTGGCAGACCAGCGATCCCGATCGCGAGGCGGCGATCAACCTGGCCATCTCGCAGGCCGATGCGTGCGACGTGGTAGTCATCGCCGGCAAGGGACACGAGGGTTAACAGATCGTTTCCGACGGCGCGGGCGGGACGTGTAAGCGTGACTTCGATGATCGGCTGATAGCCCGGCTGGCCCTCCAGCGGCGGGCCAGCGTGGCCGGGGGTGTGCGGTGATTGCGGTGCATTCGCTTGCAGAGTTGCTAAACGGCTCGTGGCTGTCGCCCGGTGCCGGCACGCTATCGGGCGCGAGCATTGATACACGAACGCTGGAACACGGGCAGGCGTTCTTCGCGATACCGGGTTCTCGCGTCGACGGACACGACTACTTACCGGAGGCGTTCCGTCGCGGCGCAAGCGTGGCGATCGTCGAACGGGAGGTTGTTCCGCCTGCGAGCCTGGCGGTCTTGCAGGTTCGTTGCGTTCGTGAGGCGTTGTGGGACCTGGCTCAGCACTACCGCTCGACACTGCGGGCACGCGTGATCGCAGTCATGGGCAGTAATGGAAAGACCACGACGGTGCGCATGCTCGCGAAAGTGCTGGGCCAAACGATGGCTTCGCACGCATCGGCTCGGTCGTTCAACAACGCGCTCGGGCTACCGCTGACGATTCTCAACTGCCCCGTCGGTGCGGAGGCGCTGGTGTGCGAGTTGGGCGAGGGTGAGCGCGGAGCCCTGGCCCGCTATACCGCCCTGGCGCGCCCAGACGTGGCGGTGGTCACGAGCATCGGGCGAGCGCACGTGGGCGAGTTGGGCGGCATGGAGGCCGTCCGGCGGGAGTTTCAGGACGCGCTCGAGACACTGCGACCGACCACCGAGGCTTACGTGCCCGACGCGCTGGCGGAGTTGCACAAGCCCTGCCGGACGACGTTCTCGGCCGTGCGGGCTGATATTGCGGACGGCCGGACACGATTCGAGCTTGCCGACGGGAGCGTGTGGAGCGTGCCGGTGGTTGGTCTGCACAACGCCGGGAATGCGGCGGCTGTGATCGCCGTCGCGCGGCACCTTGGCGTGCGCGAGGAGGACATCGCGGCCGGGCTGGACGCGTTCGAGCCTGCCGATATGCGGCTGGCGGTACGCGAGATCGGCGGCGCGACGGTCCTGGTGGACTGCTACAACGCCAACCCCGACTCGATGGCCGCGGCGCTGCGAACGCTGGAGCTGGTCGGCTCTGGCCAACGGCGGGTCGCCGTGCTGGGCGACATGCTGGAACTCGGGCCCGACTCGGAGACCTGGCATCGGGAGATGGGCGTGATGGCTTCGGCGGTAGCGGATCACTGCGTGTTCATCGGTCCGGCGTCCAAGCATGCTTTTGATAGCGTGGCGAATGGTGCGTGGTTCGCGACGGTTGCTGAGGCTGGAAACACGGTGTGTCGGCACGCCCAACCGGGTACGGTTGTGCTGGTGAAGGCCTCTCGGGGCATGGCTTTTGAGCGTTTGCTCGATGCGATGCAGCGGATCGCGGTGGCGTAGGGGGTGCTGTACTGGCTGACCAGGCTGCTTGACGGTGCTCTGCCCGAATGGGTGATGGCGCTGCTGCGCATCTTTTATCAGGAACAGTTCCGGGCGTTGGCCGCAGCGGTGCTGTCGTTCGCGTTGGTCCTGATCTTCGGCAAGCCGACGATTGCCCAACTCGTGAAGTTCAAGATCGGTGACTCTGGATTGACCGATGCCGAGGCCTTGCAGCGTGGCGCAGCCTCCAAGAAGAACACCCCGACCATGGGCGGTGTGCTCACGAGCGCCGCCGTGGTGGTTTCCACGATTCTGCTGGGCGACCTGAGCAACTTCTACGTGAACGCCGGGCTGCTGCTGATGGTGAGCCTGACCGTTGTGGGCGCGGCCGACGACGTGCTCAAGATGCTGGCCTCCCGGGGCGAGGGTGGTCGGCAGGGGCTGCACAGCTGGGAGAAGCTGCTGTTCCAGCTAGGGGTGGGCGCTCTGGTTTCGTACTTTGTGTTCCGGCACGGGTCGGGCCAGGACTTCGCCCACGTGCTGAATCTTCCGTTCCAGCGGACGACGCTGCCTGGGACCGGCCAGGTCAATCCCGGGGTGCTGTTCTTGCCGGTTGGCGTGTTCGTGGTGCTGGGCACGCTGATGATCGCGGGGCTGAGCAACGCTACGAACATGACCGACGGCATGGACGGGCTGGCTGGGGGCCTCAGCGCGATCACGTCGGCGGGCATCGTGGTGCTGGCGATGATCGCTGGCTGGCAGGCCACCGCCCAGGATCTGCTGGTGCCCTACGTGCCCGGCGCGGAGGAACTGGGCGTGCTGGCCGGGGCGTTGCTCGGCGCGAGCCTGGGGTTCCTATGGTGGAATGGGTACCCGGCCCAGGTGTTCATGGGCGACACGGGGTCGCTGGCGATTGGCGGCCTGTTCGGGTATGTAGCCCTGGTGACGCGGCAGGAGGCGGTCGTCCTGCTGATGTGCGGGGTGTTTCTTCTGGAGATCGCATCCGTTGTGCTCCAGGTTGGGTATTTCAAGTGGACGAAGCGGTCGGGGCCGGGGAAGCGGATCTTCCTGTGCGCCCCGTTCCATCACCACCTGCACCTGAGCGGGCTGGCCGAGCCCAAGGTGGTGGTGCGATTGTGGATCGTCGGAGTGCTGCTCCTGGTGCTCGCGCTGGCATCGATCAAGCTTCGGTGAGGAATCTTGGCGAACGCACGAACACATAAGCCCGGGTCCTGGAGGCGGCGCTCACCGCTGAGCCTGACACTGCTGCTGTCGCTGCTGCTGTCGGCTGGCTATCCGGCGTTCGTGGGGTTGCCGGTGCCGGGCTCGCAACAACAGTTCCTGCCTGAGCGGGACCTGGAAACGCTTCGGCAGAAGGCGCAGGAGCAGTTGGCCAGCGCCCAGGGCATGCGCTCCCCGGTGCGGCTCGTGCTGCGCACGGGCGAGTACATCGATGGCGAACTGGTGGCCGAAACCGCCGAGAGCGTGACGCTCCAGATCGCCGGCATCCGGACCGTTTTTGATCAATCGCGCATCGAGCGGCTGGTCCGGTTGCCGGACCTGGCGACGCGGTATCGCGACTGGCGGACGGATATTGACGACGCGGACGTGAACCACGTCGAGCAGTTGATCCAGTGGCTGGCTGGCGAGGAGTTGTACCACGTCGCCCACTACGAGGCCGCAAAGCTTGCGATTAATCGACCGCGGGACCCTCGCGTGGACGCTCTGCTGAGACGCATGCGGGGGATGGCCGAGTTGTTCGAGCAGCGGGGTCAGGGCGTGGCCCGAGATCCATCGGAACGCGAGAAGCCCCTGCCGCTGCTGACCCGCGAGCAGGTGAACCTGATTCGGGTGTACGAGCTCGACCTCCTCGATCCGCCACGCATCCGCATCTCGCCGCGCGATATCCAAGATTTTCTGCTGGCTTATCGCGAGGATCCGAGGGTTCCCCAGACGCCAGAGGGGCGTCAGGCGATGATCGCCGGTGACCCGGTGGATGTGCTGCGGCTGATGTTCGAGCTCAAGGCGCGGGAGTACTACGGCAAGGTGCGGGTGCTGGACGATCCGGACACGGTCAAGCGGTTCCGTCGCGACGTTACGGCCTGGCTGGTGCCCGGTTGCGCCACATCGCGGTGCCACGGCGGTACGGAGGCGGGTTCACTGCGCCTGGAATATCGCAATGCGCGTGGCGAGGCCCAGGCGTACACCAACTTCCTGGTCCTCACGCGGGCGACGCTTGAGGATGGCACGCCGCTGATCAACCTGGATGAGCCCGATGAGAGCCCGTTGCTGCATCTGGGCCTGCGTCGCATGGGGTCGCGTTTTCCCCATCCGGAAGTGCCTGTGGACGAGGGCGATGGCGACGCGTGGCGTGAGGTATTCCCCAGGGCCGAGGACGCTCGGTGGCGTGCAACGACCGCCTGGATCCGGTCGCTCTACCAGCCCCGTCCCGACTATCCGATCGAGTATCCACCCGCTAGGGAGGCCCAGGGCGCGCGGGGCGATCCGGAAGAACAGGACGTGTCTGAGGGTGAAGCAAGCCCCGGTGGCTCGCTCGATGAGGGCCCGCCCTAGACTGCCCGCTCAGAACCGCTCGGGGGTCCCGGGCGAACAGTCGGCGTACGAGGCTTTCGGGCGGGCTGCCCGGCATGGTGTGGGTATCCCGCAGGCAGATATTGGAGGCGATTGGATGGCAACTGGCGTGGCAGATCGTGTGCGAGGGCGGGGCATTGTGACAATCCTGGCTCTCAGCGGGCTCGCCGGCACGGTCGTGCTGGGCGGTTGCGAGCAGGAGGATCCGAGCGCCGAAGCACTGTCGGACGCGGCTATCCAGATCCGGACGATCTCACCCGGTTCGGTCCCCCCCACCAACGACGACTTTGCTACCGAGTGGTATCGCACCGCGTCGGGCCAGCTCGACGTCGCCGCGCGCGATGGCAGCGACGTGCAGAAGTCCATCGCGGCCCTCCTGAACGCCGAGATCGCCGTGGGCAACGCCCGGCCGGCGATGACGCGGCTTGCAGAGATCGAGCATGAGATCGGCACCAAGCTCACGCGGATGACCTCGCTGGAGACGGCGCGGGTCTCGGCCAGGCAGACCGCGGAGGCACTGGGAGGCTACGACCCAACCGCCGAGCGTTCGTCGATTGATCGCCAGGCGTCGGAGTTGCAGCAGCAGCTCTCTGAGGCGCAGGCGGAGAAGCAGCGGCTGACCGAGCGGGTTGCCTCGCTGGACTCTCAGATCTCGGACCTGGAAGACCAGGTCTCGACGATTCGCGGTGAGGAGAGCTCGCTGCGGGACCAGGCGCTACGCCAGGAACCGATCGCGGCGGCGCAGACCACCATTCGTGCCCGCGAGGTCGGCCGCCGTGCCGACCGGCTGGAAGTCGAGGCGAGCAGTCTGGACGCGCAACGGTCGGTGCTCGGCCCGCAGATCGAGGCCCTTGATGTCCGAATCGATGCGATCAACGCGCGGCTGGCGATCCTGAGCCAAGCCCGGGAAGCGGTGGCCGAGCAAGCCCAGCGATCGGGCAACGAAGCCGCCGAGGCGCGTGAGATGGCCCAGGAGTTTTCGGCCGAGATGGTGGCACTGGCCAGCGAGGTCGGGGCGCTGCATCAGGACGAGGCCCAGGCCGCGTTGGGCGAGGCCCGCCAGGCGCTCGAGAAGGCGGTCTCGACCGCACGCAGTGCGCGTGCCGAAGTGGTCGATGGCACGCTGCTGTCAGCCGGTGCCTCGCGTTCGCTGGGCGATCTGCTGGCCCGTCGGGCGGCGAGCCTTCAGCAGACTGCCAGCCTGTTCGGCGGGCTGGCCGATCGTGGCGAGGGCGAGCAGGCCCGCCGTTTGAGCGGGCTGGCCGACACACTCGGGCAGCGTGCTGACTCGCTGAAGCGGGATGCCATCTCGGCGTATGAGTCGGCCTCGTCGGGGTTCAATCGTGCCCGCGGTCAGGCAACGGGTGCCGCACGCGATGCCCTTCAGAAGGCCGCCGACGACATCGACCGGGCCATCGAGCGTCTGGGGGGGCCTGCTGCGGGCTCGGATGACCAGACTGGCCAGGGCGCCGATCCCTCCTCGATGGAGGGAGACACGCCCGAGGGCGAAATGGGTGGCTGATTGGCCGGTATTTGCCCCGGCACCGGGCCACAAACCTATGATTCCGGTCCATGGCAAGTGTTGAAACAGCAGGCAACGTGACCCACGCCGATCCTGGCCCAGACCTCGCGCAAGTGAAGATGCACATCGCTGGCCCCCGAGACCCAGCGGTGGGCATCGTGACCCGTAACGAACGCTGCACGGCCGGACGCCGTGCGGCCGGTTTTGTTCGTCACATCGAGGTGGATGTCTCGCAGACACCGCTGGCGGGCTCGTTCGTGCCGGGTCAGAGCTTCGGCGTGCACGCGCCAGGCGAGGACCATCGTGGCAAGCCCCATGCCCTGCGTCTGTACTCGATCGCCTCGCCCAGCGAAGGCGAGGATGGCTCGGGTGGCGTGATCGCAACCACGGTGAAGCGTCTGATCGACGAGAATGCCGAGGGCCCCGGCTTGCATGTGGGGGTCACCAGTAACTACCTGTGCGACCTGAGGCCCGGGGACGAGCTCCGGCTGAGCGGTCCCAACGGCAAGCGGTTCGTGCTTCCGGCCCGGCCAGAGGAGCACGACTATGTTTTCTTCGCGACGGGCACCGGAATCGCGCCGTTTCGGGGCATGGTGCTCGACCTGCTGAAGTCTGCGCCTAGGAGCCGGATCGCACTCATTATGGGTGCGCCGTACGAGACCGACCTGCTGTACGACTCAACGTTCACCGAGTTGGCCGAGCAGCACGCGAACTTCACGTACCTGCCCACGGTGAGCCGACACGCGCACAAGGACGCGTCTGCGGGGTGCTACGTCCAGGATCGTTTGGATCGCGACGCCGACCAACTGGGCGAACTGCTTTGCAGCGAGCGTGGGTTGGTATACGTGTGCGGGCTGCTGGGGATGGACCTTGGGATCGCGCAGGGCATGGCCCGTGAACTGCCGCCCGAGTGGGTAGGGCGGTATCTGACCATCGCCCCGGAGGTGGCCGACGACATCGACGGCTGGACGCGGAAGATGGTCCACCGCCAGGTGAAGCCGACGCGTCGGATGTTCCTTGAGGTATACTAGTTCGTGGCATCATTCTTTTGATTGGTTGTTGTTCGTGCGTGGCGTGCTCGTCGGTTATTGACGGCGCGGCGGAGTTCGACTAGGTTTGGGCCCCCTGGAACCGTGAGGCCTGGGGTTGGCGTACCGGACAGCCTGAGTTGGTTGCGGTAGCCGATCTTTGCCCGGGCCATGCTGGCCCCGTTTTCTGGATTTGCGTTTGGCGAAAAGGAGCCAGCCCTTGCGAGGAACCCTGCCGCGGATCTTGGCGGTCGTGCTGGCGTTGACGCCCGGCGTTGCAGCTTTTGGTCAGGACTCCCTGCCCGATGGCGTGAGCAGCCGGTCGAGCCTGAGTCCTTCCGACGAGCAGAGCATCGCCGATTGGGCGACCTCGAACTGGGAGATGATCTCGGGCGATGCGCCGGTTGCCTCTCGCGAGGCTCGGCGGCGGCTGGTGGCTCCGCTGCTGGATGCCCAGACATCGGCGAGTTTCCGTCTGGCGATGGATCGTGCCCTGGCCGAGGGGTTGCAGAGCGCGATGGACGGCCCGGATGTGTTCCGTGGCGTGAATGCCGCTCTGCTCTTGGGGTGGCTTGGCACCGATCGATCGGTCCGGGCGCTCACCGAGGCGGTGCGGGACGACCAGGTTGCCATTCGGTTCGCCTCGGTTTCTGGGTTGGGCTACGCATTCCGTGTGGCGGGCATCGGGCCGGTGGCCTTCCAGGCGCAGGTGGGCAACGACGCGGTCGACGCCCTGGCCGAGATCCTGAGCACGGCCGACAACCAGAGCCTGCTGGACGCGTCTGTGAAGTCCTTGATTGAGGCGATGTCGGTGCCCGAGGCGGCCATCGCTGGGCTGGGCGCCCGGTCGGGCCTCCAACTGACCCTTGCCGTGGGTGGGCGGCTGAACACGCTGGCCATCGATGAGAACCTGGGCGACCGGGTGCGGCCGCTGCTGCGGGCGATGGGAGATATCCGCACGCAGATTACCCAGCGGCGGGGCAACATCGGCAACGAGTGGCGCAACGCCGTGATGGAGATGATGGGGCGGTCGGCCGCGCTGGGCTTCCGGTTTGTACGAGCCGAGCGTGCGGGCGCCCTGGGCGGCGCTGGAGAGGAGTCGGTGCGTCGGACAGTGGCCACGGCGCTGCGTCTGGCCGGAACCATGCCCACCCTGCTCTCGCTGAGCCGTGACGTGCAGGATCGGCTGGGAGCTCTGAACCTGGAGAGCAACTTCAACAACGCTCCACAGGATGGCGGCAACGGTTACCAGCGTGCGACCAACGACCTGATCCGCCTGCTTGACTCGGAGTTCCGCCTGCCCCGGGATCGTTTCAACCTGGACAACTGAGCGGGGACTGCCCCCCGGGCAGGTCCGGGCGTCGTACACTGCTCGATGCTGAAGATCCTCGCACCGGTGATCCTGCTGGTTCTAGTGGTGGCCGCCACGCTGGTGACCGACCGCCCGATGCCGCGCGCCGACTTCGCCTTCGTGAACCGGGGCGACGTGAACACCCTGGACCTGCAGAAGATGAGCTGGATGCAGGATCTGCGCGTGGCGCGGGTCCTGTTCGAGGGGCTGGTGGCCAACGACGTGTTCACGCACGACTACGCCATCATCCCCGCGACGGCCGAGCGTTGGGAGTTGAGCCCCGACGGGCTGGAGTACACCTTCCATATCCGCGAGGATGCCAGGTGGAGCAACGGCGAGCCGGTGAAGGCTCGCGACTTCGTGTACAGCTGGAGGCGGGCGATCCTGCCCGACACCGCGGCGGACTACACCAAACTGTTCCAGCTCATCGACGGGGCTACCGCGTTCGCCGATTGGCGGCAGGACCAGCTCGATGCGTTCGCCGAGAGCCCCCTGACCGGCGAGGAGCGACGGCTGGCGGCCGAGGCTTTGTGGGAAGAAGCCCAGGCGAAGTTCGACGAGATGGTGCAGTTGAAGGCGGTTGATGACCGCACGTTGTGGGTGAAGCTGAAGCTGCCCACGCCGTACTTTCTGGATCTGCTGGCCTTCGCGGTGTTCTACCCGGTGTACCCGCCGCTGGTGCGCCAGTACGAGAGCGTGGACGCCCAGACCGGGCTCATCCAGGCCAAGACCGGGTGGACCAAGCCGCCCGAGCTGGTGAGCAACGGGCCCTACATGCTCACGAGCTGGCGGTTCAAGCGGGACATGCGCTTCGAGCAGAACCCCCACTACTGGAATCGTGAGGCCCTGAATCTGGAGACCATCAGCACGCCCTCGATCAACGACCCCAACGCCGCGGTGCTGGCGTACACGTCGGGCGTGGTCGACTGGGTGAGCGACGTGACCCCCGCGTACCGGGCGGACATGCTCGAGGACAAGATGGCGTTCTACCGGGAGAACATCGAAGCGTACGAGCGGCTGAAGGCGGCGGGCCACGACATGTTCGAGATCGATCGGCGGCTGCCCGACGACCCGCGCAAGGACATCCACGCCGTGCCGGCGTTCGGGACGTACTGGTATAACTTCAACTGCCTGCCCACGCTGCCCGATGGCCGCAAGAATCCGTTTGCCGACGCGCGGGTGCGGCGGGCGTTCGCGATGACGGTGGACAAGCAGAGCATCGTCGACGACGTGCAGCGGCTGGGTAACCCGGTCGCGCGGACGATCATCCCCAGGGGCTCGATCGGCGGGTACCAGAGCCCCGAGGGGCTGGACTGCATCAGCGACGCGAAGACCGAGGAAGCGCGGCGGGCCATCATCGAGCGGGCCCGGCAGCTCCTGCGTGACGCGGGGTACGCCACGCCCGCGGACCTGCCCACCATCGAGATCCTGTTCAACAAGGACGGCGGACACGACCTGATCGCCCAGGTGGTCATGAAGAACTGGCAGGAGCACCTGGGCGTGAGCGTGCGGCTGGCCCAGAAGGAAATCAAGGTCTTCCGCGACGACCTCAAGGAGCAGCGGTACATGGTCAGCCGGGCGGGCTGGTACGGCGACTACGGCGACCCGACGACATTCCTGGACATCAACCGCTTCGACGACGGCAACAACGACCGCAAGTACCACAACCCGCGGTACGAGCAGCTATTGGACCAGGCGGCCGTCGAACTCGATCCCGAGAAGCGGATGGCGATGCTGAGCGAGGCCGAGCGGATCACGATGGACGAGGACCTGCCGATGGTCCCGCTGTTCCACTATATGACGGTGTACCTGTTCGACCCCGACGAGCTCAGCGGGCTGAACCCCCACCCCCGGACCGAACAGAACGTGCACCTGTTCGACGTCTTGGGCGATGGCAAGGGGACCGACGAAGTTCGGACGATGCCGCTGCTGCCGCCGGCCCCGCCGACTGCAACGCTCGATCCGCGTGGTGTCGAGACGGCCATCCTGGATCGGGAGGACCTGTTCGCGCTGCGGACCAAGCCCTCGGAAGTGAACTGACCGCATGCTTGGACTGATCGTTCGCCGACTGGTGCAGCTTCCGATCATCGTGCTGGTGATCTACACACTCACGCTGCTGCTGGCGTGGTCGATCCCCGGCAACCCGCTGGAGAACCCGGAGGGCCGCCAGCCCAAGCCCGAGGTCATCGAGGCGATGAAGCGCCAGTACAACCTGGACAGCTTCCCGAACTTCTACTGGTCGTACCTGGCCAGCGCGACGGGCGTGGCGTACGCCAGCGATGCGCTGAGCGGCGAGTTGGAGCGGGAGCGCCAGCGGGCGGCGGCCGAGGGGCAGGCGCCCCCCAGGCGGTACGTGTTCGACTTCGGGCCAAGCCTGCAGTACGAGGACTGGACGGTCAACGAGATCGTGCGCGACTCGCTGCCGGTGTCGATCACGCTGGGGGCCATCGCGATCCTGATCGCGCTGGGGGTGGGCGTGGTGGCGGGCATCGCCGGGGCGGTGAAGCCCAACTCGCTGGTCGATCTTGGCACGCTGGTGGTGGCGCTGATCGGCATCAGCCTGCCAAGCTTCGTGATCGGCACGGTGCTGCTGCTGGTCTTCCCGGTGTGGCTTGGCATCGGCGAGGTGGGCTCGAGCGCCGGGCCGCAGGACATGCTGCTGCCGGCCATCACCCTCAGCCTGCCGTTCGCGGCGTACATCGCCCGGCTGACGCGGATGGGGATGATCGACGCCCTGGCGACCGACTACGTGCGCACGGCCCGGGCCAAGGGCGTGAGCGAGCACCTGGTGCTGCTGCGGCACGCCCTGAAGAACGCGTTCCTGCCCGTGCTCAGCTACCTGGGCCCGGCGGCCGCGCTGGCGATGACCGGCTCGTTCATCGTCGAGCGCGTGTTCAACGTGCCGGGCATGGGCCAGCACTTCGTCAACGGCGTGCAGAACAAGGACCTGTTCCTGATCATCGGCGTGGTGCTCGTGTTCGCGACGATGCTGGTGCTGTTCAACCTGGCGGTGGACGTGCTGTACCGGTGGGTGGATCCTCGGATCGGGTAGCGCCATGGACACAGCCGAACCGTACTCTGGCACGCCCGCGCCGGGCTCGATGGTCCACCGGCTCCGCGGCATCGCGGACGCGGGGTGGTTCCAGGCCATCATCGTGGGCGTCATTCTCGTGGCGGCGGTCAACGTCGGCCTGGAGACCTACCCGGTCGTCATGGAGCGCATCGGGACGCTCCTGCTCGGTCTGGACAAGCTGATCATCGGCATCTTCGTGGTGGAGATCGCGATCAGGATCGGCGCCCACTGGCCCAGGCCATGGCGTTTCTTCCTCAGTGGCTGGAACGTCTTCGACTTTGTCATCGTGGCCGTGTGCCTGCTGCCACTGGGCGGGCCCTACGCGGCGGTGCTGCGGCTGGCCCGCGTGCTGCGTGTGCTGCGGCTCATCACGGTGGTGCCCAGGCTGCGGGTGCTTGTGATGGCCCTGCTGCACGCCATCCCCTCGATCATCTACGTCACGCTGCTGCTGGTGCTGCTGTTCTACGTGTACGCCGTCATGGGCACGGTGCTGTTCGGCACGAACGACCCGGTCCACTTCGGCACGCTCCAGGACAGCATGTTCAGCCTGCTGCGGACCGTGACGCTCGAGGACTGGACCGACCTGTACTACACCCAGAGCCTGGGGTCGGCCCAGTATCCCCCGCCTGGCATCGAGCGCTACCCCGACGCCCGGCCCGAGCCCATGCCCATCGTGGCGGCGCTGTACTTCGTGAGCTTCGTGATCATCGGCACGATGATCGTGCTGAACCTCTTCATCGGCGTGGTGATCAGCTCGATGACCGAGGCCCAGGCCGAGAACGCCCGCCACGCGCTGGAAGAGCGCGGCCGGGGCCATGGGGTCGAGGCCCAGCTGGCGATCATGGAGCGTCAGATGAGCGAGATGACCGGGCAGCTCCGCTCGCTGCGTGAGGGCCTGGAGAAGGGCCGGGGCCCGCAGGGGTAGCGCCGTGGGCTGAGGCCCGGCCGGCTTGATGGCCGTCGCCCCCGACCCGCCGCGGATCGAGTCGGTGACCCCCACCCCCGCCCCCGGTCTGTTCCTGGTCCTGGTTCTGGTTCTGGGCCTAGGCGTGCTGGCCGCCCGGCGTCGACCCGGGCCCCCCTGATCCGCCCGGGCCGGCCGCGGTTTCCGGACGGGCCCGATGCCGTGCTGGGATGGGGGGTTGTGTGGGG
>JBITAF010000117.1:0-13353 GCA_044440025.1 Phycisphaerales bacterium JB060 | reverse complement strand
GCGGCGACGCGGCCGGGGCCGATCAAGGCGCGGCCGGGCCCCATCGCGGGCTCGGGCGGGCCCAAGCAGCCCTTGCATCGGGCCGCGTTTTCGGGTATGCTGGCCGCCAGAGGAGGGTCCCGATGCCCCCATTGCGCGTTGTCGTGGCCGTGCTGGCCGTTGCCGCCCCGCTCGCCCTGCCACTGCTCGCCCAGGACTGCGACCCGGCCGAGCTCTTCGCCGCCGCCACGGGCTCGCCCGCTCCATCGGAACTGGCCTCCACGATCGTCACCGCCGACTTCAACGGCGACGGATTCGCCGACGTGGCCATCGAGGACGGCATGGGCGTGGGCTTCGTGAGCGTGCTGCTGGGCGATGGGGCCGGCGGCTTCGCGCCGGCCCGCAGCTACCCCCTGGTCCTGTCCACGCCCGCGGGGCTCTCGGTGGGCGACGTGAACAACGACGGCGCGATCGACCTGGCCTGCGGCGACCTGGACGGACCCGACGACGTGGTGGTGCTGCTGGGGGGCGGCGACGGAACCTTCGGCCTGCCCATCCACCGCGTGCCGCTGGGCATCGAGCGTTGCTTCCAGACCGCCCTGGCCGACCTCGATGGCGACGGCAACCTGGACCTGGTGGCCAGCGATCTCGCCAACGCCCGGCTTCTCGTGGCTGGGGGCAATGGCGACGGGAGCTTCGCCCCAGCGACGCCCCTGCCCACCGGCCCGGTGCCCAGCTTCTTCACCGTGGGCGACGCCGACGCGGACGGGAATCTCGATCTGCTCGTGGGCGTGCGCGGCCTGGGTGCGGTCGGGGTGATCAAAGGCGACGGCGCGGGCGGGTTCTTCCCCGAGCGACGCTTCGCCGCCGGCCCCGACCCGCATCGCCCCGCCCTGGCCGACGTGGACGCCGACGGCGTGATGGACATCGTGGTGGCCAGCTTCGCCGACGGCGAGGTCGTGTCGGTCCTGCTTGGCATCGATGGCCTGGAGTACCAACCGCCAGCGCACTACGCCGTGGGCGAGCGGCCGCGGCACGCGCACGTGGCCGACTTCACCGGCGACGTCGTGCTGGACATCGCCGTCGCCAACGTCTTCGGCGACGACCTGAGCCTGCTGGTGGGCGTGGGCGACGGCACGTTCGCCCAGCAGGCTCGCTTCGCCACCGACCGCAGCCCCGTCGACATCGCCGCGGTCGATGCCAACGGCGACACGGCGAGGGACCTGGTCGTCCTCACGACCCGGGGCCCGCAAGCCATCACGGCCTTCCTGAACACCTGCGTCAGCGCCCCGTGCCGGGCCGACCTGGACGGCGACGGCCAGCTCACCATCTTCGACTTCCTCGCCTTCCAGAACCTCTTCGACGCCGGCGACCCGCGCGCCGACTTCGACGGCGACGGCGCGTTGACGCTGTTCGACTTCATTGCCTTCCAGAACGCCTTCGACGCCGGCTGCCCGTAGGGCCGCCCCGGCGCCCGCTCACACCCGGATCTTCGTCCACGTGCCCTGCCCGAAGCGCACGGCGAAGACGATGCCGCGGACGACCAGTTCGCCGCACATGGCAAGCCACATGCGGGCGAGGCTGGGCTCCCAGTTCATCAGCTCGCCCAGGGGATTCGGGAGCTCGCCGCCGCCCAGGAAGTCGGGCAAGGGCAGCCGCACGCCGCTGGCCAGGTAGGCCGCGGGCAGGCGGACGCCATACGTTGTGAACCAGGTCAGGCCCATGACCACGCGGACATCGCCCACGCCGCGGAGCGCCTGGCGGAAGACGATGGCCAGCGCGAAGGGAACCTGCACCACGCCGCAGATCATCAGCAGCGTGGGCACGACCTCGCGGTGCTCGGGCACGGGCGTCAGGGCGTTGGTGATGTGCGTGGGGAAGAGGAACATGAGGACGCCGAGAGAGCCCATGAGCAGCGAGGCGAGCCCCGCGCAGATCAGCACGCCGCGGATGGCGTGCCGCGGGCTGCCGGCGCCCAGGTACTGGCCCGCCAGCGTGGCCGCGGCGATGCCCATGGCGAAGCCGGGCAGGAAGCTCAAGGATTCGATGCGGATGGCCCACATGTGCGAGCCCAGCAGGCCGGCGGACTGTCCGGGGGTGGACTGGGCGAGCGTTTGCATGGCGTCCTTGGCCGCCAGGTGCGCGACGAAGAAGACGATGGCGAAGTTGCCCACCCACATGCCCAGGGTCTCGAAGTAGTTGGGCAGGCCGAGGCGCACGAGCCGGCGGATGGTGTGCCAGTGGGGGCGCAGCCGGCGCACGCGCAGCTTGACGCCCGAGGCGCCCGCGAAGCAGAAGCCGAGGATCAGCAGCGCCCCGACCGCGTCGCCGGCGACCGTGCCGATGGCGATGCCCACGATGCCCATGTCGAACGAGAATGGGTTGGCCAGGAAGGGCAGGTCGATGCCGCTGAGCGCGAAGCTGACCAGGATGTTCACGACGTTGCGCGCGATCATGGCCCAGAGGGGGCGCACCGAGTCGCCCGCGCCGCGCAGGCACGCGATGCCGCCGAAGAGCAGCCCGGCCAGCGGCGTGCCCGCGGCGATGACGAGCATGTAGTACCGGAAGGCTTTTGTCCCCGCGTCGCTGAGGTCCATGAAGCCGGGGATCCAGGTCGTGCTGACCGCGACCAGCCCGCCCACGGCGGTCGCCAGGATGACGCCCAGCAGCAGGCACTGGGCCATCGCCGCGCCCGCCACGCCCATGCGGCCCCGGCCGACCGACCGGCTGATGAGGCTGGTGGCGCCCATGCCCAGGGCCATGAAGGTCAGGCCGATGAACCACATGATGTAGCTGGCCGCGCTGATGGCGTCGACGGCGTCGACCGCCGAGACGCCCAGGGTTCCCAGGCCGTCCTCGCTCCCCACGCCGATCTGGCTGGCCAGCACGGTGTCGGTGAGGCCCACCAGGGCGTTCAGGGCGCTCTCGACCAGGATGGGCCAGGAGAGGACCCAGATGGCCATGGTCATGCTCAGGCCCTTGAGCCGGCCCGAGCGCAGGCGGCCCTGGTCGTCCAGGCCACGGGGCTGGTCGGGCGGCGCTCGCAGGATGTCCACCACGCCCGTGGCGTTGCGCCAGTCGAGGGCCCCGGCGATGCGGGCGAGCGTGCTGGAGCGTGTCGGGTTCATGCCTGGCGACCGGACCGGTGGGAGAAGGGGAAACCGGCCGGTGCGGGCGGCCGTAACGGGAACCCAGACGGTAGGAATGATCCGGCCTCGAATCGGCCGGCGCCGCCGCCCCTGGGGCGATCCCCGCTTATCGCCCGACACCCCGCGGCCCACCGGGCCCACCCAAGCGCCCCCCAACACCCAGGAGGCCACCATGCCCCGATCGCGCCGCCTCGTCCTGCTTCTCTCGTGCGCCCTGGCGGCGACCGCCAGCGCGGCGCCCCAGCGTGCCCCCCGCCAGCCCCTGGCCAAGGCCGAACTGGCCCAGCGGCCGGCGTACCCGCACCGGCTGGTGGTGAAGTTCCACGACCACGTGGGCGCGCGGGCGATGCGCGATGGCACGCTCACGAGCACGCGCGGGGTCGATCTGGCCCCGCTCGTCGACACGCTGGCGGCCACGAGCGCCGGCGACGCGCCGGTGCGCTTCGAGCCGGTGATCGAGCTGACCGAGGCCCAGTTGCAGCACATGCTCGCCGACGCGGCGGCCCGGAGCGGCCGGGCCCAGCCCGACCTGGGGGCGATCATGGCCGTGCGGGCGGCCGATGGCGACGTGGAGGCGATCGCCCGAGCCCTGCACACCAGCGACCTGGTCGAGTACGCCTACTACGAGGAGCTGTGGCCCCAGCCGCCCGCGGGCCCGAACGCCTGCACCGACACGCTGCCGATCACGCCGCAGATGGCCCAGTTCCAAGACTGGCTTGGGGATGACCCGGGCCTGGGCATGGCGGCGGCCTGGGCCCAGCCCGGCGGCGATGGCGCGGGCGGGCGCATCGCCGACTGCGAGTACTGGTACCGGCCCGAGCACGAGGACCTGTGCGACGTGATCCCCGAGCCCGGGCAGGAGCCCGATCCCCAGTCGATCGCCTTTGGCTATCACGAGCACGGGACGGCCGTGCTGGGCCAGCTGATCGGCGGCGACAACGGCTACGGCGTCCGCGGCATCGCGCCCGCGGCCGAGGCGTGGTTCTTCCCCGAGGCGTCGCTGGGCGAGGGCTACCGGCGCATCGGGTCGATCACCAACGCCATCGCGACCATGGCCGAGGGCGACGTCGTGCTGCTGGAGATGCAGGCCCGCGGGCCGGGCGGCGACTACGCGCCGGCCGAGGTCTACCCGTCCGTCTGGCAGCTCGTCCGCATGGGCGTGGACCGCGGGGTCGTGGTGGTGGCGGCGGCGGGCAACGGCAACCAGGACCTGGACTCGCCCGCCTACGCCGAGTACCGCAGCTGGGGCGACAGCGGGGCGATCATCGTCGGCGCCGGTTCCTCGAGCGTGGGGCACGACAAGCTCGGATACAGCACGTTCGGATCCCGCGTGGACGTCCAGGGCTGGGGCCAGAACGTCTTCACGGCCGGCTATGGCCACTTTGCCATCGTGGGGGGCGACCGCGACCAGAGCTACACCGACCTGTTCAGCGGGACGAGCTCGGCCTCACCGTTCATCGCGGGGCTGGCCGCCTCGCTCCAGGGCATCGCTCAGGCGGCCGGCGGGGGCCCCCTGGCGCCCGAGGACCTTCGCCAGTTGCTCATCGACACCGGCCGGCCACAGGGGGCGGGCGGGCATATCGGGTCATTCCCTGATGCCGCGGCGGCGGTCGATGCGGTGCTGGCCCTGGGCTGCCGAGCAGACCTGGATGGGGATGGCGAACTGACGGTGTTCGACTTCCTGGCCTTCCAGACCCTGTTCGCGGCCGGCGACCCGCAAGCGGACTTCGACGGCGATGGCGCCCTGACGATCTTCGACTTCCTGGCGTTCCAGGGAGCGTTCGAGAGCGGGTGCGGCTGAGCGGGCCCGCGGGCAGGAATCCACAAGAAAAAAGTTGTGCTGAAGCCCAAAATTGGCTTCCATCCCTCGCCCGGATCGGGTATACCTATGGCGGATGAGCGGCCGCGCGCAGCTTCCAAGGGGTGGAGCTGGCGACTGGTCGCAACACGGGGGTCCGGTCTGGCCATTCTGGCGACCGAGGCATCCGTCGTATTGGCTTTTGAGAACAAGCCTAAGGAGAGGTGATATGGATCGCATCGCTTCCACCGTTTCCGTTTTCGCGCTGCTGGCTGCCAGCGGCCTGGCTTTCGCTCAGCACACCGATGGCGTCACGCTGTCCGAGGAAGCCGCTCCGTCCGATCGCGCCGGCTGGCTGGCGCTGGGCGACGCCCTGTTCACGCCTGAGAACATCAGCGTTCTGACCGGCGATACCGGCAACCTTGGCGTCGAGTTCGCGTTCGGGTATTACTGGGTGACCCACAACGGCGACTTTGCCACCGGCACCCAGGTGCTCAACCAGTACGACTCAGACTGGAACCTGGTAGAGAGCTACCTCCAGTTGACCAACTCGCCCATGTGGGGCCAGCGTGACGGGGCAGCGATCGAGAGCGAGAACCGTCTTTTCTTCGGCGCCGAGAGCGGCGAGCTTTGCGAGTACGTGTTCGACCCGGGCACCCAGCGCCTGGACCTGGGCGCCTCGCAGATCATCGCGTCCGGCTCGCTGGGCACCGTTCGCGCTCTGGCATGGGATCCCAACAACGAGGTGTTCTACACCAAGGACTTCAGTGGAACCATCGAGTTCCTCGACCGTGATGGCTTCCTGATCGACCTGGCCGCCGCCACGCCGTCGGCGTACGGCGCCGCGTTCGACCCGGTGAACGGCACGGTCTGGTTCAACGCCTATATCGACACGGCCCTTGGCACCACGGCTCCCAACACACGCCTTGTGGAGTGGGATCCCGCCACGCGGGCTCTGACCGGTCGCGAGTTTGACACGGAGGGCTCGTCCCCCTCGTCGACGATCGTTTACCACATTCCCGGCGGTCTGGATATCCACACCGAGGGGGACTGCACCTACGCCATCGCGATGAACCAAGGTGGTGAAGACACTGGCGCTGCCGATCCGACCGACATTGACTTCGTCAACTTCTGGGAGATCGCCGGCGACTGTGGCGGTGGCGGCTGCCGCGTCGATCTCGACGGTGATGGCGAGCTGACCCTGTTTGACTTCCTCACCTTCTCCAACCTGTTCGACTCGGGCGACCTGACCGCCGACTTCGACGGCGACGGCAGCCTGACCCTGTTCGACTTCCTCACCTTCTCCAACGAGTTCGACGCCGGCTGCTGATATCCGCAACCGTGATTTGAATCGGATGACTCATTCATTGGCTCCGGACCTGTTCGCAAGTCCGGGGCCAATGTTCATTTCGGGCCAGACCGGCTCAGGCGGGCGATCAGCACCGCGAGAAGCTGGCATCGCTCGACGAGGCTGGCCAGTTCGATCCATTCCGTGGGCGTGTGCAACCCCCCGCCACGCACGCCCAGCGTATCGATCGTGGGCAGGCCGGCATCCTGGAGGATGTTGCCGTCGCACACGCCGCCCGTGCTGGCGAAGGGCAGGCTCTGGCCCAGCGTCTCGGCCACCGCCCGCGCCCGCAGGCCAAGGGCTTCGGTCTGGGGGATCAACGGCTTGGCGGGACGGTTGAATGATCGCCGAACGATGACGGCGGCATTGGAACCCTCGCACACTGTGTTGGCCGTGGCCAGGGCGTCGAGGGCCTCGCCCATTCGCTGGGCCATCTCGGCGTTCTGGTATCGAGCGTTGCCCCACGCGGCGGCATGGTCGGGCACGGCGTTGGTCGCGGTTCCGCCCTCCAGCGGCCCGATGCTCATGATGAACGATCGCTCCTGGGTGGGGTCGGCGAGATCACCCACGGCCGAGATGGCTCGGGCCAATGCGACCACGGCGCTCACCCCGCCGCGAAAGTCCCGGCCTACGTGCGACGATCGGCCGATGGCCTCGATCATGAACTGGCCGCTGCCCATGCGCTCGATGGCCAGTTCGCCGCCGGGCAGGGCCGGTTCGAGCGCGATGCCGAAGTCGTGCTTCTGGGCCTGCTCTCGGAGCGCCGCCTCGCTGTGGTAGCTGCCGGTCTCCTCGTCGGCGTTGAGCATGTAGGTCCAGCTTGCAGGCACCCCGGCCTCCTCGAGGCTCTCGAGCGCGCAGGCGGCGATGACAAGGCCGCCCTTCATGTCCACACAGCCTGGCCCCACTGCGGTCCTGCCATCAGCGGCTATCGAGAGTTCCCGGAAAGGGCCGTCGGCGGGATGGACGGTGTCCAGGTGCCCGGCGATGAGGACGCGGCCCATGCCCGGACGCAGGCGACCCAGCACCGCGGTCGGGGGCACCCCGTCGGCGGCGCTCCCGCGGAGCCAGTCTGGCCTTGGCTGGCCCTCGATGAGCGAATCGCTGGCGCCAAGTCTTCGCATGCGTTCGGTGAAGATCGCACGCGAAGCCTTGATGCCGTCGCCCCCACCCGGGCCGGTTGGGGTCTCGACGTGTTTCTTCAGATCCTCGAGCAGAAAACCCGCCTTGGACTCGATGATGTCGCAGGCCAGACGCTCCTCACTGGTAAGTTCAAGCTTCAAGCCGTGATCCCCTCTCTCGCAGCGGCCCACTGTCCATCGAACACGAACGCCGCCGGCCCGGTCTGACGCACGATACCGTCGCCGCCTTGCTCGACCGGCCGCCACGAGATGCGAAGGTCTCCGCCCGGGAGCGTAAGCGTGGCCTCCTCGCCCAGCAGGCCGGCCCGAGCGGCGGCGACGTGGACGGCGCACGCGCCGGTACCGCAGGCCTGCGTGGGACCGGCGCCGCGCTCCCAGGTGTACACGGTGGCGGCTGCAGGCGAGTCAATCCGTACGAGATGGGCGTTGACGCGCTGGCGGAATGCCCGATGCCGCTCGATCCCAGGCCCGAGTTCGGTACACCGTGCGGTGAGATCACCCATGAGCCAGGGGTTGTCATGGACGAACACCACGGCGTGAGGATTGCCCATAGAAACCGACGCGAAATGCAGCAACTGATCGCCGAGCGTGATCGTGAGCGGGTTGCGGGCGGCCAGTTGGGCTTGGTCGATATGGCAGTCTTCAAGAGCCAGGCCGGGAACCCCCATGGCCACCCGGACCCACCCGTTGGCCATCGGTTCGCATCGGAGCACTCGCTCGCCGGACTCTACGTGAAGCACGGGGGCGTCGATACCAGCCCGATCGCGTAGATACCGGGCCACGCACCGTGTGCCGTTCCCGCAGGCGCCAGACTCGCTGCCGTCGGCGTTGAACGTGCGCATACGAGCGTGCGCGGTCTCGCCCCGTGGCGGGCAGATCAGAATGACGCCGTCCCCTCCCACGCCGGTGTTGCGGTGACTGATCTGCACGGCCAGCCGCGGCCAGTCGAGTGACTCGAGCTCGGGATCAGCCAGCGCGTCGAAGTACACGTAGTCGTTACCCAAGCCGTGCATCTTGGTGAATCGCATGCGCCCTCCATCCACTAGCGAACCGTTGTTACACGTAGAACCAACCGCGCCACAGCCCCAGGAGCGTCAGCGAGCCGGCGGCGGTCAGCGTCAGCAGCGTAGCCAATCGCAGCTTGCCGACGGCCCGGTCGACGGGGAGTCGATCCGCTCTGGCGCCGACAAGGCCTGCGAGCGCCCGTTGGCGCTGGCGGACCGAGCCGTGCCGGAAGCCCCAGCGATTCGGATCGACACCGTTGAGCGCGCACACCCGATCCAGGGCGGCAGCCATGGTCTGGGGGCCGGAGGGATGCACGCGGTCGTCGTCCTCACCCTCATCCTCGCCTTCGTCGATGGCGCGATGGGCGCCGACCACCACCGCGGCTCGCGCGTCGGCGTGCCGCTCGATCAGGCGGCTGACCATGCCGAAGGCCAGCACCGCCACCACGACCACGATCACCAGCGCCAGAAAACCCGCCAGCCCCGCGCCGACGCAAACCGAGCGCGCGGCCGCGCCGATGATCGGCTCAAGAAGCCCGAGCGTCATGACGATGCCCAGCATCGCCAGAACGATCCATAGCACGTGGTGCTGCCGCACGTGGGCCAGTTCGTGGGCCACGACTGCGTCCAGCTCGTGCCGCGGCATGCCGTCCAGCAGTGGCTCGGTCACCAGCATGTACCGGGCCCAGGGGAGCAAGCCGAGCACCGCGGCGTTGGCCGACGGATGCGACCACACGCGAACCCCGGTGACGCGTGCGCCCATATCACGGCACAGCTCGTCGATCCGCTCGCCAAACCCACCGGACCGAAGGGGTGTGGTTCCGAGCACGCGTACGACGATGGCCGGTGCGATGCACACGATCGCGATCGTGCCGGCGATATCGATGGCCCGCCAGATCCACGGTGCCCGCCCGCCGAGCATGACTTCGACCGTCTCGTGCCAGCACACGACGAGCAGCACGGGCACCAGCGGCATGGCGAGCATGGCTCGTGCGCGGCCCACGGTTGCTTCCAAGCGTGTGGGTGCGAGTTCGACGGCCCCACCGCGGTCGAGCTGGCGTACCAGCATTGCTTGCCTCATGCGGTCGTGCAGCGGGTGCTCTGCCCAGGTGATGGCCAGCAGCGCCAGCACGGGCGGCGTGGCGGCAAGCGCCTCGTCCAGGCCGACCCACGGGCCGATCAACGCCTCGACGGCTCCTACGCCGTCAACGCTGATGCTCCACGCCGCGAACGGCAGCACCACGAGCCACCGCAGCTTCTGCGCGAGCCCGAGCCCATGCTGGAGGAGCCGCCACGAGCCCCGGTAGGCCGCCGCCCGGGCGCACGCCGGCAACGCCACCATGGCGACGCCAGCAACCGCCGCCGTCCATGCGATGGCGACGACGAACTGCCACGCGGGCGCGTCGTCGGCCATGCCACGTGCCTGTGCCAGGTCTCGCCCGAGCAGCAGACCAACAAGGATGACCAGGACGTGGATGCTGGGCACGTGGCGGGCCGCTCAGTTGCCATTCATGAACGCGCGAACCCGCGGCAAGGCGCCAAGATCGACGCTTGCGGGCGCATCTGTGTAGGCGTCGACATTCAGTTCGTCGTTGTTGATCGAGGTGATGACCACGCCAAGTCGCCCCTGTGCCCGGGCCTGGGCGAAGTCCTCCACGCTCGGGCCGGCGAACCTGCTGTTCCGGGCTCGCATGGCGTGGAAGTGGTACATCGCCAGGGCCCGCACGCTCTGCTCGATCATGTCAGAGGAGGCCACGAACTGGTCGTCGCCCTTGCGGTGCTGGGGGCGCGGGGGATACATCTGGGCCACGAACCGGCCCGAGCCGTCCACAAACAACAGCCCGCCGTATTCGGTGGACTCATCGGCCCGGTCCATTTCCACCTGTTCGAACATGCGCCGCATCACGCCCGGGTCGTGCAAGGCCACATCGACGGCGAGCATGCCCATGATGTCGCCCCAGCTCAGACGCGGCGACGCCTCGGTGAGCAGCTGCGGCACGCCGCGGAGCTCATCCGAGTCGGCCCGTCTGGGCGTGGTTTCACGGTCGCCGATCCGCGCACGCAGGCGGCCCTCCAGTTGGGCGCGGTCGTCACGCATCCAAGGCTCCCGGTACAGCGAGGCCCAGCGGACGGCCTCGAGGTTGCGAAGCTTCAGGCCCTTGGCCTGCTCGTCGGAGAGCTGCCCGATTGCCTCGGTGGTCTGCTGCCACCATTGGCTGGAATCATCATCGGCCAGGGCCATGAGCCAGCGGAGCTCCTCGCCGTTGCGGGGCACCACACCCAGATCGTTCATCCCACGGCGGATCGTGCGCAGCACGCGGGCACCCTGCTCGTCGGTGGGCAGGTCGTCGCGCCGCAGCACCTGCCGGCGGGCCTCGCCGCTGGGATCCAGCCGGGCGAGCAGGTCCCAGGCGGCCTCACGGGCCCGAGCGTCCAGATCGATCACACTGCCAGTGCCCGGCGTCCCAAGCGTGCCCTGGCCGGGATTCAGGAAAACCTTCGTTGCGATCAGTTCGAGGGATTGCTCAGGGTTGAGTGACTCGATGATGACTCGCTCGACCCGCGTGTCGTCGGGGATGTTGGCATCCTCAATGGCGTAGGAGCGCACAAAGGCGGGGGTCAGGTCCTGCCAGCCACGGGCCACGGCCTGACGGCCCATCCGGCGGATTACCTCGTAGTCCTTCTCGGTGGGCACGCGCGAGCGGATCAGGTTCTGGGAGTCTCGAAGCCCCGACCACGAATCGTCGCTCATGAGCAGATCGGTCGCTCGCAGCCTCAACTCGCGATCGGTCTGCTCGCTCCACACCAGCCCCTTCAACGGCCCGCGCAGGTCGGCGCGATCGACCTGGGGATCCTCCCATGCCGCCTCCATCGCGACGATGCGCTGGGGCGTGCGAAGCTCTGGATTCTGGAAGTCCGTTAGCGGATCGCCGCTCAGACGCTGGGTCCGGCCAGCACAACCCATCGGGGCCAGCGTGAGGGCCACCATGGAGGTCAGGAACACCAGAAAGAAGAAACGGCTTGGTGCAACTCGCTGCATAGCGCAATACTATCGGGTGGCCAGCGCCGATCGTCCCACATCGTCGATCCGAGCGGCGATCTCAGCCCCGACCGACCCCCACCGGAAGGACGCCCCCTCGTGACCAAGGAACACCGCCTGCCCCAGGCCGACCAGACGCCAGCCCCGGCCGCCCGGGATGGTGATGCGCTCTCTGGCACCGCCGAGCAGCGGGTGCAGCAGGTCATCGAGCAGATCCGGCCAAGCATCCAGGCCGATGGGGGAGACGTTGAGTTTGTCGAGTTCACGGGCGAGGGCGTGGTACGGATCCGCCTCCATGGGGCCTGCGTGGGGTGCCCAAGCAGCAGCCTAACGCTCCAGGTAGGCCTGGAGCGCAACCTCCGAGAGCACGTACCCGAGGTCCGGTCGGTCCAAGCGGTTGATTAGGCCTTGCTTGATTTGCTCCAAAGCGGCTCTTCGGCCGCACTTCAGGCGCGTGCGAGCATGAAATGTCGGCACGGATGGCGCCCGGGATCTTGCCCAGATTCACAGCGGAGAGCGGCAAGTTCTTCGCGCGACCCGCAACCTGGCGGGTTTTACGTGTTATCGGTGGCGGAGTGGTGGCAATGGGCGTATTTTCGTGCTTTTCTAGCCCCTGTCGGTTACACTGGTTTGTGGTGGCTCCCTACGGAGCGGGAGCGGTGGGGCATCTTGAGAGAGGGGCGGCCCATGGTGGGGCCGCAGCACACACATGGTGGTGGAACATGCTGGTCATAACCCGTCGTGAGGGCGAGGAAGTCGTCGTCGGCGACCCGCGCAACCCGCTTGGCATCGTCCGGATCGCATCGATCAAGGGTGATCGGATCCGTCTCGCCTTCGACTTTCCCAGGTCAATCGATGTGCACCGCCGCGAGGTCGCTGAGCAGATTGCCGCCGAGGAAGTCCCCGAGGGTGGCGAAGGCCAGGATCCGAAGCTTCTGCCCGAGATCGAGGTGCGGGTGAAGGACGCGGCGGCGCCGGCGTGAGGTGATTGCTCGCTACGGGCAGCCGGCGGCGAAGGCGTTCTGGAAGGCAACGAGGTCGAAGAGGGTGAAGTCGCCCACGACGTCCAGGTCGCTGTTGTCGTCCGGATCGTTGATCGCCACGGAGAAGACCAACTGGCCCGCGTCGTAGCTCACCTTGGGATCGAACGCGCCGGCCTCGCCCTGGACGGTCTGGTTGAGCAGAACGCTCACGGTACCGTCCGGCACGCTGCCTCTCGGTCTTTCGAAGAGGGGCCTTTGCCCGCTTGAGGGCAGGCCTACTCCGGCGACCCGCTCGAATAGTCGTACACCCACTGGCTCATGGCGCGCTCGTAGTCGAGGACCTCGCCGTCCTTGAAGAAGAGGCCCAGCTCGTGCTTCGCGGCCTCGGGGCTGTCGCTGCCGTGGATGAGATTAAAACTGTTCGAGACGCCGAAGTCGCCTCGGATGGTCCCGCTCTCGGCCTTGGAGCCGAAGGTCGCGCCCATCATCTTGCGGCTGATGGCGATGGCGCCGATGCCGCGGACGGCCATGACGAGCACGGGGGCGCCGGTCATGAAGCGGACCAGACCGTCGTAGAAGGGCTTGCCCTTGTGGTCCTTGTAGTGCTCGGCGGCCAGCTCGGGGCTGATCTTCATGAGCTTGCAGCCGACGACCTGGAGGCCCTTGTCCTCGAAGCGGCTGATGATGCGGCCCATCAGACCCCGCTGGACGGCGTCGGGCTTGAGGATGATGAGGGTGGTTTCCATGGGTGTGGCTCCTTGGCGGCTATCGGTTTGCTCGAGTTACGGTTGGCCGCAAGGGTAGGGCTACCCGTTGGAGAAGGCCGCCCGGCCCCCCATGAGGGGGTCCGCCGGCGGGGCATGGGACCACGGGTGTGGGTGGGTGGGTTGTGGGGGGTACGGGTGGGGGG
>JBITAF010000116.1:0-29151 GCA_044440025.1 Phycisphaerales bacterium JB060 | reverse complement strand
GATCCAGGCACCGGTGGCGGCGATCATCAGCAGCACGAGCGGATCGATAATCGCCGCGATGTTGCCTGGCAGCGACAGGCCCGCGCTGAAGACCAGTGAGATCATGATCGATGCGAGGAAGAACGTGACCGGCCACCGTAGCGCGTCGTACAGCCCGAGCGTCGGGGCGGGCACGCGGGCGAGCGTCCACTTCAGCGCGTAGGTTGCGGCCCAGGCGAGGAGGGGTGCGATCAGGAAGGTCAGCCCCATCGCGATGATTTGCCAGATCATCACGCCGCCGAACGCACGCACACGCGCCCACTCGGGCATCCGCTCATCGAGCCAGCCCGGGCCATGGGCCTGGTACATCGCGTCGATGCTGGCCACGGTGAAGGGTGAGATGAGCCACCTGGGCGTGTCGCCGGGCTTGCCCGTGGTCACGCGCTGCAGGCGGATGGTCGCGTCGCGATCGCCGATACGGATGGCGCCCACGCGGAGGCTCTTGCGCGGCTGGCCGATGAGTGGGCTCGAACCGTTCAGCGGCGCACTGTCATCCATGCCGTCGGGACGATCGGGCAGCGTTTCCCAATCGATCCAGAGCTCCTGATCGATCACGAAGTACAGCCGCCTGGCAAGGGTGGCGGCGCGCTCGGCCGAGACATCGGGCATGAGCCGGAGGTTCAGCACGTGGGCCGCGCGGTCGAACTCATCGTCGCCGCCCGCGTCCAGGTAGAACTCTAGTGCGGCCTGGGGCGTCTGAAGCGTCGGAGCGGGCTCGAGTGCCCCGAGCATCGGGTTGATCGAGTCCTGGGTATAGACCGGGTCGTTGCCGGCGGAACCCGGTTCTTGTTGGGCCGGTGCGTGTGTCGCCAGAACGAGCAGACCGAATAGTCCGATCAGCAGGTGTCGCATCGCGGCTCCCCTCGTCGAGGCGCTTATGCGAGGACGCGTTTGATCTCGGCCTCGTCGGTCATGCCCTTGGCGGCCTTCATCTTGGCGTCCTCTATCATCGGCTTAAAGCCCGCCCGCTTGGCGGCCTCCATCAGTAACACGCCGTCGGCCCGCTGGGCGGTCAGCGTGCGCAGCTCGTCGTTCATGCGCATGAGCTCGTAGACGCCCATGCGGCCCTTGTAGCGTTGGCCGGTCTCGGCCTGTTCTTCCTCGGTCGCCAGGCGGCGGACCAGCCGCTGGGCCATGACGCCCAGCAGCGAGCTGGTCACCAGGAAGGGCTCGATGCCGATGTCCAGCAATCGCGGGATGGCGCTGGGCGCGTCGTTGGTGTGCAGTGTGGCGAGCACGAGGTGGCCGGTGAGCGACGCCTGGACGGCGAGCTGGGCGGTCTCGTGGTCGCGCACCTCGCCGACGAGGATGACGTCGGGGTCCTGCCGCAGCAGGCTGCGCAGGCCGGCCGCGAAGGTGACGCCGCGCTTCACATTGACCTGCATCTGGCTGATGCCCTCGAGCCGGTACTCGACCGGATCCTCGATGGTCATCACGTTTCGCGCGTCGCGATCGACCATGCCCAGGGCCGAATAGAGCGTGGTGGTCTTGCCCGAGCCTGTGGGGCCGGTGACCAGCAGCATGCCGTTGGGCCGGTCGACGGTGTCCTTGAGCTCCTGCTGCATCTCCTGGGTCATGCCCAGAGTGTCCAGGCTCAGCTTGTTCTGGCCCTGGTCGAGCAGACGCATCACCAGGCGTTCGCCGTGGACAGTGGGAATCACGCTGAGACGGATATCGACCTTGTGGCTGCCCACGCGAACGGTGGTCTGGCCGTCCTGCGGGCTGTGGCGGTTGGCGATGTCCAGCTCGGTCATGACCTTCAGGCGGCTGCTGATCGCCGGGGCCAGACTGAGCGGTGGGCTGAAGGCGTCCACCAGCATGCCATCGACGCGCAGGCGGATGTTGAGCCGCGTCTCCTCGGGGTGCACGTGGACGTCGCTCGCCCGCCGGCGCAGCGCCTCGAAGAGGATCATGTTCACCAACCGGATGACCGGTCCCTGGCGCGCGAGCGCGAGCAGGTCATTGCCGCTGCCGATCGAGCCGGCGGCGCTGGCGATGGCGCCCTCGTCGAGGGGCATCTCCTCGATGATCTCTGTGACGAGGTCCTGCCGCTTCTCGTAGCCGCGGTTGACCAGGCTCTGCACGACGGCCCGGGGCGTGAGTACCAGCCGCAGGGGCATGCCCAGGTGCTCCTCGAGCTGTGCGAAGAACGCGGGCTGCATGGGCTGTGCGGTGGCCACCGTCATGGTGCGGCCGTCGCTCTCGACCCCACCCACGTGGCGCTCGCGGGCGATGTTGGGTGGCACGAGTTCATAGAACCGCAGGGCGCTCTCGTTCAGCCTCGGCTCGGGCACGAAGGGCAGCCCGGTACGCTCGGCCAGGAGCTTCAGCGAGCTCTGCTCATCGGTCGCCATGGCGCTGATGAGCATGTCCCAAGGCTCGGTGTCCGAGCCGGGCATCTCACGGAAGGCGCGCAGTGCGTCGGCGGTGAGGCGGGGCACGCGTATGGCCCGAGCCACGCCGGGCAGGGCGTCGCCGCTGGCGCGGGTGTTGATGGCGTCGTCGCTCCGCGCGCCGTTCCTGGCATCCTTGCCCTGGCCGCGTCGTGTCAGCTTGCTCATGATCGCACTTCCTCTGGCGCTCAGGAGCCCTGGTCCTGCGGCTCGATGATCTCGATGCCGTACTCGTCGTCGGCCTGGGTAGGGTTTGTGGCGCCGTCCGCGTCGGCTGGGGTGAAGTCCCTGGGGACCATCACGCGGAGCATAAAAGTTTCCAGCTCTGGCACGTCGTCATCGATCTTGGCGATGCGACGGGGGCCCTCGGTGATCAGCTCGTAGTCGCGGATCGTTGGTTCGTAGAGCACCTTGGGGGTGATGAACACGTAGAGGGTGGTCTTGGACTCGTTCCAGTTCGTGTCGCTGAACAGATAGCCCAGGATGGGGATCTTGCCCAGCAGGGGGACGCTGATCTTGGTATCGGTGTCATTGTCCAATGTGATGCCGCCGACGATGATCGTCGAGTCGCTGGGGATGGTGACCTCTTCGGAGGTGACGGTGCGCTCCTGGCGGGGTGGGGGCACGCCGTCCGAGCCCGAGCCCACGAAGTTCGAGAGCGTCAGGTCGTAGCTGAGGGTCACGAAGCCACCTGGGTTGATGCGCGGGGTGACGGTGAACTGCGGGCCGGCCTCCTCGAAGCCCCCGAAGCCGGTTTGGGTCGAGGTGCCGTCCTGGGAGGTAGTCTGGAATGGCTGGGCCTCGACGCTGACGATGCTGGCCTCGGTGTTATTGTCCACCAGGAGCTGGGGGGTGGCCAGGATGCGGCCGTTCACGTTGCGCTGGAAGGCGTTGATGACGATGGGCACGTAGTTGCTGCGGATGACCGCCGAGGTGAAGCCCAGCAGCCCGTCGTCGACGATGTTGCGGTCGGTGATGTTCCCGCTGGAATCGGTCAGGCCAAAGTTGGTCTGGAAGACGCCCTCGCTACCGCCCGAGTTGATGATCTGGCTTTCGAAGGCCAGACGCATGTCGTCGGTCCAGGTAACGGCGAGGATCTTGGCCTCGATGAACACCTGCGGGCGGCGCTTGTCGATGGTCTCGATAATGCGGCGGAACTCGGGTTGCATGTTGAGCGGCGCCCGCACCATGACCTGATTGGTCGCTTCGTCGAAGGTCACGAACGCCTCGTTGCTCTGGATGTCGCCGAACGCCCCCTCTGGCGTGGGCTGCTGGTCGGGCGTGCGGAACTGGCGGGCGGTGGCCTGGCGGCCGGTCTGGCCCGAGCCGGGCAGCAGGTCGCCCGAGGCGGCCGCCGAGGCACCCTCGATGAGCTCGGTCAGCAGGGTCGAGACGTCCTCGGCCCGGGCCCAGTCCAGGGCGTAGTTGCGTATGACCACCTGCTCGTCGCCTGGGTCGTACTCGTCCACAAGGGCGGCGAACTGCTCGTGCTGCTGTGGCGTGCCGTAGAAGACGATGCTCTGGCCCACCTCGTCGACGACGATGGCCGATCCGCCCTGGGGCTTGGACTGTTGCTGCTGGCCGCCCGGCTGGCCGGGGAACTGCTGGCTCTGGCGACCGGTCAGACCGCCCTGCTCGTTCATGGTCGAAAACTGGATGACGCTGCCCAGCCCGCGCTGCTGGGCCAGGGCGGCCACATTGGTCGTCGCCGATCCGGTGCGATAGCGCCTGGGCTGGAGGTTGTCCTGCACGTCGACCATGGTGATCAGGTCGGCCACACGGGCGGCCTCTTCCTCGGTGCCGCGGAATATCAGGCGGTTGCCCGACGGTGCGACAATGAGCCGCTGGCCCAGGTTGCTCAGGGCGGTGGTGAGCATGGCGCTGCCGCTCTCGCCCTGCCCGCCGCGGGAGCGCGGGTCTGGCACGCCCGGCGCCGACGTTTGATCCTCGAGCACCCCGGCCAGCCGCAGCACCTGGTCGCGGGCCGCCCCGGCGGCGATGTGGGTTAGCTCGAAGGGGATGAGCCTCTGCTCGTCCCGCTCGGCCAGGATGCGGTCGATCAGCTCCCGGATCTCCATGGCTGTGCCCGGCGAGGCCGTGACGATGAGGATGCCCAGCTCGTCGAGGGCCGCGATGCGCCCCCCGGTGGTTGCCTGGCTGGTGATAGCCTGCTCGAGCACACTGGGCTTGGTGTTGGGTGTGCGGATGACCAGTGTGGTGGCCAGTTCGCCGCGGGCTTTGGCGGGGACGTTGGCCTTGGGGACGACCTGGTAGAACCCATCAATGGCCCCGGGCACCATCGCGAAGCCGTTCTGCTCCAGGAAGGAGTTGAGCAGCACCAGGTACTGGTCGGGTGGGATGCGCAGCTCCTGGGTGATCATCACGCTGCCGGTCAGGCTGGTATCGACGGCCAGCTGCACGCCCAGGCGGGCCACGGCGATATCCAGCAGCGTGCGGAGCTGCACGGGCTCGGCAAAGGGTCCGATGATGATGGGCTCCTGGACTCGCTGGCCCTGCCCGGCTGCTTGCCGCGTGTCTTGACCCGCGTCTTGCCCCTGCTGGGGGATCAGGGCTGGCGAGCGGCCCTCTGGCTGGGCCTGCTGACTCCCGCCCGGCTGGTTCTGCGCGTGGCCTGTGGCGGCCGCCAGCGAGATCGCCAGGCCGGCCACGAGGGCCAGCAGCGCGCCGCGTGGGGTGTCGGTCATGCTCTCGGTCCGCTGGGGCATTCGTCCATCTCCTGCCGGTCGTGCGTTCCCCGGGGGCCAGCCGGACGTGGCCGGCTGACGGTGGGGCTAGGGTTCTATGAGCCTCGCGCGTTGGAAGCTACTCAGAGCGCGGGTCCGATGGGCCTGGGGGGCATCCCGTCCAGCCTCCGACCGGCGTGGGTTCGGGGGGCTCATCGGCCCGATCGGGCCCAGCCGTACACCAAAGGGGTGCACCCGCCGCCATGCCGAAGGCTCCGCGAATCGTCAGCCTCCTGCCCTCGGCCACCGAGCTCCTCGCCCTGGTGGGCGGCGACCGATTCCTGGTCGGCCGCAGCCACGAGTGCGACTTTCCCGAGGGCCTCCAAGACCTGCCCGTGCTGACCGCCGCCCGGACCGCCTACGCCGGTGGTCCAGGTTCCGTTGGGGCGGCGGCCGACGTCGACCGGCAGGTCCGCGAAACGCTGTCTGATTCGTCCTCGCTGTACGAGTTGGACACGGGGATGCTCGAGTCGCTGCGGCCCGACATCATCCTCACGCAATACCTGTGCGAGGTGTGCAGCATCGCCTTACCGGAAGTGCAGGCGGTGGCCCGGCGCATTGGCGAGAAGACGGGAACCGAGCCCACCGTCGTCAGCCTCGACCCCCACACGCTCGAGCAGGTGTACGACGACTGCCTGACCATCGGGGCGGCGATCGGGAAGGAAGACGAAGCCCTGCGCGCCGTTGCGAACTTACGCGAACGCTTCTACGCCGCCGCCGAGATCGTGCCCAGCTTCGCGTACGCACCGGTGGTGGGTTTCATGGAATGGACCGACCCCATCTTCATCGCCGGCCATTGGACCGTGCAACTTATCGAACGCGCCGGCGGGCGCCACCCGCTGAACGAGACCGTCGCCAAGGAAGGCTCGGGCGCCGCGGCGGGCGCCATGCACAGCGAGCGCGTGGCGGGCAAGTCCATCGCCGTCCGGCCCGACATCTTCGCCGCCACCAAGCCCGAGGCCCTCATCATCGCGCCCTGCGGCCTCACGCTCGACCAGACCCGCGAAGCGGCGCAGGAACTGGCCGACCACGACTGGTTCCGCACACTCCCCGCCGTCCAGAACGGCAGGGTCGCGCTCGTCGATGGCAACCAGTACTTCAATCGGCCGGGGCCGAGACTGGTCGACGCGTTCGAGTGGCTGGTGGCGTGGCTGCACGAGAGGGAGGATCGGATACCGGTGGGGTTTGGGTGGGAGGCGTGGCGCCATGCTGGGAAGGTTTGAGGCAATCACTCTAACCGCGTTGTCCCTTGCGGCGATTCTTGTGCTTCTGCTGGGCGGTTGCCGTGCGTCGCACACTGAGCCAGCCCCTGCCCCACAGAGACCCGTGCATTGGTCTATCCCCGGGTTGACTATTCATCGCACTCTCGGCGAGGGCTCGGTGCCCGAGCATTGGCTGTCCGAGCGGATCGGTCTCACCGTCACCAAGCTCGATGATGAGCAGTTCGATCTGGCCCGCGAGGCGCTGTATGAAGCTGCTGCCTCCATTCCGCCGGAGTACTTCGGGCGGAACCCCACGCGGGTGTATCTGTTCGCGTCGATTCATGCGTACGGGATCGCGGCCGGTGGGAGCGTCTGGTCCAAGGAGAGCACCGTCTACGTGGCCTTCCCGCACGACGAGGGACGCCTGGGCAAGCTGAAGCTCCAGCGATGGTTCTATTCGGAGCTGGGCACCGTGATCTACAGGAGGCGCCAGCACCTGTTACCCACCGAGGCTTGGAGTTCGGCAAATCCGCCGGGCTTCGAATACGCGGGCGACTCGGTCGCCGCGGTCAAGGCCGGCAGGGCGAGTACCGCGTGGTCCGCACGTGATCTGCGGGAGGGCTTTCTGGGTGAGTACAGCAAGAGTGAGCTGAGCAAGGACGTTTCGCACTTCATCAGCGAGCTGCTCGTCAACGCCCCGGTGTTTCACGATGTGAGGCAGCGTTTCCCGCGCATAGGCGCGAAAGCAGAGCTTGCCGAGGCGTTCCTGCATCGCGTGCATCCCGGCTTTACAGAAGCATGGTTCGAGTCCATCGAGCCACTCCCCTGATTGCCCGGGAGGCGCTCACCCAGCGTCGCGACGTCCTTCTTCCCGATGGCGTCGACCCTCGCGGCCTCCTCGGGGTCTTCGGCTCTTGCCCCTACCCTCGCAAGCATGCCTGAAGACCCCGGCCAGCATCATGCCCAACTGCTCGAACGCTGCCGCGGGGGCGACCAGCGGGCGTGGGCGGAACTCGTCCAGGAGCTGGGGCCGTTGGTATTCGCCGTCGCGCGGCGGGTGGGGCTGGCCGAGGATCAGTGCGAGGACGCGGCCCAGGCAACCTTCGCGGCTCTGGCGAGCAAGCTCGGGACCATACGTGAGCCTGAGGCCCTGCCGGGCTGGCTGGCCACGACCGCCCGCCGAGAGGCTATCCGGCTGTCCAGGGCCGCCGCGAAGAGGCAGGGAACGCCACTCGCAGGCGACCCTCAAGCAGCCGATGGCGGGCCCGATCTGGAAGCCCTGGAGACCCACCATCGCCTTCGCACCGCCTTGGACCAGCTCGGTCCCGCGTGCCGCAACCTTCTCAGGGCGCTGTACTTCGAGGGAAGCACGCCCGACTACCGGGGCGTGGCCGAGCGGCTGGGGGTGGCCGTGGGGAGTATCGGGCCTACGCGCCAGCGATGCCTGGCAAAACTGGCCGAGATCTTTGCGGGTCGTCCCTAGTTTGGGCCGGGGCGCGCAGACTTTGGTGATTTTCTGTGCAAGCTGTGTATCAAGAAGGGTTCATGGGGTCTCTTGGAGAGCATGATGGGCGACCATGACACGCCGCCGCCGATCGCCGGATCGCTGGAGCGCGCGCATGCGATCGAGCCGCTGTTCGCCGTAGAACGGGCCGTGCTCGACCGCATCGCGGCCGCCACGGCGCCACGCCCGAGGTCCAACCCGATGGGCGCGATCGCGGAACTGGTGATGACGCTGGTGGAGGCCTCTGCGGGAGGCCTGAAGCCCGCCTACCGGGCCGGGGTCGATCCCACGCACGCGGCGACCAAGCTCACGTTTGCCTCGGGGGAGTTGCGTTTGACGCTGATGCTCGAGCCCACCACGCCGGGGCTGCCGCTGGGGATGCCCGTTTCATACCGCGTGCTGGGCCGGCTGACCGGGACGGCGGACGTGGCCGGCCGTCCGGTTGTCGCATCGGCGAAGGAGTCTTCCCAGGATGGCACGCTGGATGAGTTTGGGTTCTTCGAACTCGGGTTGCCATCGGGCTTGCATCGGCTTGAGATCACGCTGCCGACAACCCTCATCGTCGTTCCAAAACTGGAGGTCGGGGCCCCGAAGGCCCATTGAGCCATGGGCGCGTCGCTCGAGCAAATCGATGATCTTCTTGCAGGCGGTGATGCGCGGGGGACGGACCTGCGCGCTCTCGCCGTAGACCTCAAGCGGTTGGCGCTCACCGACCTGAAGCGGGCCATCGAGATCTCGGACCGGCTGTCGTCACTGGCCTGCAAGGATGGGGCTGTCCGGGTCGAGTTGCTTTCGGCCCGAGCGCATGTGTTGTGCTACGCGAATCGCTTTGGTGATGCGACCGGCCTGCTCGAGGAAGCGGCCCGGATTGCCGAGCGCGACGATGACACCGCGGCCCTGGCTCAGGTGCGCCTCACGAGCGTCCAGCCGCTGGCGCGAGCGGGCCTGCTTTCCGAGGCCCAGTGTGCGGCCGAGCAAGCCCGGGACGCATTCATGCGCTGTGTCGACAATCTTGGGTGGGCAAAGAGCCTGCTGAATCTTGGTATTGTTCTGCGGATGCGTGGCCAGCCCAGCACAGCGATATCGACGTTCGATGCCGCCCTGCCCCTGCTGACCGATCAGCCGATGCTCCTTGGCGCGTTGTCGAGCAATCGGGCCGAGGCGCTGCTGGATCTGGACCGATTCGGCGAGGCAGAGTTGGCATTCGTTACGGCTCGGGACGCCTTCCATGCCGCAGGCAATGCGCATGGAACCGCCATCGTCGAGGGTAATCTGGCGGACCTCCTGGCTCGCCAGGGCCGCCTCGACGCGGCGATAGAGCGTTTTGAGTTGGCCCGCCAGCATTATGAGGCCAGTGGCGCATCCGCGGACGCGGCCCGCCTGGAAGCGGAGAGCGCCGAGGCAGTGGCTATGCTGGGCGCTCACGATGCGGCGATTCGAACGCTCGGGCGATGCCTGCCAGCGCTCGACGAGGCGGGGCTGGTGCGAGAATGGCGGCGCGGCCAGTTCGTGCTGGGCTGGAGTCTGCTGGCCGGGGGGCATCGGGCGCTCGCGCATGGGGTCATCGAGCAGTTGCTCGAGCGTCTGGGTGACGAGGAGCCAGTGCTTCACGCCCAGTGTCTGATCACCCTGGCGGCGACCGAGCCATCTGAGCACGCCCCCAGTATCGCCCGCGAGGGGCTGGACTTGCTCGAGGACCGACAGGCACGGCTGGCGCAGGCCCACGCGTGGCTGGCGGATGCGGCGCTGCGGCACGGGGGTCTGGGTGACGCGCGGATGCACCTGGAGGCGCTGGACGCGAATGCCACCGCTTCGGCTCTGGCCCCCCTGCGTGCCCAGCGCGCCCACCTGCACGGCCGGCTGCTGCGCGCCGAGGGGAGGCAGGACGAGGCCGCACAACAGCTCCGAAGCGCGATGCTCGACGCCGAGCAGATCCGGGCCGCGCTGCGTGCCGAACGCTGGCGCATCGCGTGCGGCCAGCACTGGCGCGATGTCTACCTGGACGCGATGTCGGCCGCGCTGGACGCCGGTGACGTGCCCGGCGCCCTCGACGCCCTGGAGCGGGTTCGCGGACGGACGCTCATGGAGTCGCTGGGCGCACGTGTCGAACGTGAAGTGGAGAACGCGGCGTTGCGGGAGCAGATCGATGCGCTCAATGTCTATTACGCTCGGCTTGATACCGACGACAACGCGTTGCTATTGGCCGAGAAGATCACGCAGACGCAGGACACGATCGAGCGGCTCCGCGCGCAAGCCGCCGCCGTGGACGGGGCGCGGCACAAGAGTGCAGAGCCCATGGCGATGGACATGATCCGCGAACGCCTGCCCGACCACGGGGCGATCGCCCAATATTTTGTTGAAGGTGATGTCGAGGGTGGTCGGGTCGGTGTTTTCTTGCTTCGCCGCGATCGCGTGCGTGTGCATCGTCACTTGGCAACCGGCCAGCAGATCGAGCGGGCATTGTCGAGGATTCGATTTGCCATCGCGCATGACGAAGGCGCGGACGACCTCTGGCACGCCGGCGCGGGAGAACTCGCTGGATCGCTGCTGGGCCCGATTGCCGAGGACCTCGAAGGGGTCACCACGCTGGGCGTCGGCTGCCCCGCCAGCCTGGAGGGCGTCCCATGGCCGGCGCTACCAATCACTGGCGGGCCGCTGATGGATCGTGTCGACGTAATCATGATCCCCAGCGCGACGGCCGCGGTGATGGCGCGCGACGAGCGCCCCCCGAACGGCGTGCTCGCCGTGGGCGTGCCCGACGATCTCGCGCCGGACATGGAAGCCGAGGCGGCCGCTGTGGCCCGGCTCACCGGCGGCCGCGCGATGATCGGAAGGGATGCAACGTCGGCGGGCGTGCTCGTAGCGGTCGGCCGCGCGGGCGTGGTGCACCTGGCCACGCACTGCGTGTTCTCGACGAGGCATCCGATGGCGTCACGTCTGAAACTCGCTGATCGCTGGCTGGGGGCGCACGAGTTGGTGTCAGCCGTGCGGCCGGGTGCGCGAATCGTGCTCGCGGGGTGCGAGACCGGTCGCGCGGGCGGGATCAACACCGAGGATCGCACGGGGCTGGTCAACGCCCTGCTGGCCAGCGGGGCCGCCGAGGTGGTCAGCGCACGCTGGCCGTTGCATGACGAGACCGCTCGCAGGATGTTCGAGGCGATGTACGCCGATCTCGCGTCAGATTCTCGGGGGGGCAGGCTGGCCAACGCGATCTGCGGCGCGCAGCGGCGATTTGCACGAGAGGGGGCGGCTCCATGGCGGTACGCCGCGCTGCAGGTAACCGGAGGTCTGCTATGAGTCCGACGTTCATGCGCGTGCTGATTGCGATTCTCATGACACGCGTCATCGTTGAGGTTGCACATGCGGACGACGACGAGGTCGTACCCGGCCAGGTGGTCGTCCGCTTCGCGCCGGGGGCGGACATACCCGCCTTCCTGGCTCGCTGGCGGGCAGAGTACGGCGCCCAAGTCATCACGCGCATCACCAGCCGCCCGATCTACCTCTTGAGCGTCTTCGAGGGCGACGAGGAAGAGTTCGTCGACGACGTCGAGTTCGACCCCGCGCTCGACTGGGCCGAGCCCAACTACTTCGGACGCGATGAGAACCCCGACCCCGGCACGCAGAGCATCTTCGTGGCCAGCACGTCGGGCGCCTTCCAGTCGCAGCCGGCCATGAAGGCCCTGGGCGTCGACGCGGCCCAGCGCATCGCCACGGGCCGCGGCGTCATCGTCGCCGCGATCGATTCGGGGCTGGACGCTGCCCATCCCGTCCTGGCCGGCCGGATCGCCCCCGGCGGGTGGAACTTCATCACCGGCACGCCCGACGTCGCCGACGTGGGCGACGGCATCGACAGCGATGGCGACGACCTGATCGACGAGGCGGTCGGCCACGGCACGATGGTCGCCGGCCTCTTCGCCCGCATCGCGCCCGATGCCAGGATCCTGCCGCTGAAAGTCCTGGACAGCGACGGGCTGACCAGCACCTTCCTGATGGTCGAGGCGATCTTCTACGCCATCGACAACGGCGCGCACATCACCAACATCTCGATGGGCACGACGCGCGAGACGCTCGTGATCGACGCGGCCCTGGCCGAGGCCAGGGACGCCGGCATGCTCGTCGTCGCCAGCACCGGCAACGAGGACGACAGCAACCCGCGCTTCCCCAGCGGATCATCCGACGAATCGGGATCGAGCCTGGGCGTCCTCGCCGTTGCCGCGGTGGACGACGAGAACCGCCGCGCCGAGTTCAGCAACTACGGCCAGCACGTGTCCCTGACGGCGCCCGGCGTGGACATCACCAGCACCACGCCCGGCGATGGGTACGGCCGCGCGAACGGCACGAGCTTCGCCGCCCCGATGGTCGCCGCCAGCGCGGCGCTCTACTGGTCGATCGCGCCCGATGCCACCGCGCCCCAGGTGCGTGATCGCGTGCTCGGGCTCACGGTCGACGTCTCCGCGTTGAACCCGGGCTACGAGGGCGAACTGGGCGCCGGCCGCCTGCACGCGTTCTGGGCGGTCTCGGGCGCCAGCCTGCAACGCGACGCACGCTGACGGCCAGAGCACCAATCCACGAACTCGGCAGCATCGGCGGCGGCCCGAACGGGCCGCCGCTCTTGCGTTCCAGCAAGATTCCGTGCCCGCGGTGTATCAGGAGCCGTCGGTGGCCCTCTTCATGGGTGTACACCGGCGAATGCTGACCCCGCCGGCAAAGAGAACACCTGTCCAGGAGGATACCAATGCTGCCAATCCGTACGACCACACCCGCCCTGGGCGTGCTCGCCGTCGCCGGCGCCGCTCTCGCCTCGCCCATCGACCCCGTGTACACCGTCACCTTCGACGACTGCATCACCAGCGACAATCAATACGTCGGCCCCGACGGCGAGCTGCGCTGGGATGTGGACGCGGGCTGCGACATCTACCAGACCGACCTGTACGAGCGGCCCATGGCCCAGGCCTTCGACCTCTTCCGCGGCCGCTTTGGCGCCAAGGAATACTTCGAGTACCTCGACATCGCCCAGGCCCGCGCCGGCTTCGACGATCGCTACCTGTACGTCTCGATCAAGCTCGCCGGCCGCGACCTGCTCACCAGCGGGGGCGACCGCGACGAGCAGGGCCTGGTCGAGCGCTACGGCTTCACGCTGAGCACCGACGCCGATGGCCGCTTCGGCGTGCTGCTGGTTGCCGATCAGCCCGAGCTGAAGATCGACCCGGTCACCGTCTTCGGCACCACCGGCGTCTTCGGCTACCGCGACACCGACGGCGACGTGGGCGGCGCGGCCGACTCGGGCCCCACCGGCCGCGACGTCACCAAGACCGACAACCCCGATGAGGAGAGCGGGCTGAACGGCTACGACACGGCGATCATCAGCGACGGCGTGCTCGACGCCACCAGCCGGGAGGTCCTCTTCGTCCGCCTGAGCCCCACCGACAACACCGTCGTCGAGTTCGCCCTCGACTACGCCGCGCTGAGCTTCACCCAGGACGACCTGCGCACCATCGGCTCGTTCGAGATCGAGGCCATCAAGGGCGGGCCCAAGGACCCGCAGAACTACCGCTTCAACGACAAGTACACCGCCGTCGAGGCCGGCTCGCCCAACCCCGGCCCGGGCGGCCAGAGCGAGTTCGGCACCGACGGGCTCGAGGCGATCTATGAGGCCGACACCGTCCGCGGCGGTCCCATCGACGGCGGGAGCGCCTGCCGGGCCGACCTTGACGGCGACGGCGCTCTGACGGTCTTCGACTTCCTGGCCTTCCAGAACCTGTTCGATGCGGGCGACCTTCGGGCCGACTTCGACGGCGACGGCGCGCTGACCATCTTCGATTTCCTGGCCTTCCAGAACGCCTTCGACGCGGGCTGCTGAGTTCCAAGCCCCGCGTACCAAACTCCCTCGACCACCCCGTCACGATCGCAGGATCGGCCGGGGTTGTTCATGTTGTACGGCGCTCCGAAGCGGCGACATTCCCGGCAGCGCCACGGCTTCCCCGTTGCCGGCAACTTATCTACCGCGCAAGACAACGCGAGCGGCGGCCTATCGTGGACGCGTTCGAGTGGTTGGTGGCGTGGTTGTACGAGAGGGAGGATCGGATTCCGGTGGGGTTTGGGTGGGAGGGGTGGCGTATTTCCATGCGACCGTGCATTGCCGACGAAGGGAGGCGACCATGATGAGTTTCGTGCCTCAGCCAGTTGGTGCCGTGATCATGGCTGTTTTGGCAGCCGCAATCATCGTGTGGTTTGTGATCCAAATGCGAAAGGATCACAGAGTCGTCACCGAGACGCTCCCATCGTCGGGGCAAGTGTGCAAGGGGCGTGTGTACGACGAGCTGAAGCAGTTCCGAGCACTTCTGGAGGCTTAGGCTTTTCAACCGGTGGGCCGTCACCTCATCTGGAACGGTCCCGAACGGCGCAGCTGATGAGTACATCTTTGAGGCAGGAGCATCGTCAAGTAGGATCATGTGCCTGCTTGTGCGCGATGTTGCACGTGAAGATGAGGTGGCACATCTCGTGGGGAGGCGCCCGCGAGACTCTTACCGAAGGTTGGGGCGTACCACACGTGGAAGTGGCCAGGCCCGGGCATAGAGTGGCATGTCAAGTTGCGTCACGACAAGGCGCACGTGGTGAAAGACCATGAGGCACTGGAAACCGTGATGCACAGGTACCATGATGCTGTGGTTCAATCAGGGCTGCCCCAGCCCCTCTTTGTCGAGGTAGCCGGGAGTAACGTGCTCGTCGTCTTTCCCTCGGCAAAGGTGTATAAGAACCTCGACAAGCTCGTGGAGTTACACGCTAGGTTGCACGGGTGGGAGGATCGGATGCCGGTGGGGGAAGGGTAACGGTGGCGTCCATGATCCAGATCGGCGTCGACATCCTCACGCAACTGGCTGAAGGCCAGATCCACCACGCCAAGCTCGCTTCAACGACCGCGGCTTCATCGCCTTCCCGACGCCCATCCAGCACAACACGATGAAAGCCGAGGGCATCTCGTACGAGGATAATTACCGTGGCAACGCGATGGCGGCCATGCTCAAGCCGGATGCTATCGAGGTCCGCTACCACCGGGACTTCGGCGATGATGACGTGGCGCGGATCATCCGCACGCTGTTCGAGAGCACTTCGCTCTCCATCATGAGCCACGCGAGCGTCACCTATCAAGGACGCAGCATCAGGACGGCCAACGAGCGCGAGTGATCAGCCCTCGCCATCCCCTTCCCCATCCTCATCATCCCCAAAGAACTGCACCCCCAACAACGTCGCCCCGTGCTCCTTCGCGATGGCCTCGACCATCGCGTAGGCCGTCGCCAGCACGGCCTCGTCGTGCACGCCGTCCATCTGCACCGCTACGCCGGTGCCCTGCTCGGGGTCGTCGATGATCTCCACGTCGTCGAGCTTGCCGTCCAGCCCGTCGGCGTCGAACGCCGCGCCGAGCTTTTTGGCCTGCTGGGCGTCGTCGCACTCGATGGCGAAGAGGAAGGGGATGGCCTCGCCCTCGGGCCAGCCGCTGTCGGCCAGGTGCTTGAGGCGCCACTGGGCGTCCTCGAGCTCCATCCAATCGAAGAAGTCCTCGGGCAAGGGGTCGGTGCAGGCCACGCCCTCGTACTCGACGCCGTGCTCATTGGCGAGGGCTTCGAAGCGGGCCGAGAGGGCCTTGACCTCGTCGGGCTTGAGGGCGGCGATCATGGAGATGAGCAGGTCGACCCGCTCGCCGGTGGTGTTGCCCTGATCGTCGCACAGCTCGCAGGTCACCAAGTCCACGTCGAACTCGTCGGCCAGGGGCGTGCCGACGCGCTCGAGCAGGGCGGTGTCGGGGTGGAGCATCGAGAAGACCCACTCCTTCTCGTCGGCCATGTCATGGCCCTGGTTGGTGGTCATGTGCTCGAAGAGGGCGTCGACGTCGCGGGTGGTCATGGTGGGGGTCCGTGGTGGGAATGGGGTGGGGCCGGGGCTGCGTCGGCCGGGAGATAGGGGCCGGCGGGCGTCCCACCGGAAGGGATGCTAGCCGGGCAACGGGCCGCACCCGGCTGGGGGCCTGTTCTGGCCCGGCCAGCTCGCGTTGGCGATCCGAGCGCAGGCTTGCTCGGTTCAGGTCCGAATCGGCGTTCCCGTGCCCGCGCATTTGTGCGCCGAAGATCGCCGCAGCGCACGAGCCTGCCGTGGCGGCGGATATCGATGGCGACGTGGCGCGTACTGCAATCGCACGGCGAGGGCCTCGGTGCGTATTTTCACCAGCATCGACAATCCAGATTCAGACGCGTGCCGCAGTTGTGTTGGATCGTCGAGATGGCACCGCAAATCTTGGTACCGTAAAAACTTGCGACATACTCGAGCTCTGCCGCACTCGCTGTGTTGTTGCGAAGCGGCTCAGTCCCGCCGCGCCTCAGAAATTAATGTTGAGATTCCGGAAGATTTTATGTTACCAGAAGATGGATTCGTGGTATATTGATCAGCAGGGCATCGTGGTCGCGCCGGCGGGTGTGCGACATCGCGGCCCGGGGCATCGGTGGGGGAGAATGCAACATGGATCGGATCGATTGCTCGCGAGTCCGGCAGGCCGCCGGCGGGACCGTTGGATACTGCGCGGGATCGAAGCTTGAGCAACTCGAGCCCCGTGTGCTTCTGTCCGACGGGCCCGGACCGTTCACCATTGGGCCCATGGCGGATGTCGCCTTCGACGCACGCAACGCCGATCAGGTCCGCTTCGTGCTTGAGAACGAGCTTTCAAAGCCCGTGCTGTTCGAGCAATCGTCGGCCGGGCTGCCCTGGCAGAAGACCGACCTTACAAACTTCGCCGGTCTCCCCACGCTGTCCGAGGCGGTGACGTGGATCGATGTCGAGGATGAGCTCACGCGCGTGGCGGGCCTGAGTGACCAGGGCGTACTGCTCCTGAGGCGAGACGCCGACCAGCGCTGGTCGCAGCGAAACCTTACCGCGGACCTCGGAGGCTCGGCCATCGAACGCTCCTTGCGGATGATGCGCTCGGGCGATGGGCGAGTGGACCTCATCGGGCTGGGGGGCGATGGAGACCTGCTGCGCTACACCCTCGTGCGCGCCGCCCCGGCCGCGGATCCCGATCGGGACATGGCCCCCGATGCCGACCCACCGGTCGACCCACCCGCAGACCGGTCGTGGGCCTTCGAGAACATCTCCGAGGTCCACCTGCGCCCGCGCGACCAGGCCGTGGGCTTCCAAGGCGATTTAGGCGTCTATGTCACGCCGTGGAACAGCCTCAATGTCGTCGGTTTGGACGCCGCAGGCCGGCTCAATGTCGCGTGGACCACGCCCGACCAGACCAAGTGGGTCAGCAGCGACCTGACCGCCGCCACGGGCCTGACCCCTACGGCGGGGCTGAGCGCCGCCGTGACGCCCTGGGGCACGATCCACGTCGCCGGCGCCGACGCCGCCGGCCGCGTTCTGAGCACGTGGTGGTCGCGCCAGACAGGCTGGAACACCGAGGACCTGACGGCGGCCACTGGGGGGCCGCTGCTGGCCAACGCCGGCGTGGCTTCGTACGGCACCGCCTGGGGCGGCCTGAACATCGCCGGCTTGGATCGCGACACCGGCGACGTCGTGCAGTACTGGTGGTCGCCCGAGCGCAAGCGGTCGCTGGCCGAGGCCGGGCGGGAGGACCGCTGGGGAGTCGCCGTGCTGTCGGTGGACGCGGGCGAGGGCGCCCCGACCGTGCAGCGGATCATCGGCGGGGCGGCGACGCCGGGCTTTGACGCCAGCATGAACGTCTTCGCCGCCGACGCCAGCGGCGAGATCGTCCGCTTCGCGTGGCGGCCCAATGCGGTCTGGGGCGCGGCGAACCTGACCCGCGACGCCCAGACCAACTGGGGCGCCGCCAGGGTGCAGTCGATATCGCCAGCCAATGGCGAGTCGCTGGTAAACCTCACGCGCGAGACACTGGTACGCTTCAACGAGCCAGTTGTGGCCGACACCGTAACGAGCGATTCGCTCTACGTCATTGCCAACGGCCAGAAGGTGCCCGGCACGCTGCGCGTCTCCCGCGACGAGCGCTCGGTGCTCTTCTTCTATGACAACCCGCTGCCGGCATCCACCGAGGTCCGCGTGGTGGTGGACGGCACGATCATGGGCCGCGACGGGATCGTCCTGGACGCCAATGGCGACCTCCAGCCCGGGGGCTCGACCAACGCCGACTTCTCGACCTTGCCTATCACCCGCCTGCCGGGCACCGAGGTCTTCGGCTACGTCTACGATTCGTACCGCACCAACCCCGACGGCAGCAACATTCCCGTCGAGGGCGCCACCATCACTATCGACGCCCTGCCCGACGTGTCGGCAGTCACCGACGCCAACGGCTTTTTTGAACTCATCGACGTGCCTGCGCCTGAGTTCTTTGTCACGATCGACGGTTCGACGGCCGTCAACGCGCCCGACGACACGGCGTACGCCACGCTGGGCAAGCCCTTCCACAGTGTGCCGGGCCAGCGCGTCCAACTTGGCAAGGGCGGCATGACCTTCGACATCTTCCTGCCGCCCATGGCCGGGGGCGACATCGTCGCGCTGCCCGCCGACCAGGACACCGACGTGGGCTTCGGCCCAGCCGCGCTGGCCCAGCTCGCCCAGATCCTGCCGGGCGTGGACCGCGCCATGCTCGAGGCGGTGCGCGTGACCTATCCCGCCGGTTCGGCCATGACCGAGACCGGCGAGGCGGCGACGCGCGCCACGATCATCCCGGTCGACCCAGACCGCCTACCGGCCCCATTGCCTGGCTTCGTCGACCCAGGGCTGGTCATCTCCGTCCAGGCCGGCACCGAGGACGGCTTCAACCGCGCCGGCGGATCGACCAACTTCGACGTGCCTGCCCCATTGGCCTTCCCCAACACCGAGGGGCTTGCTCCCGGCGAGAAGAGCCTCCTGTGGAGCTTCGACCACGACGCGGGCAGGTGGATCGTCGCGGGCACGGGGACGGTGTCGGCCGACGGCATGGTGATCGAGAGCGATCCGGGGGTGGGGATTCTGGCGCCTGGGTGGCATTTCACGGATCCGGGCGTGGAGGCCGAGGGCGAATCCGACGACGAGATGGAGGGATACGACCCGTGCGCCCCCGGCTCGCCGCATCGCCGCCTGCTCGACGAGCAGTACGACCCGCGCGTCCAGGATGCGCTCGATGATCAGGCCATGGTCATCGACGGCGAGACGTACCCGAGGCTTCAGCCGCTCGGCGATGTACGCTCGGACCTGTGGACGCCGTGGGCCAACTACGACGAGTACAGCATCACGCTGCCCGAGAGCCTGATCCAGGCCGAAGGCTTCGTCAACGCCGAGGAGTACCTCGCCACTTGGCCCGATGACATGAACAACGTCGGACGAGGCGAAGGCCGTGACAGCTTCATCAGCATCAACTCGTTCGACACAAGCACGGGCCGCGACGTCGGTGACATTATCCTGATCGACATCCCAACCGGCACGCCGCTCGTGGAACTCGCCGACGTGATGATCGTCGAACGCGGCGAGACGTCGTTCCGAGCGGCGACCCTCACGACCTACCGAGGCATCTTCGGTGTCAACCGCCATCCGGTGAGCGGTTCGCGGGAGTGGGGTTTTGTCCGCGACGGCGGGAACGTCACCTTCTACACCAGAGGGATGGACTCTCCCGACGACCCCCTCGTGCAGTTGCTCGGCACCGGCGCCCAGCAGGAAGGGTGGACGTCGATGATGCAGGGCATCGGCGAACGGTTCGGTCTCAGTCCGACAGAAGCACGAGAGGCCGTCCGCGGCATCGGCGGCAGTGACACCAACTTCACCGGCTCGCTCGATGCCGCCCCGGACTGCCATGTGCCGCCCGGCGGCAGCCAGGATCCTGCGCACGCCGATGACATCGGCGCAACGCCGTCCGATCGGGACGAACGCCAGGTCTACTATCGGATTCTCTATCGGCTTCCCGGCTCGGACGCGTACGCCCCACAGGAGTTGTTCGGCCGCAGCGATGTCGACGGCGGATTCTCCGCCACGTTGCCGGTCCGTGCCTCCTATACGATCCACACCTACAACCCCACGACCCACGCGTATGGCGTCGAGCACGGCGTGTTGGGCTCTGACCCGAGGGCTTCGCTGCCAACGGTGCATACCTCGATGAGACCCGGCGACGACATGGACGCCGATGGTGTGCCCGATATGGGCGAGTTCGTCCTCGGCACCGCACCCGACAACGCCGACACCGACGGCGACGGCATCCCCGACGGCGCCGAGATTGATCAGGGGCTGGACCCACTCGGTGGCCGTGGCTTCCCCACCGGCCTGATCGCCAGCCTGCCGCTCTTGGGCGACGCCCAGGCCCTCGACGTGCAGGACGACACCATCTACGTCGCCACCGATAGCGCGGGGCTGGCCATCGTCGACGCGTCCCAGTTCGACATCCCCATCATCCAGGGCCAGGTCGACCTGCCCGGCCGGGCCTCGGACGTGGGCGTCGACCCGCTGCTGCAACTGGCCGCGGTGGCCACGGGGTCGAGCCTCCAGATCGTCGACGTTTCCGACGCCATGACCCCGCGGATCGTCTATGGCGTGGGCGTGCCGGCCGAACACGTAGAGGTGTACGACGGCGTGGCCTACGTGGCCAGCGGCAACGGCCTGCGGGCCGTCGACCTTGGCACGGGCGCCATCCTCCAGAGCCTGGCCCTGCCCGGCTCGGGCTCGGTCACCTCGATGGCCCGCGAGCGGGGCGTGCTGTACGCCTTCCAGGGCGGCAGTGACACGCTGGTGTCCATTGACGTCTCGCGCATCGGTGAGGCGGCCATCCTCGATTCGCTGAGCGTCAGCATCGCCTCCAGAGACGTGGGCGTGTTCGCCGGCAATGGCACGGTGTGGCTGGCCGGCAGCGGCCTGACCACGATCGATGCCAGCGATCCCGCCGCGCTGTCGACCATCCAGACGGCCGAGACCTTCTTCTCGGCCCGCGGCGTGGCCCTCAACGGCTCGGGCCTGGGCCTGCTGGCGCCCGACGGCGGCTCGACGGTGCAGCTCTACAACACCAGCGACCCCACCGACACCGACGCGTTCGTGACCGAGTTCGACCTCTCGGGAGCGGCCAGGGCGGTTGCCATCTCCCGCGGCATCGGCTACGTGGCCGCGGGCGACCGCCTGGAGGTTATCAACTACCGCGGCTTCGACGCCATGGGGCAGGCGCCGAACGTCAACGCCACCATCGAGCTGCCCGACGTCGATCCGGTGGCCGAGGGCGTGCAACTGGTCGAGGGCAGCCGCGTGCCGGTGCGCGTCGACGTAGACGACGACGTCCAGTCGGCCCGCGTGGAGCTGCTGGTCAACGGCGAAGTGGTCGCCAGCGACGTGGCCTTCCCCTTCGACTTCGCCCCGCTGGTTCCCCCGCTGGCCGACGGCGGCGGCGAGATGCGCATCGTGGCCCGGGCCATCGACACCGGCGGCAACGTCGGCCTGTCCGAAGAGATCCTCGTGCAGGTGGTGCCCGACACCTTCGCGCCCATGCTTCTCTCGACGGTGCCCGAGGACGGCGGCATCGTCTTCAACGGGGAACGCACGCTGCGGCTGCGCTTCAACGAGGTGCTCGAAGACACGTCCACCGACGGCCTGACCATCATCGGCGCGGGCCCCGACGGGCAGCTCAACACCGCAGACGACGTGGAGGTCGCCTCCACCGCGCGGTTCCGCGAGCGCGGCCAGATGATCGAGCTCGTGGCCTCCTTCGACGTGTTCGGCCTGCACGCCATCCGCATCGACCAGCCGGCCGTGCGCGACGTGGCCGGCAACGCCCTGGGCGATATGGTGTCCCAGATCGCCTTCGACGTGCAGGAGGCCACCACCATCCTCACCGGGCCCGACGTGGTGTTCATGCTCGACGTTTCGGGCAGCACGTCTTCGCCCTTCGGCGGCACCTCGGTGGGCGATATCAACGGCGACGGCAGCTTCTCGGACATCTTGGACGCCCAGCTCGCCGGCCTGCTGGCCCTGACCCAGGAGATCATCAACCTTGGCCAGGCCACCGGCGTCAGGATCGCCATCGTGCCCTTCGGTTCCCAGGGCGTCATCGCCGACATGGATCCGACCGAGACCGGAGAGGCCACCAGCGCCTCGCCGCTGGACGATCGCGACCGCGACGGCGTGCGCGACGTCGATCAGATCCTCGGCTCGATTACCCGCGGCTACGGCGGCGCAGGTGGGGGCACGAACTTCCGCCTGGCCCTGCAATCGGCCATCGGCGCCTTTGATGCCATGGGCACGACCCCGGGCGATGGAAACATCATCTTCCTTTCCGACGGCAGCGGCGGGGGCGGATTCGACGCCGAACTGGCCGAGCTGGACAGCCGCGGGGTGAACCTGCGTGCGTTCGGCGTGGGCGAGGGCGCGTCGCTGGACCTGTTGCGGATCATGGATCCCCAGGCCACGCGGTTCACCTCGACCGACCAACTGCTCGATCTGTTCCTTGGCCTGGCGTGACGTCCCCGGTCAACGCGAGACGGCGGTGGGGCGCTTCGCCCGGCGTCGCTGGGGTTCGCCCCCCTCGGGTGGCGCTGCGACGTTCCGCTTCGCCTCGACCTGCCCCTCAAGTTGTCGCGTGGTTCGTGCCTCGACGTACCCCTCGCCATCGCCCGCCACGGGTCCGCCCGAGCGCTTCTACGTGCCGAAGTACACGGTGCTTTCCTGGGCCCAGTCGCTGCGGCCGCCGTTGCTGCGCAGGGCGCGCACCCGGTAGCGCACCAGCCGTAAGCCCTCGGCAACGTCATCGTCGCAGGCTCGACCGGAGTTGTGGGGCCGCCAGTGGCGCTTGTCGGGCGGGTGGCCACGGACCGCGTCACCCGGGCTCGGTGGTTTCGGGAAACCCCGGCCGGGCCAACGACGTACATTTGGTCATCATGCGCTGCAGCACACTGGCAACTGGCCTGTCAACCGGGCCGCCACAGACCCGTTCTGCTCAAGATGGATCCGAGCGGTGGTACGTGCTGCAGAACTGGCGGCAGGACGTGGTGGCGGTTATTGATGAAGCCGCCGTGCAGCGTGATCGGGTGTTCTTCAGGTACGGCGTCAATAAATCCCTGGCCGGCTGCTACAGGCGCGTGCTTACTCGGCGCAAGCCGGTTAGATGTCGACGATTGAACGTGGCAGAACCATAATAGCAAGGAGTATACGATGCGATCGTACAGCACTTTTGTTGTCGCCATTATGTTTCTGACCGCTTTCGCCCCGATTGGTGTCGCTCAGCCCTCCACTCAGGCAGCTGAAAACCTTGATGCATATGTCGAGGCCATGGACTCGCTACCCGCGTACGAACAAGACGCATTCCCCCATCGGATAGCATCGTCCTGGGCAACGGAAAAAGACAAAGTCACGGATGGCTGGGAGCAACTGCAAGAGTTTCTCACCAGCCGGGAATCAGAGCTTGAATCGTTGGCACACTTTATTCTCCGCCAACCGCTTGGCGTGACGCGTTATGATAACTCTGGCCTAATCTATACGCTGTGCGCTGAAGGGGCCCGGCAATGGAAGCTAAAGCAGTGGGGTCAAGCGGACCTGTATTTTGCTGCATCTCTGAAGCTCGTATGGATCGACCACGAAGGCGGTGGGGTGGATTTATGGGGCATGACCCGGCTATTCCAGTTGGAACAGGTGCTGCCTGTGATCATTGAGCTGTACTTTGGCAGAGCTGCGGATACGCACGATGGATCGCCTCTGCTTGGTAAGGTTCGGCAAGTGCTGGATGCTCGTAGCGAGGACGACCCTTTATCTCTCGGCGGAGAAGATCAAGCCACCAGGTTCCGCACGAAGAGCAAGGCTCTTGATCGAAGGGTGGGCCTGGTTGCTGCTCGCCTCTCAGCGGTTAAGAGTGGCTCACAGCATCTGCAAGGGCCTCGCTGATGCACCGTAGTACTCAATCGGCGAGTGATCGACAAGTTCTGTCGAAGACGGCTACGGCGGGGCCAGCGACGTAGACTCGGTGGTCATGCGCCGCACCTTCCTGAGCACGGGCAGCCCGCAGACCGAGGACGAGCGGTGGTACGTGCTGCAGAACTGGCGGCAGGACGCGGCGTAGCTCTGAATCAGTCGATTAGTACCTCACCTTAATTGTCGGCGAGTCCTCCGGCCGCGACCGTCTCCGATCATACAGCCTGGTCGTGGCGATCGACGCGTGCCCGAGCCACATCTGGACGGAGGCGATGTCGGCCCGGTGCTCGGAGGCGTGAGGAAACGGGGGCGTTGGTGGCGGCGGTGGCCCGGCATCGTGATCGGTCCGCAGGGATGCCTTGATTGCGACGGAGGAAGACGCCGATGCCCCGTGTTCGCCTGCCGATCCCAAGCCCCGATCGCGACGGCGTCGCGGCCAGGGCGTTCAACCGCACGCCGGCCCGCCGCATCGCGTGCAGCGTCGTCGTGCTCGCGGGGCAGGCCGTGGCCGTCCATATGTTCGTGCCCCCCGTGCTGGTTGTGCTGCACGACACGGGCGCCGCCTGGGCGCGTGTGGCGCTGCCCGTCGTCGCCGCCGTCGTGCTGCTGGCCGGGTTGGGATTGCTGGCCGGGTCGATCATGGAAGCGCGACGGCGCAGCGTGATCGACGCGCAGGCGGTGGTGATCGGGGCGTGCCTGCTCTCGGCGGTGGCGCTCGCGGCCATGTACGTGCGGTCCGGCGTGCTGCACTGAGGGCGCGATCCCGGTGGACTCGCGGGACGCTGCCCTGCAAGGGCGCTTGGGAGGATGGAGTCCGTTTCTCAGCCGCAGCCGGCGTCGAAGGCGGTCTGGAAGGCCAGGAAGTCGAAGATGGTCAGCACCCCGTCGCCGTCCAGGTCGGCGCTGGGACGGCCCGAATCGAACTGCGTCTGGTACTCGAGGAAGTCGAAGATCGTCAGCGCGCCATCGCCATCGCGGTCGGCGGCGCACAGCACGACCGTCAGCGTCTGGTCGGTCTGGATGGCGTGGGCCGGGCCCAGGCCGGTGGGCGGGTGCACCTCGACGCGATCGACCCGGCCACCGAGGAACGCCTGCGTGAGGACGGTGAACGACGCATCGCCCGCGGGCTCGTAGCCGTCGGCCAGGCGCACCTGGAGCGTGCCGCCGAGCGTGATCTGGCCGTCACCAACGATCCGATCGTGCGCGCCGGGCCCGGCGACGTCGATGACGAGCCGCGCGAGCGGCGAGATGAACAACTCGCCGCGATGCAGCATCGTCCCGACGGCTTCGCCCGAGCCGGTTGCCGGGCCGGGAGCGAGCGTGCCCTGGATGAGCATGTCTGAGAAGGGACCGTTGATCTCGCCCTGGCCCTCGACCAGGCCATCGGGCCCGATCGTCGCGAGCCGGCCCCGCTCGGCCTCGAAGCGCGCCGCCTCCAGGTCCGATGACGGGGCGTCCATGCGGAGCACGTCGTGGAACGTCGCGTCGCCCAGCAGCGTCACGACGGTCGGTTCGTCGACCCCGCCGGGGAGCGCAAGTGGTTCATCGAAGCGTGTGCCGTCGCCGATCCGCAGCGTGGCGTCCGGCTCGAAGTCGAGCGATCCGTGCACCGACGCCCCAATGAACGCGGTGTCCGCGAACGCCCCACGCCGCATGATGCACGAACCGCCCCGGACGTCGATGATCTCTCCCTGGACCTCCATGCCCTGGAATATGAACGTGCCCCCATTGCGCGCGATCAGGATCCCATCGCGCTGCTGGCGGATGCCGCCCTTGAGGAACGTGATGGACTGGTCCGGACCATCGGCGGTGATGGCGCCCTCGTTGATCAGCCAGTCGAGTACCTGGCCGGAGCCATGCACCGTGACGCCGGCCTCGATGATCGGCCGATCGCTGTCGGGCCCGTCACCCTCGAACACGGCCGACAAGCCGGAGCCGGCTTGGCCGTTCAGGGCCACGTCGCCTCGGAGGCGCGAGGCCGATCGCAGCGAGAATCGCGTATCCAGGGCCAGCCCGAGCGTGTTGACCACGACGGGGCCCTCTATGACGGCCTGGTCCGAGGCCCGCACGGTCTCGCCGCTGGGCACGCCGAAGCCGCCGACGACCCGTGCGCCCTCGAAGAAGGCGCCGTTCAGCAAGCGGCTGCCGTCCCCGAGTTCGACCAGGCCCCCGATGATCGTCGGTGAGTCGACGAAGCTGCCCTCTCCAACGCGAAAGACGCCGGTAGACGATTGCACGATCGCCGCATTCATGTCGAGCGTGCTGCCGGCGCCGCGCACCTCGATGAGGCCATCGTTCTCCCAGCGACCCTCGATCTCACCCCAGGTGACGTCGACCACGCTGCCCTGGGCGAACCGGCCGACGCCGTCGCGCTCCTTCGGCCGCAGCACCGCCGTGCCGGGCGACCCTGGCCGCCCGGCGAGTTCGAGCCGCCCGCGGAGCACGGCGCCGTCGTCGTAGAAGAGCAGGGCGACGCCCGGGAACGGCGTGCCGTGGACCACGATGTCGTCGAACGTCACATCGTTCTGGACGTCGATCGACTTGCCGTTGCGGAGCTGGAGCTGGCCCTCGATCGTCACCCCATCGAGTACGCCGCGGATCGAATCAAGCTCGCTTCCGGGCTCGAACTGGATCACGCCGCCGCGCACGGCATTGTCGTCGATCCGGAACGTCGAGCCGTTGCGGACCACGATGCGGCCGGACGGCTCCTGCGTGATCCCGCCCACGCGGAGGTCGAGCAGGTCGCCGGACACGTCGATGCGGCCGGCGTTGTGCCAGTTGCCCTGGAGGAGGCCGGCGCCCGACACGACGCCTTGTGGGCCGATCCGAGCGGGCGCGCCGCCTCCGTGGGTGAGCGTGCAGCCCGATTGCTCGCCGGGCGCCACCAGCAACTCGACGCGCGTGTCGATCAGCCCATCGCCCGCGACGATCAGGCGCGTCCTGAGCGACACGCCCGGGCTCTCGAGTTGCACGACGCCGGGGCCCGCCAGTTCGTCGAGCGAGAGCTCGGCGGCATCGACGAGCCGAAGCGTGGCCGTCGGATTGGTGAGGTCGATCCGAGAGACGCCGGCAGGACCCAGCAGCGTGACGGCATATGGCGTTGTGAATCCCAGGACAACCGAATCGAGCACGCCGGGCACGCGGGCGGGTGACCAGTTCGCGGAGTCTTCGAATGCTCCATCGACCGGCAGCGCCCATTCGATGACGTCCTGGCCCTGCGCACCGCAGCACATCAGGACGTGCGAGGCCAATGCTGCACATCGAGCCACGTTTCCGAACGGCGTCGCCATGGGTCATCCTCCGGTGCTTGAAGGCGTATGCCGCGGCGGCCCGGTGGCGTTACACGCCTCGACCGCGCAGAGCGTGGATAACAACGTGGCCATCGGTGGTGGTCCGCATCGCGGTCGTCGGGCTCGGTGGACACCTCCAGCCCATAAGGCGGTTCGGTGCACGACGGACGGCTTCTGGTCTCGGATCGCCCGCGGTTTCTTGTGGCGAACGGCTTCGCCGTGGCGTTTGCCGGAGAGGCGGCGGTGATGGGACGGAACGGTCGCTCGATCGCTCACCTGCGACGTCGGCGAATCCTCCGCCCGTGACCGCCCCGGTCGTAGCGCCTGGTGGTGGTGACTAATGGTGACGATCGAGGCGTGCCCGGGCCTCACGCGATCAGCACGTGGCCGATGAGACCCAGCGCAAAGCCGATCACTGCGCCCATGGGCGGGGCGAAGGCGCGGTCCAGGCGGGCCTGGGGGGCGATGTCCTCGAAGGTCAGGTAGAGGATGCCGCCGGCGGCGAAGAGCATCATGGTGCCCAGCACCGCCCCGCCCGGCTCGAGCAGCCAGAAGCCCAGCAGGCCGCACGCCGGGCCCAGCAGCGCGGTCAGGGCGAACATGGCCAGCAGGGCGCGCGGCGTGCGATGGGCCGTGGGCGAGCGCGCATCGGCCGAGCGGAGCTCGCGGTAGGCGTTGAAGCCCTCGGGCAGGTTCTGCAACGCGATGAGCACCGCCAGGAAGACGCCCGTCCGCCGATCGGCGACGAAGGTCGCCCCCATGGCGATGGCCTCGGGCACGAAGTCGGCCAGCATCGCCGCCATCTGCGAGCCCGCGCCCGAGCGGCGGGCCAGCACGATGTCCAGCCCCATGAACGCCAGCCCCCCGGCCACGAGCGCCATCGGGGCCCACCACGCGGCGACCGCGTCGGCCCCATCGGGCACGAGCACGAGCGCAACCGCGCTGAGCAGCGCCCCGCCGCCCAGGGCGATGATCGTGTGGCGCAGCTCGTTCTCCAGCCACCGAGGGCGGAAGCGCTCGGCTGAGGCCAGCAGGGCCCCGGCGGGGATGGCAGCGCCGGCCACGAGCGTCCAGAGCAAGAGCGCGAGCATCGTGGCAGGATATGGAGGGCCCGCGGCGGACGCCGGGCCGCCGGCGCGCCGATACTGGGGCATGGCACCGCACCGACCCGCGTTCTGGACCGACCCCAGCCGCCTTGCCGCGATGATCGTGTTCGTGCTGGCCCTGGCGGGCTTCTCGATCTACGCCATCGCCAATGGCAACGCCGAGTTCATCTTCTACGGCGTGGTGCTGGTGATCCTGGCCATCGCCGTCTTCGTGCTCGATCGGCGCGTGGAACTCTCGCACGCGGCCATCTGGGGGCTGCTGGCCTGGGCCGTGCTGCACCTGGCCGGCGGCAACGTGCCCGCGGGCGAGGCGGGGGTGCTCTACAACTTCCGCCCGGCGCCCTGGCTGCCCAAGTACGACCAGGCGTTGCACGCGGTGGGCTTCGCCATCGCGACGCTGGTGTGCTGGGAGTGCCTGCGCCGGGCGCTCGTGCGCGATGATGGGGCGCCTCCGCGGGCGAGTTGGGGCCTGGCCATCGCCTGCGTGCTCATGGGCATCGGCCTGGGCGCGCTCAACGAGGTCGTCGAGTTCGTCGCCGTGCTGACGATGCCCGAGACGAACGTGGGGGGCTACACGAACACCGGGTGGGACCTGGTGAGCAACCTGGTGAGGGCGGTGGCGATGGGGGTGTGGATCCGGCTGCGGGGCTGAGCTTGCTCGGCTAGATGCTCAGCCGGCCGTCTCAGCCGGTCGTGTCGATCGAGGTACCCAGGCGCGCGGCGTTGGTGCTGGTGGCGGCGCTGTTGGCCAGCGCGGGATTGGTGTAGAAGGGCAGCGTGCCGTTACGGGCCGGCGCCTGGCCCGAGACGTAGTCCATCCTCGCGTCGACCCGGGCGGCGACCAGCTTGCCCATCTCGCGATGGACGGCCGCGGGCGTGGAGGCCTGGAGCCCCGAGAGGCCATAGGTACCCCGGGCCGGGCCTGCCGCCGGGGCCTTGGACAGCGCCTGGGCGGCCTTGGAGAAGCTGATGGCGTCGGTTGGGCGTGCGTCCTGGGGGG
>JBITAF010000115.1:0-5268 GCA_044440025.1 Phycisphaerales bacterium JB060 | reverse complement strand
CCCGGGCCTGCCCGGCCAGATCGCCTCCATCACGCTGTCTGCCAGCTACGACGACGCCGCCGACTACGCCATCGCGGGCATCGCCACGAGCCTGGTGGCCGACGTCAGCCACGGCGAGTTCTTCTTCAGCAACCCGCGCCTGATCGCCCCCATGGACGGCCCGGGCACGTCGGCGGGCGTCCTGCACGCGGCGGGGGCCGACGGCATCATCGCCGGGCAGCTCAACTTCCCGCTGGCGGGAATCTTCGCCGACCCGACCAACCCCATCGCCTTCTGGCAGGTGGACTACACCTACGAGATCGACCCACGCACGGGCATGGCCATCATGGACCTGAGCACGCAGACCAGCCGCTTCGACGTCTACCTCGACAGGCAGTCGGCCACCAGCGAGAGCCGGCTGGGCGAGCTCACCGAGGGCGTGGGCGCGGTCGTCGTGTACCCCGCGCCGGGCACGGGCGTGGCGCTGCTGGGCGGGCTGGCGCTGGCCACCCGCCGGCGTCGCTAGGCCGTCTTGGCGGTCTCGCCGAGCAATCGCCGGCACAGCACGTCCACCAGCGTCCGCCCCTGGCGGTACTGCTCGGGCGGCCGCCAGTAGACCTCGTGCAGCGGCTTGAGCGTGTCCCCATCTCGACGCTTCGCGCCGCCGCTGCTGGGGGTCAGGCTGGTGAGCGAGCCGGCTATGCCCTCGAGCTTGTCCATCACCGGCCGCGGATCGGCCGCGAACAGGATGACGTCGGCCCCGCGAACCGCGGCGCTGCTCACGCCCGCGCTTGCCAGCGCGACGCGCAGCTCGGCCAGGCTCAGCAGGCGATCGACCTGCCCGGGCGGCTTGCCGTAGGCCTCGCTCAGGTCCTCGCGCACGGCGTTGACCTCTTCCATGCTGCTGGCCAGCGCCATGCGGCGGTACGCGGCCATGCGGCGCACGTCGCCGGGGATGTAGCTGGCGGGGATGTAGCCCTTCAAACCGACATCCAGCGCGATGCGGCTGTGCGTAACGCTCCGCTGGCCGGTCATCTCCTGCACGGCCTGCTCGAGCAGGCGGCAATACATGTCGTACCCAACGACGGCGATGTGGCCGGACTGTTCGGATCCCAGCAGATTGCCCGCGCCGCGGATCTCCAGGTCGCGCATGGCGATCTTGAAGCCCGCCCCCAGCATGGCGTACTGCTCGACGGCGGCCAGCCGCTTCTTGGCCACCGCGCTCAGGATGCCGTCCTCGGGCAGCAGCAGGTAGCAGTAGGCCCGCCGGCTGCTTCGACCGACACGGCCGCGGAGCTGGTGAAGGTCCGCAAGCCCGAAGTTGTCCGCGTCCGCGATGACCATGGTGTTGGCCGTCGGCTGGTCGATGCCGCTCTCGATGATGGTCGTGCTGACCAGGATGTCCGCCTCGCGGCGCACGAACTTCAGCATGACCTCTTCGAGCTGGCCGCCGGGCATCTGGCCGTGACCCACGACGATGGTGGCCTCGGGGGCCATGCCCTGGACCTCGGCGGCGCGGGCCCTGATGTCCTTCACCCGATTGTGCACGAAGAAGACCTGGCCCTCGCGCGCCAGCTCGCGGGCGATCGCCTGCTCGATGCGCGTGCGGTCGAAGGGCATGACCTCGGTCACCACGCTCTGCCGCTCGGCCGGCGGCGTGGTCAGGCTCGAGATGTCGCGGAGCCCGAGCATCGCCATGTGCAGCGTGCGCGGGATGGGCGTGGCGCTCAGGGTCAGCACGTCGGCTTCGGTCCGCAGCCGCAGGAGTTGTTCTTTGTGCTCGACGCCGAAGCGCTGCTCCTCGTCGATGACGACCAGGCCAAGATCGGCGAAGCGCACGTCCTTGCTGAGCAACCGATGCGTGCCGATGATGACGTCGACCTCGCCCCGGCGCAGGGCCTTGAGCGTCTCGTTGGCCTCCTTCGTTGTCTTGTATCGTGACACGCTCTCGACGCGGAAGGGGTACGCCGCGAACCGCTCGCGGAACGTCCGCTCGTGCTGCTCGGCCAGCACCGTCGTGGGCACGAGCACGGCGACCTGCTTGCCGAACTCCACGGCCTTGAAGGCGGCCCGGATGGCCAGCTCGGTCTTGCCAAAGCCGACATCGCCGCAGATGAGCCGGTCCATCGGCCGCGGGCTGGCCATGTCGCGCTTGATGGCGGCGAGCGCGGCGAGCTGGTCGTCGGTTTCCTGATACGGGAACTCGGCCTCGAACTCCTTTTGCCAGGTCGTGTCGGCGGGGTAGGCGATGCCCGGGCTGGCCTCGCGCGCAGCGCGCACACGCAGCAGCTCGCCGGCCAGGTCCTTGACCGACTCGGCGACTTTTTCCTTCTGATTCTTCCACCGCGCCCCGCCGAGTTGGCTGAGCGGTGGCGTGCCGCTGAAGCCGCCCACGTACTTCTGCACCAGGTCGACCTGCGTGGCCGGCACGTGCAGGCGGGCGCGGTCCTTGAACTCGAGGGTCAGGAACTCCTCGATGTTGAAGTCGTTGGGCTTTTTCTTCTTCCTGCCCTTGGCGGCTTGCGCGATGTCCGTGCTCTTGCCCGAGCCATCGATCTCCATGAGCGTGAGCCCGACGAAGCGCGCGATGCCGTGGTCGGCGTGGACCACATGATCGCCGGGCGCGAAGTCCAGGAACGCGTCGACGGTGCGCACGCTCTTGATCCGCGCGTGCCGCCGGCGCACCGGCGCCCGGCCCAGCATCTCGTGCAGGGGCAGGACCGCGATGGGGTCCTCCTGCCGCCACACGAACCCGTGGGCGATCACCGCGTGCCAGGGCTCGAGGTTGGTCACGCCCGCCTCATCCAGCAGCTCGCCAAGGCGGCTCAGTTCTCCCGGCGTGGCGCAGGGCACGACCACGCGGGCCTTCTCCTCGTCGGCCCACTTGCCCGCCGCTGAAATAACATCGATCGCGCTCTGGGCCCCCGCGCCCTTGAAGTCCGGCGGGCGCTCCACCGGCAACGCGAGCTCGTCGGCGTCGCCCGTGCTCGAGTACTGGTTCAGCTCGGCGAAGGCGTGCAGCTTCTCCTGCGCAAGCTTCACGACCTTCGTGTGCGCGATCACGCCCGACTCGGCCCGCACGCGCTCGAAGTACCCACGCCCCTGCTCGCTGACCTCCAGCGTCTCGACGAGCAGGCCGAACGCGTGCTCGGGGCAATGCTCGATGAAGCACACGCCGCCGCCCCGCGCCTGATCGCCCTCGATGGCGGCCGGCAGGTCGACGGATTCCATCGTCGTCACGCTGGCCAGGCTCTGCACGTCGATCTCGGCGATGCGGTCGACCTCGTCGCCGAAGAAGTCCAATCGCACCGGCACGGCCGCGTCCTGCTCGGCACCTGGCGCGGCGGGGAAGACGTCGACGATGCCGCCGCGCTGTGCGAACTGGCCGGGCTCGTCCACGGCGTCGACACGGTCATAGCCGGCGTCTCCCAGCCAGCGGACAAGCTCGCCCGGGTCCACACGGTCGCCCTTGCCGATGCGCCTGCTGAGCCGCTCGAGCTGCTCGGCCGCGGGGGCCGGCTGCATCCACGCGTGGATCGAGCCCACGATCGCAAACGGCGTGTCCTTCTCGCCCAACTCCCGCGCTCGACGCACCGCCGCCACGCGCCCCGCCAGCGCCCGGGCAGACACGCCATCGGGCCCCGCCTCCATCGCTGGTAACTCCACAACATCCAGGCCCAACCCTTCCAACTCGTCGGCGGCGTGTTGGGCGTCCTCGACGTGGGCGTGGATGAATATGACCGGTCGCGCGAGGCGCCCGGCAAGCGCGGCCGCGGTGAAACTGGGAGAAGCCCCGATCGCGCCGCGCACGCGTAGCCGGCCCTTGCCGCGAAGTGCAAGGGTCAGCTCATTGAGGCCGCCGAGATCTTCGAGCAGCTCGTGCAAACGCGTGACGATGTTAGGTCGCTATTGGCCCCCGACCGCGGCCTCGATACGCACGTAGGGGCGAACCCCCTCCACCGTCGCCGGCCCGATGCCATGCACACGGGCGAGATCCTCGACCGTGCGGAAGGGGCCGACGGACTGGCGACTCTCGATAATCGCCGCCGCTCTGGAGGGTCCGATGCCCGGCAGTAGTTCGAGCCGGTCGGCCGATGCAGTGTTGATGTCGATGGTCATGCCCACCCGAAGGTCGGGCTCGGACGCAGCGCCCGGCCCGGGGCGCTCGGTCGTGGCGGCGCGCAGTTGCACGGGCGCCGGGGTGGCCGTGGGTGCTTGTGTCACCGGCGCACCCGCGCGTGCCTCAAGCTGCTGGGGTACGAACACCACTGGCTGGGGCTGGGGCGTGGGTTTGGTCGCCAGGCTGTAGCCAACGCCCGCCAGGCCGACGCCCGAGATCAGCAGCGCCGCCACCCATCGGGCGCTCTGGGGCGATGGCTGGCCCGCGTTCATCCGCCGCTCCCGCCCTGCGCACCAGCGCGAACATCACTCCGCAGCCTCGCCAGCGCCTGCAACGCTGGCCTGGGCTCGCCCGACGCGTCGACCAGCCCCGCGCCGCTGGTGGTCCGCGGCGTGTCCTGGGCAAGACCCCAGCAGATCGAGTGCACGTAGGGCTTGGCCGCCGCCACCGCCAGGGCGTGATGGATCCAGTCGGCCTGGGCGGCGGGCGACCAGGGGCCTGCCCATTGCCCGCTCTCGCCCTGGGCGTCAACGGGCCTGGATGGGCACGCCGCGAACGTGATGGAGAGGGGCCGATCCATCGCGGCGTAACGGTCCAGAATCTCCGAGAAGGCCATGGCGTCGCGCACGGCGGCGGCGGTGCTCGCGTCGGTCAGGTCGACGCGCAGACCGATCGCGTCCACGTGCGTCCCGCTCTGGGCGATGAGTTCGGCCAGCAAGAGCGGCGGGACCGACCGCTTCGATCGAGCCGCGTACAAGGCGAACGGGTCGGTGATCTCGACCTGGACCCGGGCCTGTGGCTGGAGCTTGCGAGCCACCATCGTCGCGACGCGCAACAGGTCGGCGATCTGCTCGAACCGCAGCGTCAGGGCGCCATCCACACCAAGCGAGCTTGCAAGCGTCCACCACTGCACCGTCCGGCGATAGCGCGTGACAACTTGGCGCATGTGCTCATAGACCAACTCTCGCAGTGTGTCGTAGTCGTTTTCCCAGATGAAGAGCCACTCGGGAAGCCTGCCGGGTGCCAGGTCGAGCACCGGGCCGGCCACCACCGGCAGCTTCCCCTTGCGCACCGCCCACTCGATCCACCGATCGGTCGCGGCGTACTGGTACTTGCCCTCGGCCGGCTCGATGGACGACCACGGCATCGGGACGGTCACGAAGTCGGCG
>JBITAF010000114.1:0-45861 GCA_044440025.1 Phycisphaerales bacterium JB060 | reverse complement strand
GTGGACTGGGGGGGCTGTCGGCACACGGGCCGGGTGTGGTGGGCGCCGGCGGGCCGCGGGGGGGGGCGCCCCGCGGCCGGACTCCCTCGGCGCCGGCGCAGCGTGCCGATCAGACGCTGCGATTTGAGAAGGCTTTCCAGTCGCAGCTTGGTCGGGGCCTTGCCCAGGCGTTGCGATCGGCCGATGGCGAGGTGACGCTGCGCTTGCGTCCGGCGAATCTTGGTCAACTCAGCGTGCGTGTGAGCGTCTCAGAGAATCAGGTGACCGCGACGTTCGAGGCGCAGAACGCCGAGGCCCGGCGGATGCTCGATGATTCACGCGGGGTGCTTCGACAGCAGCTCGAGAGCCGGGGGCTGACGGTAGAGCGGATCGAGATCCGCCTTGCGGCTCCTTGTTCTGAAAGTGGTACGCCGCTTGCGAGAGAGGACGACGGCGGAGCCAATGGTGGCCAGGATGGCCATGGGTTTGCCGGGGATCGCGACGGGCGTGGAGCGTCCGATGGCGATGGGGCAGACGGCGGATCGCGACGCGGAGCGACGCGAGAGGATGACGAGCGGCCGGACGCCGGGGCGGAGCCCTGGCGTGCGTTGGGGACGGTGAGGCTGAACGCCCTCGTGTGAGTGGGCGGGGCCTTGCGTGGTCTCCGGGGTGCGTCATATGAGCGCTATTTCCGCCAGTTCGGGGCTTGCCTCGGGCGCGAACCAGACCAATCGGATGGGCGAGTTGGACTCGCAGGAGTTCCTGGGCATCATCCTTGCCGAGCTTCAGGCGCAGGATCCGCTGGCGCCCAACGACACCAACGCGCTCGTGCAGCAGCTCTCCAATGTGCGATCGATCGAGAGCGACCTGAACCTGACCGAAAAGCTCGAGTCTCTGGTGGCCGACAATCGGCTGGCGAACGCGACATCGCTGGTTGGGCGACGGGTAGAAGGTGTCGACGAGGCCGGCCAGAACATCATCGGTACGGTGGGTGCGGTGCGCACGCGTGATGGTGAACCGACGCTGCTGCTGGATGATGGCTCGAGCATGCCGCTGAACCGGCTGACCGGCGTTGGAGAGTACGCGGAGCTATTGCCGTGACCGGAACCCCTTTGGATCTGCTGAGCCTGGCCGGCCTGGGCACGAGGCTGCTGGGGCTGGGGGGCGGCGAGAAGTCGCAGCCGGGCGGCGATTTCGAGCGGGCGCTCCAGTCCGCCCAAGATGGCGAGTTGGGCAGCGGCCGTGTGGTAGTGTCTGGCCCAGAGTTGGACGTGGATCTGACCGGCGATCAGCTGCAGCGGCTCGCGCAGGCGGCGGACATGGCCGAGGCGCAGGGTGCCTCGAAGGCGGCCGTGCTGATCGACGGGATGGTGGTGACGCTTGACATCGAGAGCCGGATGGCGCTGCACAGCACGCCTGCGGAGAGCGCCCTGGTGCCCGACGTGGACGTCGTGCTGTCGGCCGGCCCGGCGGACTCGGTGTCGGGTGGTTCGGCGTCGGGTGGCGAGACGCTGCTGCGGCGGCTTGCGCCGGCCGGCGCTCCGATTCGACAGGACTGATGAACGCGCGAGGAGCGCGGCTTGAAGGAACACGACCAATGGCATCGACCACGGCCCTGTTTTCCAGTCTCAGCGGGCTGAATGTCGAGACGCGTCGGCTTGACGTGATCGGCAACAACATCGCCAACGTGAATACCACGGCCTTTAAGAACGCGCGGATGCACCAGGCCAACCAGAACCCGCGAACGTTCAGTATCGGTAGCGAGCCAAGGGAAGAGCTTGGAGGCACGAACCCACATCAGGTTGGCGTGGGGACGAAGATTGCCGGCATCCAGCGGGACATGGGCGCCGGTTCGATCACGCCCACCGGTGTGCCGACCGATGTGGCGATCGATGGTGCGGGCTTCTTCGTGCTTCGGGGCGGGGAGGATCGGTTCTATGGGCGGGCGGGCGCGTTCACGCTGAACGAGAACAACGAGCTGGTCACGCTCAGCGGCGAGCGGGTGCAGGGATGGGGCGTCAATGACAGTTTCGAGGTGCAGCGCGGCCAGCTGGAGGATGTCGTGATCGAGCTCGGCTCGATGACGATCGCGCAGGCCACTTCGAGGGTTCGCTTTGATGGCGTGCTCGATTCTGGCGGCAACGTTGCACAGCAGGGCTCTCGGACGGTCTTAACCGGGGGCGACGGGCTCGGCCTGGCGGCGCTCGGTGGCGGGGGGATCACGATCGAAACGCCACTGGTGGGGCTGGAAAACCCGTCCCAGCGCGGTGCGGGGGCGGCGATGTTTGCCGAGGGGCAGACGCTGCAACTGGGCGAAGAATCGACCGTTGGCGACGGCGTGCAGGTGCGTGGGGCCGAGAAGGGCGGGCGGACGCTGCCTGTTGCGCAGCTCGCGATCGACGCGGCCACAACGATCGGTGACTTTCTGAGTTTTCTGAACTCGGCGCTTGGCATCCAGCAGCAGGCCGGTCCGGGGGCGCCCGGTGCGACGCTGGACGAGGCGACCGGGCAGATCCAGATCGTTGGCAACGCGGGGGAAGCCAACGATCTTGACATCGAAACGGGCGACCTTGTCGTGCTGGACGAGAACGGTGAGACGGCCGGGCGGAACCCTTTTGCGGCCCAGACCACACGTGAGGCGGACGGGGAGTCGCAACGGACGCCGTTCTTTGTGTACGACTCGCTGGGCGGGCTGGTGCTGGCCGAGCTGACAATGGTGCTGGAAAACAAGACCGACGCGGGTACGACGTGGCGGTACTACGTCGAGAGCGATGAGGCCGCCGATGGCACCGGCCTGGGTTCGGGCACGGTCGAGTTCGATACGAATGGGAATCTTCGGCAGGCCGAGCCTGTGGGTGTGGTGCTGAACCGATCGCCGTCAGGGGCTGGCCAGCCGCTCGCGTTCGACCTGTTATTCCAGGGCGATGGGTCGAGGCTCCAGGCGCTCGATGTAGGTGAGGGGGAGGCTGGCATCGCCGTGGACGATCAGGATGGGCTGCCTGCGGGCACGCTCAACGCGTTTGGTATTGGGGCGGATGGCGTGATCTCTGGCTCGTTTACCAATGGGCTGAGCCGGCCGATCGGGCAGCTCGCGCTTGCGACGTTCGCCAACGCGCAGGGGCTGACCGATGAGGGCGACAACCTGTGGCGGAGCGGGCCCAACAGCGGGGACGCGATCATCACCGAGCCGGGCGGGTTTGGTACCGGCGCGACGCTGGGGGGGCAGCTTGAGCAGTCGAACGTGGACCTGAGCCGGGAGTTCATTGAGATGATTCTGGCCCAGACGGGCTATTCGGCCAACGCGCGGGTGATCCGGACGACCGATGAGCTTCTACAGCAGTTGGTGGTGCTTGGCCGGTAGTGGTGCGGCGGGGAGGTCTGCGGCATGATCGCGCTCACGAGGCTGAATGGGAAGGCGTTTGTGCTGAACGCTGAGCTTATCCGGACCATCGAAGAGAACCCTGACACGACCATCACGCTGGTGAGCGGGGATCACATTGTGGTCAAAGAACCGATGGCCGAGGTCGTAACCCGTTCGGTGGAGTACGGGCGGCTGCTGCGTCGGCTGGTGCCGCCGAGCTAAGGAATTGACCGTGGGTCCGTTTTTGGTCTCAAGCGGTCGATAAGGCGCGTCGATGAGAATGGGGTACCCGTGCGGCTCGTGCCGCCGATTGGTGTGCCCCGTTGGAGCGAGCGTCACATGGATATCGGAACCGTCGTTGGGCTCGTCCTTGCCTTCGCCGCCATCGTCATTGCGGTGGTGATTGGCGGTGGCGGGAACGTGATGGCGTTGGTAGACCCGACGTCTATATTCGTGGTGATCATCGGGGCAACGGGGGCGGTGGTGATCTCGTTCCCGCTGGCGCGGATCACGGGCCTTGTGGGCGTGGTCAAGAAGTCATTTTTCAATGAGACGGGGGACCCGGCCGAGACAATCGCCGAGTTGGTTAAGTACGCCGAGGTGGCCCGCCGGGAGGGCATCCTGAGCCTCGAGAATCTGATGGGCGAGATGAAGGATCCGTTCATTGTTCGCGGTGTGAAGATGGCCGTGGACGGGACGGATCCCGAACTGATCCAGTCGATCCTGGATACGGAACTGGACGCGCTGACCGAGCGTCATCAGGGCGGCAAGGCGGTGCTGGACGCGCTTGCCAAGTATGCGCCTGCGTTCGGCATGATCGGGACGCTTCTGGGTCTGATCTTCATGCTGAAGAACATGGACGACCCGAGCAAGATCGGGCCGGGCATGGCGGTGGCGTTGATCACCACGCTGTACGGGGCGCTGATCGCCAACCTCTTCGCCTCGCCGATTGCCGACAAGCTTGCATCCAAGGATGCTGAAGAGATGCTGGTCAAGACGATCATCGTGACTGGGGTGATGTCGATCCAGAGCGGCGATAACCCACGGGTCGTGGAGAGCAAGCTGCTGACGTTCCTTCCGCCGGCGGAGCGCGATGCGTTCACGGCGGCCCGCGAGGCGGCCTGACGGATGGCCAAGAAGCGGAAGAAGCCGCCGCCCCAGGGCGTGCCCGAGTGGGTCGTGACCTACGGCGACCTGATGTCGCTGCTGCTGTGCTTCTTTATCCTGCTGGCCGCGTTCAGTGAGCTGAAGCAGGAGCGCGACTACCAGGATGTGGTTCGGAGCATCCAGGAAGCGTTCGGCTATCAGGGCGGCATCGGGAAGATAAGGGTAGAGGATATCCCGTACACAACAACCGAGAGTCTGGACTCTGACAACTCAGAGACATCCGAGAAGCCGTTCATCTCCGCCGAGACGACGACGGATTCGATCGCCGGCCGCAATGAGAGCACGAACGTGATTAACGAGGGGCTGCGGTTCACCGTTGGCGCCAGTCTGACGTTCGAGGCGGGCTCATACGAGCTCAGCCCGCGGGTGGAGCGGCAGCTTCGTGAGGAGGTGGCCCCGGCCCTGCGTGGGCACCGGGTGATGATTGAGATCCGGGGACACGCGTGGGGGGCCGAGGACCGGATCTCGGGGTTGGATTTTTACGATCTTTCGTATCGCAGGGCCAAGGCTGTGATGAACTACCTGGTGAAGGAGGTAGGGCTGGATCCCAAGCTCATGGAACTGGAGGCAAAGGCCGATGCCGAACCCATGGCTGCGGCGCGCGGCCCCGGAGCGGCGGCGGCCTCGAACCGCCGGGTGCAGGTGATCCGCACGGAGATCGACCCGGACGAGACGCATCCGGATCCCAACTGGACGGGGCGGCCCTAGCCGATAACAGGATTGGCGGAGGACAGGCATGGCCGACACGGCACCGAAGGACGGCGAGAACACCGAAGGCGGGGGTGGCAAGCGCGGCGGTTTCTCGCCCAAGCTGCTGGCCGTCATCCTGGCGATTATGGCCATCGAGGGTGTGGGCGTGTTCCTGTTCGTCACCATGATGTCGGGCGGGCCGACCGACGTGGCCGCGGAGATCGTGAGTGACGAAGAGGACCCCGAGGCCCTGGTCGAGGTACTGCTGACCGACGAGCAGTACCAGAACATGACCAGCAACCAGGTATGGATCTGGGAGGCGGAGATCTATCTCAAGGTGCGGCGCAAGAACCAGGAGTTCGTGCAGAAGCAACTCGAGCAGCGATCGGCGGAGATTCAGGAGGGCATCACCCAGATCTTCCGGCGTGCGAAGCTGACCGAGCTGCGCGAGCCTGACTTCCGGACTGGATCGAGGCAACTGACGGCCCTGATCAATGACGTCTTCGGGAACGACGCCGACGGTCTGCCGCGGGTCGAACGGTTGGTGATCGCGAAGCTTCGGGGCTTCCCGCGGAACTAGTGCGGCTGTCGGATCGCGCAGGTTTTGCGCGTCGAGAAGACGGACTGAGCAAAAGCTGCGGTTCCCGGGGCTTGGGCTCCGATGTTGGCAACAGCCGGTGGAGCCGGCTTTCTGGTGATGGCGTGCGCCGGCCCGGTTCGAGATCGCGCACGAAGGTGAGCAGGATGCCCGAAGAGCGCCCCGAAGAGCAAGACGCCCCCCAACCCGAGGACGCCCGGCGGCCCGAGGGCGGTGGGTCCAAGGCTGACACAGGATCGTCCGACGATGAGACCTCCGAGGCGCTCAAGGCGGCGAAGGAGGCGTTGTCGAGCATCCAGGCCGAGGCCGACGCGGCGATGGGTGGCGATGGATCGTCGAAGGATTCCGCGGATGGCGACGATGAGTCCGTCGCAGCCGCGGTGGTGCAGGCGGCGTTGAAGGCGGCCCAGGCGAAGGGTGGCTCGGCGGACGCCGGGACGCCGCTGGAACTGCCCGACTTCGATCTGTCCAGCGTTGCCGGTGCCCAGCACGGGCTAGACATGCTGGCCGATGTGCAGTTAGACGTTCGGATCGAGCTGGGTCGGACCCGGATGCTCGTGGAGGATGTGCTGCGTCTGAACTCCGGGGCGGTGGTCGAACTCGACAAGCTGGCTGGCGACCCGCTGGACGTGTATGTGAATGACCGGCTGGTTGCTCGTGGCGAGGTGCTGGTGCTCAATGACAACTTCTGCATCCGCGTGAACGAGATCATCGACTCGTTGGGTGAGCAACCCGGAGAAGGGGTGGAATCGACGGACTAGTGGCCCGGGCGGGAGCCCCGGGAACGGATCGCGATCGTGCGGCGGAGCCCGCGCGTGCCCAGCCAGGAAGGCGACATGGCATCTGGACGCATGGCATGGTTGGTGTGGATCGCGCTCGGTTTGAGCGTTCCGATGGCCTTTGGGCAGGTCGGGCCGCCTGTTGGTGCGCCAGAGCCGATCGTTGGCTCCCGGCCCCAGGCGTCCGTTGCGTCCGAGCCCCCCGCGGACAGCACGAATCGGCCGCCCGCCCTGGTGCGCGAGTCTGACATCCCGCTGATGGCGGCGCGGCGGAGCTCGCGAGAGTCGGAGGGGGAATCGGCTACCTCGGGCGGGGGGGGCTGGACGCGTTCACTGGCGTCGGTGGCGCTGGTCGTTGGGCTGATCCTGGTGCTGGCGGCGGTCGCCCGATTCGCGTCGCGTCGGAGCGGTTCGGTGGCGGCGATGCTCGGGCCGGGGGGGCGAGCGCCCAGTGGCGTGCTCGAGGTGCTGGCGCGTTATCCAGTGGGGCGCGGGCAGGTGCTGGTGCTGCTTCGGATCGATCGCCGGGTGTTGCTGCTGAGCCAGAACATGGCGGGCAAGGGCGGCGGATTCTCGACGCTCGCGCAGTTCGACGAGCCAAGCGAGGTCGCGGCGATCCTGCGGCAGACACGCGACGAGTCGAGCGAGAGTATGTCTGCCAGGTTCCGCCAGGCGATGGAACGCTTCCAGGGCGGGGACGATGGCCCGGGCGATGGTGTGGATCGCGGCGAGATCATCGAGGTCGGCCCCCGGGGCGAGCCCCTGCCGAAGGGCCGGGGGGTGTGGGCGTGACGCCGCGGCTGCTCCTTGCGATGCTGTTGGTGCTGCTGTGTGCGGGCGGTGTGCTCGCGCAAGGCGTGATGGGCCCCCCGGTTGATCCCATGATGGCCCAGCCCACGGCTCAGGATCTGGCGCGTGAGCTTGCGACATCGTTCGAGGGGCGTGATGGCGGGCCAAACCCGCTGGGCATTCTCGGCGCGGCCGCAGAGGCGTTGCCCGCCGACGCGGAGGGGGGCCAGCCGGGGATCAGTAAGGCGGTCAGCATCATGCTGGTGCTCACGCTCATCACGCAGGTGCCGTCGATCATGCTGATGACCACGTCGTTCGTGCGGATCATCATCGTATTGGGGCTTCTGAAGCAGGCGATGGGCACGCAGACGGTCCCGCCTGGGCAGGTGATCCTGGCATTGGCTCTATTTCTGACGCTTTTCGTGATGACGCCGACGATCGGGCGGATCTACGACGAGGCGATCGTGCCCTATGAGAAGGGGGAGATCGCCGACTACGAGCAGTTGTGGGATGCCGGCGCCAGGCCCTTGCGCGACTTCATGTTTGATCAGATCGAGGCGACGGGCAACTGGTCGAGCCTGCTGACGATCATGGAGTATCGCGGGCACGACGTGAGCGACCCGAGCAAGCTGACGCGGGCGGACGTGGGCATGGCCGAGCTTGTGCCGGCATACATGCTGAGCGAGCTGAAGGTCGCGTTCCTGATGGGGTTTCGGATTTATCTGCCATTTCTGGTGATCGATATGGTGATCGCCAGCGTGCTGATCTCGATGAGCATGATGATGCTGCCGCCTGTGTTGATCAGTCTGCCGTTCAAGTTGTTGTTGTTTGTGCTGGCCGATGGTTGGCAGCTTCTGGCGGGCTCGCTTCTTGAAAGCTTCGTGCTGGAGGGTCAGATCGAGCGTTTGAGCGACCGGGTGTCTCGGGTGGCGGGCGAGGGCGTGGTGCTCGCGGGACCGCTGATCGGGGCGATCAGTTGGCCGCCGGGCTTGTAGGGGCGTAGTCGATGGGTGGCGATTGGTTGGTCGAGCTGGTTCGGGACGTGCTGCTGCTGGTGCTGCGCGTGGGCGGTCCGGTGCTGATCGCGGGGGTGGTGATCGGGCTGGTGATCAGCCTGTTCCAATCGCTGACGTCGATCCAGGATCAGACGCTCTCGTTCGTGCCCAAGATCCTGGGGATGCTGGTGGTGTCGCTGCTGCTGCTGCCCTGGATGGTCATGCAACTGGTCGAGTTCACAGTCGAGATGTTCCAGCTGTTCTAGTTAAGGATGGTGGCCGTTGGACCCGGCGGTGGCGAGCATCCTGGAGCACCTACTGCCGTTCTGGATGGTAGCCGCACGCGTGAGCGGGCTGTTCCTGTTCGCGCCGGTGCTGGCCAGCCAGCTTGTGATGCGGCGGGTACGTGTGCTGATGCTGCTGATGCTGACCGTGGCGTTGTACCCGGCGGTGGCGGCCGGCGGCATCGAGACCCCGCCGCTGGAGCTTGCGACGGTGGCTGTTGTGCTGTTCAGCGAGGTGCTCATCGGGCTTGCGATCGGGATGCTGGCGACGATGCCGCTGGTGGCGGTGCAGATCGCCGGCAGTGTGATCAGCTATAAGCTGGGGCTGGCGCTGGCGCAGGTGTACAACCCCGAGTTCGATGCGCAGTCGGAGGTTCTCGGCCAGGTGCTGTACCTGATGGCGCTGGGGCTTTTCATCGTGATGGGCGGGCTCGAGCACATGGTGGTGGCGGTGATGGAGACCTTCGCGACGCTGCCAGCCGGGACGGCCTGGGTAGACGCGGCGCCGACGCGATTGTTCGTGGCGCTGCTGGACGCGGCGTTCGTCGTGGGCCTGCGGATCGCGATGCCTGTGCTGCTCATGGCCACGCTGGCAAGCCTGGCGATGGGCGTGCTGATGCGAACGATCCCGCAGATCAACATCATGACGATCGGGTTTGCGATCCAGATCGTGCTTGGTCTGAGCGTGATGGTGATCTCGATCTTCGCGATCGGCGATGTGGCGGGCGAGGCGATCGTGGACGGGTTCGAGCACATCGGTGTGTGGGTGCGTTCGTTGGGGGTAGCCGATGGCTGACGACCCGGGCGAGAAAACCGAGGAGCCCACCGCACACAAGCTTCGCAAAACACGCGAGCAGGGGCAGGTGGGCAAGAGCCAGGACTTCGGCGCGGTGGTGATGATGGCCGGCGCCGCGCTGCTGCTGGCGGCGCTTGGCCTGCTGGCCACGGGCCTGCTGTCGGCGATGATGCGCGACATCATGGGGGGGTCGGCGCCCGGTCATGCGCTCGTGGTGGAGGATGTATACCGAACACTGCGATGGGTAGGCGTGCGGATCGCGCTGATCCTGGTGCCCACAATGGCGGTGATGTTCGTGATCGCGCTGTTCTCGCAGTTGGTGCAGGTGGGGTGGTCGATCTCGCCCGAGGCGATCAAGCCCAAGCTGAACCGGCTGAGCCCGATCGCGGGCGCCAAGCGGACGCTGGGCCCCAAGGGCTTCGTGAAGCTGGGGATGGACTTTGCCAAGCTGGTGCTGGTGGTGCTGGTGGTGGTGTTCGTGGTCGCGCGGTGGGTGCCGGCGTTGGGGGCGATGCCGCTGCTGGATATCCGTGCGGCGGTGGTGCTCAGCCTGCGGGCCATCATCGAACTTGCGATCTGGATGTTGGCGGTGCTGCTGGTGATCGGGCTGATCGATCTGAAGTACCAGAAGTGGCAGCATCGGCACGACAACAAGATGACCAAGCAGGAGGTCAAGGACGAGCAGAAATCGATGGACGGCGATCCGGAGATGAAGCAGCGGCGGAGCCGTATCGCGCGTGAGATTGCCCTGCAACGCGTGCAGAGCGACGTGCCTGGGGCCGATGTGGTGGTAACCAACCCCACGCACTTCTCGGTGGCGATCAAGTACGACGCCAACGAGATGGCCGCGCCCCAGGTGGTCGCCAAGGGCGCCGATTACGTGGCGCTGCGGATTCGTGAGGTGGCCCGGATGAATGGCGTGCCGGTGGTTGAGCGGCCGCCCTTGGCGCGAGCGCTCTACCGGGGGGTCGAGGTCGGGCAGACCATCAGCCCGGAGCACTACGAGGCGGTGGCCGAGGTGCTGGCGTACGTGTATCGCCTGGAGGGCAGCCATGCGGCTCCCGCGCCGTCGCCTGAGCCGGTTGGGGCACGTCGCTGATGGCCATTGGCGATGGCATTCTGTCGCGGTTGGAGCGTCTGGCTAAGTGGCGCGGCATCGTCGTGCCCGTGGGTTTCGTCGCGCTACTGGCGGTGCTCATCGTGCCGCTGCCCAGCTTCCTGCTGGATCTGATGATCTCGACCAACGTGTCGCTGTCGGTGGTCATCCTGCTGACCGTGCTCTATATGGATCGGCCGCTGAAGTTCAGCGTGTTCCCGTCGCTGCTGCTGGGTGTGACGATGTTCCGGCTGGTGCTGAATATCGCATCGACCAGGCTCATCCTGACCGCCGACGCGAGTTCACCCGCCGACGCGATGGACGTGGCGGGGAAGGTGATCGAGGCGTTTGGCAACTTCGTGGCGGGTGACTCGCTGTTCGTGGGCATCGTGATCTTCCTGATCCTGGTGGCGGTGCAGTTCCTGGTGATCACCAAGGGCGCCACGCGCATCAGCGAGGTCGCGGCCCGCTTCACGCTGGACGCCATGCCCGGCAAGCAGATGGCGATCGACGCGGACCTGAACGCCGGGATCATCAGCGAGATCGAGGCACGGGACCGACGCGAGGAGATCCGGCGCGAGGCGGACTTCTTTGGCGCCATGGACGGTGCCAGCAAGTTCGTGCGCGGCGACGCCATCGCGGGTATCGTCATCACGGGCGTCAACATCGCCGGCGGGTTCGCGGTGGGCACCATCGAGCGAGGCTGGCCGGCTTCGCAAACGGCCGAGACGTTTAGCCGCCTGACGATCGGCGACGGGCTGACGAGCCAGATCCCCTCGTTCATCATCGCGATCGCCGCGGCGTTGATCGTGACGCGATCGGGCGACAAGGGCGAACTGGGCCAGGAGCTAACCGGCCAGGTGTTCAGCCAGCCCAAGGGGTTGGCGATCACATCGGGGTTCCTGGGCGTGCTGGCGTTCACTGGGCTGCCGGCAGTACCGTTGCTGGCGACTTCGCTGGGATTGGGCGGGATCGCCTTTGCGATGAAGCGGGCGACGCGGCCGCCGCCGCCACCGCCGCCCCCCCCACCGGCGCCGCCCCCGGCGGTCGAGACCCTTCTGAAGGTCGATCTGTTGGAACTGGAGGTCGGTCAGGCGCTGGTGCCACTGGTAGGCACGGGTGATGGGAGCGACCTGCTAGAACGGATCTCGGCGGTTCGGCGTCAGCTCGCGCTCGATTCCGGCTTTGTCATGCCGCCAGTGCGCATCCGCGACAACCTGCAACTGCCTCCCACGCACTATCGCGTGCGCATACGCGGGGCGGACGTGGCGCGTGGGGAGGCAAGGCCCGACCAGTTGCTGGCAATGGATCCGGGGATCGCCACGGGCAAGCTTCAGGGCGAGGCGACCAAGGAGCCGGCCTTCGGGCTGGACGCGTGGTGGATTACCACCGATATGCGGATGCGGGCCGAGTCGATGAACTACACGGTGGTGGATGCGGCCAGCGTGCTGACCACACATCTGACCGAAGTTGTCAAGGCCCATGCCAGCGAACTGCTGACGCGCGAGGAGGTCGGCAACCTGGTGGAAGGCGTGAAGGAGCGGGCGCCCAAGCTGGTGGAGGAGGCGCTCTCGGGCCCGGTCAAGCTTGCCGACCTCCAGCACGTGCTGCAGAATCTGCTACGCGAGCGGGTCCCGATCCGGGATATGGAGACCATCCTCGAGGTGCTGGCCGATTGGGGCGGCAAGTCCAAGGACATCGATGTGCTGACCGAATATGTGCGCAATGGGCTGCGGCGATCAATCTGCCACCAGTACGCGATGGATGAGGGCGACGGCCGGCTCGTGCTGACGTGCGCCACGGTCGACCCGGCGATGGAGGACCTGGTCAGCAGTTATATCGACCGAGGGGCCGAGAGCACGACCCTGACCATGCCCGCGGGGGTGACCAACGCGGTGGCCAAGCAGATCACCAAGGCTCTGGAGCCGGTGGTCGACGCGGGATGTCCGCCGGTGCTGCTGGCCTCCCCCACGGTGCGGGCGGTGCTGTTCCAGATCATGGAGCCCCGGCTGCCCGGCATCGCTGTGCTGGGGTTCAACGAGGTGGACCAGAAGGTCGAACTCAACGCGATGGGGTTGGTCCGGCCGCCCAATGAGGCCGCGGTGGCGCACGCGGGGTGAATCGGGCACGTTTCGTGTTCTGATTGGCATGAAAAAGTCGTCACTGGTCGGGGCAGGTGTCGATAGTGCGTGCGATACCCAGCCGGGCCGGAGGCCCGAGTTGTATCAGAAGGAGCCACGGAGGGCATGGGCATTCGCACTTATCGCGCACGCTCGATGGCGGACGCCATCGACGCTGTCCAACGAGAGTTGGGCCGCGATGCGATCATCCTGCACACCCGCAACTACAAGATTGGTAGTCTGTTCGGCATCGGCGGGCGGCCGGTGGTCGAGGTGACGGCTTCACCGGCCTCGGTCGTGCGAGATCGGCAGCGTAGCAGGGGCCCAAACCAGCAGCAGAGGCAGCCCGCGGCTCGTGAAACCCAACCTGGCGAGACACATGCGTCCCCCCGCAGGCCGGTGCCAACACCGCCCGCGGAGCAGGCCGATCCCACCTCGCCCGAGCGTCGCCGCGAGTTGCTTGAGCGATACACAAGGCTTGCCTCGACAGCAACCCCGGTGTCGACGACCGAGGCCTCCCGGGAGGCCACACCGGAAACCGCCCCGGCAACGCGGGAGCCATCGCAGGAAGAGCCGGCAAGAGAGGCCCGGCCCGCCGAACGCATGCGGGTGCGCGGCTCTGTCGGCTCGCAGGCCGCGTCGACCAAGGGTGTTGAGGATGAGCTTCGGAGCCTTCGCAACATGCTCGGGCGGATGATGCACACCCAGCAGGCCGGCCCGGTTTCGGCCTCGGCCCTTGGTGAACCGCTGGCCGATGCGTATGTGAGGATGGTGGAGGCCGAGGTCGATCGCGAACTGGCCGACGAGGTTGTGTCTCGGGTGCGGTTCGCCCTGACGCGTGAGGAACTCTGCGATGCTGAACTGGTCGGGCCGGCGGTGCAGGGTGCGTTGGCCGAGTTGGTGCGGGTGGCCAAGCCCGGGCGTGGTCGTACCTCCGATGGCCCGCTGACGATCGCGCTGGTTGGTCCCACCGGGGTGGGCAAGACCACCACGATCGCCAAGCTGGCCGCCGCGTATAAGCTGAGGCGCGGGATGCGAGTGGGACTGATCACCACTGATACCTTCCGTATCGCCGCAGTCGAGCAGTTGCGAACCTACGCGAGCATCATCAGTGTGCCGCTGCGTGTGGTGATGAGCCCGGCGGAGATGGCCTCGGCGTGCCGGGCGATGAGCGATTGCGATGTGGTGCTGATTGATACGGCCGGTCGCTCGCCGCGGGATGGCCAGCGGGTGGATGAGTTGACCGAGTATCTCGCGGCGGCCCGGCCCGATGAGACGCATCTGGTGCTGTCGGCGACCGCGGGCGTGGGCGCGCTGCGTAGTGCAGCGGGGGGGTTTGCCAAAGCCGGGCCTGATCGCGTGCTGTTCACCAAGCTCGACGAGGCCGATGGTGTTGGAACGGTCATCTCGATGGTGCACGCGCTGGGGCTGCCCCTGAGTTTCGTGACCACCGGGCAGGAGGTCCCCGACCATATCGAGCCCGGGCGTGCGGACCGGCTGGCCCGACTGGTCCTCGGCGGTGCGTCGCGTGGGCAATCGAAGGGGCCGCGGGATGCTGAGCCTTCGATGGTCGAGGCGGCTGTGTAATGGCCTTGGTCGCGGGTGATCAGGCGGCGGCGCTGCGGCAGATGGCCCAACGGCGATCGGGCACCGGGCCCCCCGCCCGACGGGCGCCGGTCATTGCGATCGCTTCGGGTAAGGGGGGCGTTGGTAAGACGACCATCGCCGTATCCATGGGCATCAGTTTGGCCCGCCGGGGCTTGAAGGTGGCATTAATCGATGCCGATCTGGGGCTGGCCAACGCCGACCTCATGTGCGGGTTGCGTCCCACGGCCAGGCTCTCCGAGGCGGTCGCGCGTGTGGCCCAGGGTGACCGCGTCAGCGTGGAACTTGTCCGGCGGATGTCGATGCGCGGACCGGCGGGCATGGTGGTTGTTCCCGGTATGGTCGGACCTCTGCGTCACGCTTCGAGCATGGATGCCCGGGCGGCGGTCTCGCAGACGGTGGATCTGCTTGCCCGGGCGATGGATGTTGTGGTGGTTGACCATGGCGCGGGTTTGGGTGCATCGGTGCGAGACGGCCTCTCGCGGGCTGCCCTGCCGTTGGTCGTGGCCACGCCCGACCCCGCCTCGCTCGCGGACGCCTATGCGCTTGTGAAGAGTGTGCGTAGTTGTGCCAGCGAACGGATTCCGTATCTTCTGCTGAATCGAGCAAAAGACGCCGACGACGCCAGATCGGCGCACGCCCGGGTGGCTGAGGTGGCGGCAAAGTTTCTCGGTTGCGGTTTGCCGTTGGTCGGGTTTGTTCCGGAAGATCCGATGGTGCAGCGATGCTCGCGTGCGCGGCGTCCGCTTGCGCTGGCCGCGCCCAAGTCAAGTGCTACGCGTCACTTAAACAAGGTGGTGGATCGGTTGGCCGGGGAGATCGAGCCTGGTCGATCGGATTCTGATCGGCCGTCTCGTCCCAGGCGTGGGTTCCTGGCACGCCTCGTGCGGGACCGATAGCGACGCCCCCTGGACGGTGCGTTGCGCACTTTCTGCGCGAAAACACATTTGGAGCGCAAATCGGCTTGAGTCGCGCTGATGCTTGGCCGATGGAGGTGGCACATGCCGCCAGCAGGATCCATTCATCCGTTGCCATCACGCGTTTGCGGCCCGCTCTGCGGGTTGTGCGGTTTCGCGGTGGCGATGCTGTCGGGGCTTTTATCGTCGGGCGAGGCCACCACGGTGCTGCTCCGCGCGATGGTTTCGTGCCTTGGCTGCTACGGGCTTGGCCTGGTTGTGGGGTACGTGTTCGAGAAGGTTATCGTACGAGTGGTTGAGCGCGAGCGGGCGTTGCGGGGCATTGCGGAGCACGCCCCCGAGGGCGTCGAAAAGAAAACATCTTCGTGAGATTGTTGAAACGCTGGCGTTCAACCGTGGTATTCTGTATACTCAATGGCGCGTGACCACGGATGGCACGCGACACCACAGCCCGCAGGCCGGGGTCCCGGCGTATCGGGCTTGATGGAACAGGGGTCAGGGAGCCGACCATGCCCACCGCTCTCAAATCGTCATTTCGCCCTTCACGCATTCGTCCGAACGTGGCTTCCGAGCCCATCGACTCGGAGTATGCCCACATGGATATCCGCGAGGTCTGGAAGCTGTACGCCTCCGAGCCGAGCGACGAGATCCGCAACTTCCTCTGGGAGAAGTACCTCCCCATCGTCCGTTACAACGCCGAGCGCATCCACGCGCGTCTGCCCGACGAGGTGGACGTGGAAGACCTGGTGCAGGCGGGCATGTTCGGGCTGATGGGCGCCATCTCGGCGTTCCAACTCGACAAGAATGTGAAGTTCGAGACGTACTGTGCGCGTCGCGTGCAGGGGGCCATCCTCGACGAGTTGCGCGCCATGGACTGGGTGCCGCGTCTTGTCCGCAGCCGATCGGCGAAGGTCGAGGGTGTCCGCCGGTCGATCGAGATGGAGACCGGCAAGCCCGCCTCGGATGAGCAGATCAAGAAGCGGCTGGGCGTGGGCGAGGAGCAGTTCGACAAGATCCGCCGCGACAGCCGGGCCGTTTCGACGATGTCGATCACCCGCAAGGCCAGCGAGGGTAGCGGTGGCGAGACCCGCGACCTGGAGGTCATGCGTGACGGCGCCGACAACCCCGTGCGGACCATGCAGCGCAAGGACCTGCGCGACATGCTCACCAAGGGCCTCAGCCGGGCCGAGCGGCTCATCGTCATCCTCTATTATTACGAGGCCATGACCATGAAGGAGATCGGCGCCACGCTGGCTTTGTCCGAGAGCCGCGTCAGCCAGATGCACAGCGCGATCCTTGAGCGCCTGAAGGCCCAGATGCAGCACCGCACTCGTGAACTCGAGCCCATCGAGTAGCAAGCTCGGTTTCGCCCCGAAATTGCGCCCCCGGCCGCTTGCCCACACCGCAAGCGGCCGCTTTCATTTGGCGTGGACAACCCCAACGAAGACGCATGGTACCTCGAAGCTCGCCCGCCCTTGCCAGAGAGCCGCAAGGCCTACGTGGCGCTGGGCAGCAATCTGAACGACCCGGCGGGCAACGTCATCCGGGCGGCCAGCGAGTTGGGGACCATCCCCGGCGTGCGGGTCATCGCTACCAGCCGCCTCTACACCACCGCGCCCGTGGGCGTGGTCGATCAGCCTGATTTTGTGAACGCCGTGGCCATGCTGGAAGTAAGCTGCACCGCCCGCGAGTTGCTCGACGGGCTGCTGGAACTCGAGCGGCGGTATGGCCGCAACCGCGAGAGCGAGCGGCGGTGGGGCCCGCGGACGCTCGATCTGGACCTGCTGCTGTTCTGCGGGCGGACGATCGACGAGCCGGGCTTGACCGTGCCGCACCCACGCATGGCCGAGCGGCTGTTTGTGCTCGAACCATTGGCCGACCTGGCTCCCGCGGTGACGCCGCCGGGATGGACGATGAGTGTTGGACGCATGCTCGAGAGGCTGCGGTCGGCCACGACGCACGGGGCCGGGGCGTGAACGCGGTGGCTCCAGCCGTGTGCCTCGTCGTGGCGGCGGCGGTGTGCGCCCAGGATGCCGGGCCATTGGAAGCGGTGACGTCGGCGTATCGCACCGGGGCCGTGGCCGATCGCATGGAGATCGAAGTGCCGCGGGAGAACGCCCCGCCCGCGCGCAGCGAGATGACCGTGGCCGTGCGCACCGGTCAGTCGCCGGCCGTGTCGCTACACATGGGTGGAGCCAATCCCCTGCGGGTGCTGGCCGAGCCCGGACGGCTGATCGCCTGGCGTGCCGGCGATCGCTCGCGGGTGTTCGTCGCGCCGCTGGGCGAGCCGTTCGGGAGGGAGGCGATCGAGGCGGTGATTCCGCCGCTGCTGGCGCCGCAGATCGACCTGGCGTTCGCCCCCGAGCCCGGACCCATGCTGGCGTTCATGCCCGAGCTTGCCTGGTCGCTGGTGGCCCGTGGCGTGCGGGATCGGTACGCGGGCGTGTCGGCCGGGGCCTCGCTGGAGCTGAGGGTGGACAACGCCGGCAGGCTGGCGTCAATGGAAGCCCGGTTGGGGGGGCGCGTGATCGCGCGGGCCGCCATCGAAACAGTTGAGGCCGAACCCCGGTGGTTCGAGGCGCCATCCCTGGATGTTGAAGTTGTCGCATCGCTGGCCGAGCTGGGTGAGCCGCCCGGGCCCGTCGAGCCGGGCGGACGCTTCGGGGACGCCATCGGCACCGACGCGCGCGGGCGGGTGGCGACGCTCCGGTCCGTCGCGACCGACGGGCTGGAAGAGCCCGCCGGGCGCGTGGTGGTGCTGGCGGTGGAGGTTCGGCTGGCCGAGGATCGCGCGCGGGTGGCCGGCGCGCTGGCCGAGGCACCGCTGGGCGAGATCGCGCGGCTGCTGGACGCCCGGATCGTGGTGCTGGCCATCGGCGACGCCCCGTCGGCCGGGCTGCTCGAGCGTGTGACGCGGGCTCCTCGCGGCCAGGCCGGCCGCGTGCGGGCCATCGCCGTCGAGCCTGCGCCCGCGTGGCTGCCCGAGATGCGCAGGCCGGTGGCCTACGCGGTCGATGGCGATGCATGGATGCTGCTGGCCGCCCACCCCGTGGCGCCGGCCGACGAGGCCGACGGTCCTGCGAGTTGGCCGCCCGATCCCGTTCCTGCCGGTCCGCTGCCGAGCAGCTGGGCCCCCCGCTCGCTGGCCGAGCGTCTGGCCGAGGCGGTGGGCGCGGCGGCGCGGGAGTAGGCCGGGCGGCCCGGGCCGCTGGGGCGTGGTCAGGCCGCGTCCTCGCTGCCGGCCTTCCTGGCGTCCTTCTTCGCGGGCTTCTGGATCTTCTCGGTGACGCTCACCTGGTTGGCCCCGCCTTGTCCGAACCCGTCTTCTCCGAGCCCCAAGCGCGAGCGCGGGGTCTTCTCTTCACGTCACAAAGACCCCACTCGCTCGCGCTCGGGGCTCGGACGGAGGCAACGCGTTGAGCGCGTCGGATCCGGTGGCCGACTGGGACGGGGACGGGATGTTCACGCACTTCGACTACTGGCGTACAGCAACACATTCGTCAAGCCCTGCCTGCAAGAAGTGATGCCAATCAACCCATGACAAAGGGCGGCCGTGGGGCCGCCCTTTCTGATTCGAATCGTGTTGCCTGAAACTCAGCCGCCGGGCATGCCGGGAGCTGCTCGCGAACTGCCCCCGGTTTCCTTGGGCGGTCTGGTGGAGGCCGGTGAGTCGCCGTCGGAGCCGCTGTCGCCGCTGCTGGCCACGGGGATTCGTGGCTCGGACACCAGTGGTGTGCTATCTGGCAGCACGGCCCAGAGCAGCACGCCGAAGCCCAGCAGGATGACCACCGTGTACAGGGCGATCTTGCCGATGGGCTTGTCGCCCATCCCCAGCTTCTCCTGGATGGGCTCAAGGCGGTACTTGAGATTCGTCATGAAGTCCGACATGGTGGCAGATGCTCCCAGAGCCCCGGATGCCGGCCATCCGGGGCGTTTGAGTGGGCCGACCGGTGGGCGTTGACCGGTGGGCGTTGATCAGTCGCGACCGCGCGGGTAGAAGAGGAGCTGGTAGTCCTCGGTGATCATGTTCGCGTCGGGGTCGCCTGCCACCTTGGGCTCGACGTAGACGTACTCGGCGTGGCCGTCGTAGAAGGCCATGACGGACTTGTTGAGCTCGTTGAACTCGCCCATCCAGTCGCGGCCCTGGCTGTCGTTGGCCACCACGTCGGTGGTCTGGTCGTGGATCCACACCATCTTGGACGGCTCGAAGAACTCGGCCATCTTGAAGCGGCGCTTGGCCTCGTCCCATCGCTCCGACTCGTTCGGGTAGCGGGGCGCGGTGCCTCCACGCGTGGTCCACGCACTGAACTCCGCCATGTCGTCGGAGTACCACCAGGCGGCGTTGTAGTGGTAGCTGGTGCCCACGTCGTCGTAGCTGCTCAGTTGGGTGTTCGGAGTCGGCCAGCTGCGCTGGTGGGTCTTCTTGTCGCCCGGCGAACGGAAAGCGGGCATCTCAAGGGTCTCGCGCTGCTCGTCGGTGGGGATGCCCTCCTCATAGGCACTGGAAGAGGGGTTGTGGCCCGGGGGCTCGGGAATGACCACGTCGGGGTAGACGTAGCCGTTGAGCGGGCGGGTGTACGCGGGCGGGTCGGCGTGAGTGCGCGATCGCCAGTAGGAGGAGGCGTTCTTGCCGCCATAGCTCCAGGTGCACCAGCCGGCCAAGCGGCCGCTGCTCCACGACATGGGCATGGGGATGGCGTCCTTGTAGTCGGCCTTGTAGTTGAAGAAGGCCAACTGGAGCTGCCGCACGTTGCTCAGCGAGACCGACTGGTAGCCCAGCAGGCGCGCCTGGCCCAGCGCCGGCAGCAGGATACCGATGAGCAGGGCGATGATGGCGATGACGACCAGAAGCTCGATGAGGGTGAAGCCCCTCTGGATGCGGCCCTTGAGGCCCCGAGCTGTCCGATCACGTCCGAGTCGTTGTGCTCGCATGAGTACTCGCATGGAACTGTCCCCGTCGCTGATGGCGTGGCCGGGCCTGGGCAGCCGCCGGCCGGCCGTCCAAGAGCGGACGGCCGAGGCAACACCGGCGGATTTGTGGGGCCTCGGAAACACCGTGTGTCGCTTTTGCGACGCCTCGCTGACAGAGGGCGGCACGCGCCGCGACCTCCCCTATGCGGTCCAGTATACCAGAACCACACTGAATCACAACACGATTCGTACACCGATTGCTCCCGGGTGCACTCAGGATTATCCCTGATTTCCCTTGGTTCGTGGGTGGATGCACCGAGCGGGTGCCGAACGAGCGGGAGGGGGCAATGGGCAATGGGTCAGAGGGGATGTCCGGCTCCGGCCCATTGCCTGGTGCCCATTGCCCAGCTACGAGCGGAACAGCACCCGGCCCTGGCCCTTGCGGATGACGCCGATGCGGCTGACCGATTCGCCTGACTTGGCAAGCTTGTCTGCCACGGCGTCGGCGAAGGCGGGGCGGACGATGACGCAGTAGCCGATGCCCATGTTGAAGACCTTGTCCATCTCGGGCTTGCGGATGTTGCCGTGCTTCTTCAGGAAGTTGAAGACGGGCGGGATGGTCCATGCCTTGCGGTCCAGGACGGCGTCGACGCCCGGGTGGAGGCTGCGTTCGAGGTTTCCGGCCAGGCCGCCGCCGGTGATGTGGGCCATGCCGCTGACGACCCGCTTGACCTTGTAGCCGCGGAGGAGCTTGGTGATGCTGGGTGCGTAGATGCGTGTGGGGGTGAGCAGGACCTGCCCGAGCGGCTTGTCGGGGTCGAGCTCTGGGTAGACCTTGTGGAGGTCGAGCTTCGCGTGCTCAACGACGCGGCGGACAAGGCTGAAGCCGTTGGAGTGGACGCCGCTGGAGGCCAGGCCCAGGACGATATCGCCCGGTTCGACCTTCATGGAGCTCGTTGCCTTGCGCAGCTCGACGACGCCCACGGCGAAGCCGGCCATGTCGAACTCGCCCTCGGGGTAGATGCCCGGCAACTCGGCCGTCTCGCCGCCCAGGAGGCTGCATCCGGCGATCTTGCAGCCCTCGGCGACGCCCTTGACCAGGTCGACGAGCATGAGGTGCTCGACCTTGGGGATGGCCAGGTAGTCGAGGAAGAAGAGCGGCTCGGCCGCCTCGACGATGAGGTCGTTGACGCACATGGCCACGAGGTCCTGGCCGACGGTGTCGAAGGTGTCCATGTCGCGGGCGAGCTTGAGCTTGGTGCCCACGCCGTCGGTGGCGGCGACGAGGACGGGCTCTTTGTAGTTTCGCTTGAAGAGCTTCTCGTTGAAGTCCAGGCGGAAGAGGCCGGCGAATCCGCCGTCGTTCCTGAGCACGCGCGGGCCGTGGGTGCGTCGCATGAGGCCGAGGATGGCGTCGACGAAGCGGTCTCCCGCGTCGATGTCGACGCCGGACTGGGCGTAGGTGAGGCCCTGTTTGCTTGTGGGCTTGCCTGCGGCTGCGTTCGGGGATGTTTTGGTGGTGCGGCGCTTGGTGGAATGACCGCTGGATGTCCGTTTGGAGGTGGTTCTGGAGGTTTTTGGCTTGCCAGCGGGAGTGGGCATAGGCAAGCGTAGGACGGTTTCGGAGGGGTTCGGGGTGGTTGTGGGGCAGGACATTGGGTTTCTGGCCGCTAGACTGATTCTGCTGTATCCGCTCTCCCGGTTTGTGGAGTGGCGGGTGATTTTGCTCACCGATTCGCCTCGCAATGGCTCAGAAGGCTCACCAGCCGGGAGACCGCAGATCCATGGCCGACAACCGCACGTCGCTTTTTACGTCCGAATCCGTTTCGATGGGCCACCCCGATAAGGTGGCCGATCAGATCTCCGACGCCATCCTTGACGTGATGCTGAAGGATGATCCACACTCCCGCGTGGCTGTGGAGACGATGGTGGCTACGGGATTGGTCGTGGTCTCGGGCGAGGTGACCACGAGCACGTATGTTGATATCCAGGACATCGTGCGCGACACGATCCGCGAGATCGGCTACGACGACGCCGAGATGCGTTTTGATTGCGACTCGTGCGCGGTGCTGGTAGCGCTGAACAAGCAGAGCCCGGACATTGCCCAGGGCGTCGACCGTGAGGGTGCGGGCGACCAGGGGCTGATGTTTGGCTTCGCGTGCAACGAGACCGAGGCGCTCATGCCCCTGCCGATCCAGCTTGCCCACCGGCTGGTGGAGCAGCAGGCACACGTGCGTCGCGAGGGGATCATCCCCGGGTTGCGCCCGGACGCCAAGAGCCAGTTGACCGTGGAGTACGAGGGCCTCAAGCCGGTGCGCGTGGACACGGTGCTGATGAGCACGCAGCACGACAAGAGCTGGAATGGCAAGCAGGGCGAGCTTCGCAAGCAGGTGATCGAGCACATCTTCAAGCCCGTGCTGGGCGAGTGGTGGAACTCGGGCATCACCATCCACGTGAACCCGACGGGCCAGTTCGAGATCGGCGGGCCGCACGGCGACGCGGGGCTGACGGGCCGCAAGATCATCGTGGACACGTACGGCGGTCGTGGCCGGCACGGCGGCGGTGCGTTCAGCGGGAAGGACCCGACCAAGGTCGACCGCTCGGCTGCGTACATGGCACGGTATATCGCCAAGAACGTTGTGGCGGCCGATCTGGCCGACGTGTGCGAGGTGCAACTGAGCTACGCCATCGGCGTGGTGGAGCCCACGAGCGTGCACGTGGATTGCTTTGGCACCGAGAAGGCCGACCTTGACCAGATCGAGAAGGCCATCCGCAAGGTGTTCCCGCTCACGCCGCGTGGCATCATGGACACGCTGCAACTGCGCAAGCCCATCTACAAGCTCACAGCCCGGCACGGACACTTCGGTCGCAAGCCCTTCGAGCGTGAGGGCCGAACGTACTTCACGTGGGAAAAGACCGACCGTGTCGAGGATCTGAAGGCGGCTGTCGGTGGCACGGTGGCGGCGGGCGCGTAAGCATCGCTGAATCCACATCGAACCAGGCCCGGGCGCAAGTCCGGGTTTTTTGTGTGCAGTTGGTAATTGGGGGAGCTCAGGCTTGCGCCAGGGCCTCGCTCAGATCAATCCGTAGAGATTGTTTGCCCTGGCGTAGTCGAGCACGCTTGGATGCAGGGGCGTGTCGAAGGGTGAGCCTTGGGCCTCGCGGACCTCGGTGGAGGCGGCGCGGAGCAGGTCGATGTCGACGAAGGACTCGGCCCAGCGGTCCAGTTCTGTTTCGTCCCAGAAGCCGGCGCTTGCCATGTTGGCGCGCAGGTCGTTGCTGCTGGCGATGGGGTGGCGAGGAAGGACGATCGGCCTGGCGAGTTGGAGCATCTCGCGCGGCTGGCGCCAGCGGTGGAAGCTGGCAGCCTGGTCGGCGCCGATGATGAACCACAGCGTGCGATGGGCCAGGAGGGTGGCGGCGCGCTCGAGCGTGCGGGCCCAGTAGCTTGGCTCTCCTTCGGCGGCGCGGTCGAGTTCGTCGGTCCAGATCGTGCAGTCGGGCACGTCGCTGGTCGCCAGGCGGAGCATCTCGACCCGCTGGGCGTCGGTGGCGGTGGGGGCGTCGCTCTTGTGCGGCGAGCGGGCGGCGGGCACGAAGACAAGGGTCGCGGGAGCGCCGGCGCGGTGCTCTATTGCCTGGCGGCCGAGGTTGGCCAGGGTGGTATGCGCCAGGTGTGGCGGGTCGAACGTGCCGCCGAAGAGGGCCACGTGCCGGCGCTCATCGGGGATTGGTAGTGGAGTGGGCTCGGCATGCGTCACCGACCACGGTAGCGCGGGCGTGCCACGTGTCGGTCAGTTGGGGCTGGTGTCGGGGACGATCATCAAGGGGCCGAGGGAATTGCCCTGTTCGTCGGCCCAAAGCTCGTAGGGCGCCAGGCGTGGGTATCGCTCGGCGAGGGTCTCGAGAGTGAGGCGGTCTGCGACGACAACACCCTGACGGTCGACCACGGTATAGCGTGGGCCTTCTTCGGTGACTTCGATACGGACGCCGTAGTCGCGGCCCTGCAGCGTACCCACATGAACGCTGGGCTCGGGGGGCTTGGGCGCCTCGGGGGTGAGGGTGGCCTGGCCCCGGCGCGGTTCGATGGACACGAAGAGCACCAGGGCGCCGGCGGCGACCATGAGGATCGGTACTGCGTGCTTGCGTCCCATACCCATGGCATCGGCGATGGGGCGGGCTGGCTTGAGGGAGACTCAGAGCTCGGCCAGCCGTTGGGCGGTGCGCTGCTCGATGAGGGCGGCCATGAGGGGTGAGAGATCGCCGTCGAAGAGTATCTGGCGGAGCTGGTGCTTGGTGTTGAGGCGCTGGTCGGCGACGATGCCGTCCTGGTAGCGGTAGACGCGGACTTTCTCGGACCGTTCACCCGTGCCGATCTGCCCCTTGCGTGCGGCGGAACGTTCGGCCTCGGCCTCTCGGAGCTGGCGTTCGTAGAGCCGGGCCATGAGCAGGCGTCGGGCCTTCTCGCGGTTCTGGTGCTGGCTCTTGCTCTCCTGCATGCGGACCTCGATGCCCGTGGGCTCGTGCACAAGGTGCACGGCGGTGGCGACCTTGTTGACGTTCTGCCCGCCGGGGCCTTGCGATGTCGTGACGTGTTCGGTCACGTCGTTGGCCCAGTCGATCTTGACCTCGACGGCCTTGGGCTCGGGCAGTACGGCGACGGTGGCGGTGCTGGTATGCACGCGGCCCTGGGACTCGGTGGCGGGCACGCGCTTGACTGAGTGGACGCCGGCCTCGAAGCTGAGCTCGGCCCAGACGCCCTCACCCTTGACGCTGGCAGTGGCCGAGCGGATGCCGCCGTGACTCTCACCACCCGAAAAGTCGAGGGTCTCGAAGGACCAGCCCTTCTGGCCGGCGTACTTCTGGTACATTTCCAGGAGGTCCTTGGCCCAGATCTGGGCCTCGTCGCCGCCGGTGCCGGCGCGGAGTTCGAGGATGACCGAGCCGACCAGGTTGTCGTCGCTGGAGACCAGGGCAGCCTTGACGGTCTCGATCTCTTCGGTGGCGCGGGCCTCGAGGCTGGGGAGCTCGGCTCGGGCCATCTCGGCGAGTTCGGCGTCTTCGCCCGATTCGATGGCCTGGCGTAGCTCGGCGGCCTCGTCGAGCAGTCTGGTGAAGCGCTGGTAGCCCTCGACGACGGGCGCCAGGGCCGAGCGGCGGATGGAGAGGTCTCGGACCTGCTCGTGGTCGGCCAGAACGGCTTGGTCTTCGAGCTGCCTGCCGGCGGCGCGGTATTGCTCCGCGAGTTCTTCGAGTTTGGCGCGGACGGCGGGGGTGAGGGTATCGGCGGCGGTAGTCACGGGAGATTGTTGGCGCGTGTTGCTATCGGTCCGTGGAGGTTGGCCTAATCCGCCCGGTCTTCCCAGATTTCGGTGGTTTGGTCCAACGAAACGCTTTGTCTAACCAGAGCTTATCCGAGATTCAAGCAACTTGCGTGTATGATCCGTGCTCCGTGAGGGACGGAGAGCCGGAGAAACCAGAGAAAGGGAGAGACGAGATGCAGCGCTCGGGATATCGGTGTGGGGTTATGGGAGCAGCGTTGGTGCTGGCTATGTCGGCCGGGGCGAGTGTGGCCCGGGGGCAGGTGATCGATTGGGCGAGTTCGAGCGATGGTGACTGGGGCAACCCGGCCAACTGGAGCCCGATGCTGGTGCCGGACTCGCCAGGCGAGATCGGCCGGATCGCCGAGCCGGGAACGTATGTCATTTCCGTTGCGAGCTCGCCTCAGGCAGGGTTGCAACTGCTGAACGCCGGCACGACGATCGAGCTCGAAAACGTCCGCACGTTCACGCTGTCTGGTACGACGCAGATCATCAATGGCGTGTTCGTGGTCAATCCGAGCGGGGGCATCAGCGCGACGTCGCTTCGGCTGAGCGAGGACGTTGAGGAGGTGCTGGGCACGGGCGTGATCGTCTTGAACGACTCTTCGCCGGGGTCGTTGGGACGCGCCCAGTTTAGCGATGCGGTGACGGGCGTGTCGACGATCCTGGGGCCGGAGTTGCTGGTGCGTGGCTCGGGGTACGTGAGCGCCACTGTGCTGAATCGCGGGATCATCCGCGCCGACGTTGATGGCTTCGTTCTCAACGTGTTCGGCAGCGCCAAGGGCAACGAGGGGCAGCTCGAGGCGACCGATGGCGGCATCCTACGGATTGCCTCGGTCATCGATCAGTCGCCCACGGCCCGCATCCTGGCCGATGGCGGCGTGGTTCGGTTGACCAATGCGACGATCAACGGCGGTGAGATTGACGGAGCGTTGGGGCTGGTCGAGGTTGCGGCAGGGAACGCCCTGTTCGATGACGTCGAGTTGGTGACCGGTGGGGTCGAGATCGAGAATGTCCGCCAGTTGACCGTCAACAACGGCCTGACGCTTGACGGTGAGATCCTGGTTAACCGTGACGGCGGAATCAGCAGCACACGTCTCTTGTTTGGCACCGATGGAATGATCGATGGCGACGCGACCATCACGCTCAACGACACATCGCCCGCGGGGGCTGGTCGTGCGATGCTGGCCGATACCGTGATCGGGCTGACGACAACCCTGGCGGACACGGTGCTGGTGCACGGCTCGGGGACCATCTCGGCCGTGCTGGTGAACGAGGGGACGATCAGCGCCGACGTTGATGGCTTCGCGTTGAATGTGACTCCTTCGGCCCACACCAACAACGGCCTGATGGAGGCGGTCGATGGTGGCGTGCTGCGATTGACCACCACGGTGAACCAGGGCAGTGGCGGCGTGGTCGAGGCGGCCGGCGGTGTGGTGCGCATGGCGACTGCGACGATCTCGGGCGGCAGCGTGGTCAATCGTGGTGGCACGTTTGAGATCGCTGAAGGCATCGGCACCTTCGACGGCGTCGATCGTGCCACGGGCAACTTCGAGATCCAGAACGTGCGGCAACTGATCATCATCGACGGCCTGACGCTCGACGGCGAGATCCTGGTCAATCGGGATGGGGGCATCAGCTCCACGCGGCTGCTGTTTGGCAGCAGCGGCACGATCGACGGCGACGGCGTGATCTCGCTGAACGACTCGGCATCGACAGCTTCGGGTCGTGCTACGCTGGGCGACACCACGACGGGGCTGACGACCACGCTGGCCGACACCGTTCTGGTGCGCGGCTCGGGGACGGTTACCGCATCGCTCGTCAACGAGGGGACGATCCGTGCGGACGTTGACGGAGGTGAGTTGCTGCTGAGCAGTTCTCCCAAGACGAATGATGGATTGATGGAATCGACCAATAACGGTCGTCTTCGTATCACCACGACGGTGAATCAAGGCCCCGATGGGCGGATCGTGTCGAACGGCGGCACGGTGCGCATGGCCTCGGCGACCATCAACAGCGGGCAGATCACGAACATGGCCGGCGTGGTCGAGGTGGCCGCCGGCAATGCGACGTTCGACTCGACCAGCATCGAGGGCGAGGTGCAGATCGAGAACGTCCGTCTGCTGACGTTGAGGAACGATACCGAGTTGAATGGCGTGATCGTCGTGAACCGCGATGGCGGTATCTCGGCCACGCAGTTGCAGGCCGCGACGGCTGGCACGATCAGCGGCACTGGCGAGATCTTCCTGAATGACTCGGCCACGAATCCGGGGGGGCGGGCCCAGCTCAATCAGGGTGTTACCGGCATCGAGACCGTCTTGGGCCAGGGCATCACGGTCTCGGGGAACGGCTACTTGCGCGGCGCGTTCAACGTGCAGGGCACGCTCGCGCCGGGGCGTATCGGCTCGGCCCTTGGCGAGACGGCGACGCTGGACGCTTCGGGTACCTTGAACCTCTCGTCGACTTCGACGGTTGAGATCCAGGTTGGTGGGAGGGCCATGGGTGAGTTCGATCGCATCACGGGCAACGCGGCGATCAACCTGGCCGGCACGTTGGACGCCACTGCGATCGAAGGTTTCGTGCCTGACACCTGCGAGAACTTCACCATCATCAGCGGATCGGCGATCAACGGCGAGTTCCATGAGCTGGTGTCGGCCGACCTTGGTGGAAACCAGCAGTGGCGGCTGTTCTATACCGGTAACACCGTGGAGCTGCGTGCGACGTGCCTGCCCGACATCGACGGCGACTGCTCGCTGACGATCTTCGACTTCCTCGAGTTCCAGAACCTCTTCGACAGTGGCAACCTCGAGGCCGACTTCGATGGGGATGGTTCGCTGACCCTCTTCGACTTCCTGGCCTTCCAGAACGCGTTCGATATGGGTTGCGGTTGAATCTTAACTGATTGAGGTAACCAAACGGCGGCGCGTCCTGCGAGGATGCGTCGCCGTTTTTGTTTGGGTCAGCCGTGGTGGGCGCGGAGCTCGTCGCGGATTTCGGTGAGCAACTGCACCTCGGCGGGAGGGACGGGCGGGGCGGCGGCCTCGACCTTCTTTTCTTCCTCGAAGTGGCGGCGTGCGGTGTTCATCGCCTTGACGATGACGAATACCGCGAAGGCCATGATGACGAAGTTCAGCAGCACTGTGAGGAAGTTGCCGTACGCGAAGACCGGGCCGAGCTCGCGGGCCTGGTCGAGGGGCAGAGGCACACCGGCGTCGGCGTTGGCCTGGCGGACTTTCTCGGTGAGCCCGATGTAGTAGTTGGAGAAGTCGGCCTTACCGGGGATGGAAACGATGGGCATGATCAGGTCGTCCACGAGCGAGCGGACGAGGATGCCGAAGGCACCGCCGATGATGATGCCCACGGCCATGTCCATCATGTTGCCCTTGACGGCGAACTCTCGGAATTCTTTGACGAGGCCCATGGCGGTTTCCCCTTGGAGATGTCGCGGGCCCGTGTGGCCCTGCGAACTTCGTTGTTCGCGAGGTTAGCCAGGGACGGAAACTCGGGATCTTGCCGCAACCGGGCTTGCTCAAGCCGGTATCGAGTGGCAACCACACTCCGGCCGTCTCGCGGCGGGCCCCAACGCCTGCCCGGCGGCCACAGACACCCGCAACGGGGAGATCGACCATGATGAATACCTGCGTGCTCCGAGCGTTCCTGGCCTGCGTTTGCGGGCTCGTGCTTATTCAGAACGTGGCGTTCGGCCAGGCCTGCGACCTTGGCTGGACCGAGAACCTGTTTCCCTTGGCCGGGGTGGACGGCGAGGTCTATGCGACCTTTACCTGGGACGATGGCGAGGGACCGGCGGTGTACATCGGCGGTGACTTCACGATCGCGGGCAGCGTGAACGCGAGCAACGTGGCCAGTTGGGACGGCGAGCGGTGGGAGGCCCTGGGCGGCGGCACCGATGGCATCGTGCACAGCTTCGGCGTGTTCGATGACGGATCGGGCGAGGCGTTGTACGTCGGCGGCGACTTCCAGACGGCCGGCGGGCTGGACGCGCCGCACATTGCGCGGTGGGATGGTTCGCAGTGGTCGGGGCTCGATGATGGTGTGAACGGGCCGGTGTATGCGATGACCACCGACGATGGGCGGTTGTACGTGGGCGGCGAGTTCGGCACCGCGAGCGGAACGCCGGCGAGAAACCTGGCGTGGTGGGACGGTGATTCGTGGAGCGGGCCGCCAAATGGGACCAGCGCGCCGATTCATGCGCTGCTCGTGCACGATGACGGCGCGGGCGAGCGGCTGTTTGTTGGCGGCACGTTCATTGGCGTCGGCGGCGGCGTTTCGGCGCGCGGCATCGCGGCGTGGGATCGGGCAACGCAGGTCTGGTCGGCGGTTGGCGGCGGCGTCGATGGTGGTGTCAACGCGCTGGAGGTCTTCGAAAGCGGCTCGGGCGATGGCTTGTATGCTGGCGGTTCGTTTACGACCGCGGGGGGCCTGAACGCCGAGAGCATCGCGCAGTGGGATGGCGTCCAGTGGTCGGGTGTAGGCGACGGCTTGGATGGCGGCGTGCTCGATCTGGAGGTCGTCGACGATGGGGGCACGCGAACGCTGCTGGCGGTGGGGCCCTTCGAGGACGCCGGGGGCGAGTTCTTCGGGAATGGCGTCGCGCGGTGGGACGGAGCCGACTGGTCGGAGGTCGGGTACGGCTTGCCGGTCTTCTTCGACTGGACGCCGCGGTCGATCTCTGCTTTTGAGATTGGCGGCCAGCAACGCCTGCTCGCGGGTGGCAACCTTCCCGCGAGCAACGGCGTCCGCGAGTTCAAGGGCGATGCGTGGGCGGACGCCGTTGAAGCCGAACCCGCGGCCGCGCTCGTCGGTGGGGCGCCCCAAACGGTGTACGACATGGGGAGCGGGCCGGGCCTGTTCCTCTCGGGCGATTTCACGATTGATGGGGTCACCGGCGTGCGTGCTGCCCGCTGGGATGGAGCCTCGGCTGAGGCGTTGCCCTGGCCGGGGTTCATCAGCCGCGGGCCACTGGGGATGTTGGGCTTCGACGACGGCAGCGGGCCGGCCGTCTACGCCGCGGGCGCCGAAGACGGATCGGATTCCGTTGCGGTGATGCGTTGGGATGGATCGGGATGGGAGGAGGTTGGTGATCCACCGCTGCTCGGCAGCGAGGGGCCGATGGTGGTGTTCGATGACGGATCGGGTCAGGCCCTGTATGTTGGCGGGCGTGGTATGACGGCTGGCGCAGCATCGCTGTGGGCTCTGGCGCGCTGGGATGGTGCGACCTGGTCGGCGGTGGGCGGCGGGTTGACGCGCCCAACGGGTTCGGCGACGGTCACGGCGCTGGGCGTCTTCGACGATGGGCGAGGGCCCGCGCTATACGCGGGTGGCGCGTTTGACATGGCCGGCGGTGTGCCCGCGCGATATGTCGCTCGGTGGGATGGCAGCACGTGGGAGGATGCTGGGTCGACGCTGCAACCCAGGAGCATCTCGGCATTCGAGGTGTATGACAGCGGCGAGGGGCCGAGGCTGATCGCGGGAGGGATGATCCGGTTCGCGTCGGGCATGCGGGCGCAGAACATCGCTCAGTGGGACGGTGAGCGGTGGATGCCGGTGGGCAGCTTCGGGCTCGACTCGGAGGTCAAGGACCTGGAAGTTTTCGATGACGGGCGCGGGCCGGCGTTGTACGCCGCGGGATCGTTCCGCACGGCCGATGGCATGCCGGCGGACCGGATCGCTCGGTGGGACGGCCTGGCGTGGAGCGAGGTAGACGGCGGGCTGGACGGCGCCACTGCGCAACTGGTGGCATACGCGGATGCCCAAGGCCCGGCGCTGTATGTTGGTGGCCGGTTCGCGCACGCGGGCGATGTCGTGTCGATCGAACTGGCCCGCTACGGCTGCCAGCCTTTCGAGTGCCGGGCCGACCTTGATGGCGACGGTGAGCTGACCATCTTCGACTTCCTCATGTTCCAGAACCTGTTCGATGCGGGCGATCTGGCGGCCGACTTCGATGGCGATGGGGTGTTGACGCTGTTCGACTTCCTTGCGTTCCAGAACGAGTTCGACGCGGGCTGCTGAGGCTGTCTGTTTGGGGCGTACACTGGCCCCATGAGCGAACGAAACGCCGAGACAACGCCCGCCGACCATCTCCTTGCCCGCCGCCAGCGCACCGTCGGCGCTCTTCGTGAGCGTGCCCGGGAGGTTGGTGGCGGGGCTTTGCCCGTTGTGCTGCTGGGGGCGGGGGAGATGATCCCGGTGCCGGGGCAGCACGATCGGGTGTACCCGTTCATGGCCCACAGCGATTACTACTACCTGGTTGAGCAGCAGTGCCCCGGTGGGGTGATGGCGGTGGACCTTGAAGAGGACACCGGCGGCTGGCGTGCGTTCGCGCCCGAGGTGACGCAGGCCCACCGTACGTGGGAGGGCGACGTGACGTGGGAGGGTGCGCCGCTGGCCGAACTGGGGCCCTGGCTGGCGCAGCAGCGCGGGCGCGCGGTGGCGATGCTGGGGTGCCCTGTGGGCGGGTACGGCGGCGGTGTAGACACGAAGCTGAGCGCAGAACTTGCCGAGGCGTTGCTGCATTCACGGCGGGTGCTGGACGAGGTCGAGATCGGGTTGATGCGCCGGGCGTGTGCGGCGACGGCGGCGGGGCACGCGTACGCCCACGGCGTGCTGACCAGCGGCCAGGCGGCTGGCATGACCGAGCGGCAGTTGCAGGTGGAAATCGAGGCGGAGTTCTTCCGTAACGGCGGCGATGGCACGCCCTACGACACCATCGTGGGCAGCGGGCCCAACGCGGCGGTGCTGCACTTCGCGCCCAGCGAGCGGGTGATCAACAAGGGCGAGTGCGTGCTGATCGACGCGGGCGCGGCGCACAAGCGGTACGCGGGCGACGTGACGCGGGCGTGGCCGGTGGGCGAGCCGACGAAGACGCAGAAGGACGTGATCAACATCGTGACCGAGGCCGAGGAGGCCGGGCTGGCGATGTGCGTGCCGGGCGTCGAGTGGCACGACGTGCACCGGCGGTGCAGCGAGGTGGTGCTCGAGGGGCTCATCGGGCTGGGGGCCATCAAGGGCGATGCTGCGGAGTTGGTCGAGCGCGGTGTGGCGGGCTTGTTCTTCCCGCACGGCGTGGGCCACATGATCGGCCTGGGCGTGCGCGGCGCGGGCGGGCGGCTGCCCGGGCGTGCCCCGCGGAAGGGCCCGGGCGGCGTGAGCGTGCGCGTGGACATCCCACTCGAGGCCGGCCACGGATTCACGGTCGAGCCCGGTCTGTACTTCATCCCCGGGCTGATCGACGTGGCCGAGACGCGGGAGAAGTTTGGGGACGCGGTGCGGTGGGGGGTGGTCGACACGCTGCGGAAAGAGATCCAGGGCGTGCGGATCGAGGACGACGTGATCGTGCGCGAGGGTGGGTGTGAGGTGCTGACGGGGGGGATTGTGAAGGGGCTCGATTAGCGTGGACGACGCGGGATGACCACGAAGTCGGTGCCGGGGCCGTTCACCGCGTTGAGTGCAGCTTCGGGGTTCATGGGCTGGTGGCCGCCGTTGTCTTCGGCGTCCAAGCCGACGGCGTAGAGCGTGTAGCCCTGCGGGCTCTCGTCGTCGAGGCGATACACCCAGGGCTCACCGGTCATGGGGTCGGTGGGGATGGCTTCGAGGTAGTCGGGCACGAGTGCGTCGAGCGAGTTTGGCAGGCTGTCTTGCTCGAGGCGGAACGTCTCGATCGCGAGCGCGAGATGGAAGCCGGGGTGGATGTGATCCGCGTATGTGGCCATCTCGAGGAAGCCGTTGTAGCTGGGTGCTCGCTCATCGAGGAGTTCCGAGCGCTTCCACTCGTCTGATTGCCATTCCCTGAGGGCCTTGGATGCCTCCAGTCGCTTGCCCAACGGGGCATTCCATGCCTCGAGCGCTCTGGCTTCCGCTTCGGCGAGCGACTGGTCGTCGCGGCCGGTGTTCCGGGATCGATCGATGAGTTCCATGCGGAGCATGGCCCGCTCACCCTCGAGCATCTGCTCGAGGGTGGCGAAGTCGTGGGAAATCGTGGCATCGAGGAGCGCCCGTGCCATTTTGGCGTCGATTCTGCCGCCTGTCAGCGCGTCCAAGATGACGCTCTCGGCATTCGACCGTCTCCCGCCAGCGGCTAGCAGGGACATCCTCGAATAGCCCGGCTTGCCGATGACATTGGCGAGTTTGAGCGCTCGCGAGTAAGCCGCGACCGCGGCCTCGGGGTCGTTGTTGAGGATGGCCTCGAGGAGCAGGAGCCGATCGACGAACGAGAGGCGACGCAGCTTGAGGTCGTTGATGCCGCGAGGATCGAGTCTTGGCTCGAGACCGGCTGCGGATGCGAGCCGGTCCATGCTGTCGGTCACCCGTGATGCCTTGGTTGCGGCCACGGCCTCGTCGAATCGCTGGCGGGCCTTCGGATCGGCTTCCAACTTGGCGAAGTCCGAGTAGACCGGCCAGAACTCTTGAACACTGCCGGGCGAGTACAACGCGGCCAGATCGGACTTGTAGACCCGATAAAACTCGGCGAGGGCGGCTTCGGCACGGGCCGCATCTTGCTCGGTGACGCCGGCTTCCCGTAATGCCTCTTCCCTGACCTGCTGGGCGTAGTCGGCTTGGGGGAGGGGAGGAACGCTAGGGCGCAGGAAGAGGAACGCGCCAGCCGCGGCTGCTGCCAGAATGGCCGCGACGAAAATCACGACTGCGATGGCTGCGGAGCCGGTGCGGCGCGGATGCGTATTTCGGTTCGGACGCATTGTGTTCTCCCATTTGGTCGGGACGATAGGTGGCCGTGCGTAGGATAGTGTTTGGCCCCGACCGCCCTACAACGGAGCGTGAGATGGCATCCACCTTCGCCGACCGGATCGAGATGCAGAATCGCCTGTTTGCCGAGCTTTCGGCGATGTTCGGGGCCGAGGTGCCGTTGTATGACAAGGCGCTGGCGGTCAACGCAGTGTGCAATCGGGCGGTATGCGACGTGCTGGCGGAGCGGCACCCGGGGTTCGCGGTCAGCGATGAGGAGATCGAGCGGACCAGCGGTGAGCGACACGGGGCGATCCGGATCGGTCGGCCCGACGAGTACCGATTGATTGCGCGGTTCTTCGGGTGCTTCGGGATGGAGCCGCACAACTTCTATGACATGACGGCGATCGGGACCAAGAGCCAGCCGGTGATCGCCACGGCGTTCCGCTCGCCGCACAAGCCCGAGCACCGCGTGTTTACGTCGCTGCTGATGACCGACTACTTCGACGAGGCGACGAAGGAACGCATCGAGGAAGCGCTCGCGGATCGGCAGGTGTTCTCGGATCGTGCGATTGCGCTCATTGACAAGTGCGAGGGCGAGGGCGGGCTGAGCTGGGACGACGCGAACGAGCTGATCGCCGAGGCGACCGGACGGATTTTCAAGTGGACGGGGCGGGCCCGGGATCACCAGCTCTATACCGATCTATGCGAGGGTGGGTTCAAGATCGCCGCGGACATCGCGTGCTTCGAGCGGCATCACCTGAACCACTTGACGCCCAACACGCTCTGCATGGACGTGTACACGGCGGCAATGAAGTTCTGTATGGGCCAGAGCGATCGGGCGACGTTCGAGAAGCGAGCGACACGGGCGCTCGAGCGCATGATGCTGATGAGCGGGCCCGATTGGCTGACGTTGCACTTCAAGCACCTGGGGGCGGACCGCATCGCGGGTGCGGGCGAAGCCGATGTCGATTCGGCGAAGCTGGCAACGTTCGTACGGGGGCTGGCTGATCGCCTAGAGCAGGACGACCTGGACCTGACGAAGCTGCCGCACGCGGGATTCAAGGACTTTACCGAGGGCCCATCGGCCGACACGCCCGTGCTGCTGCGTCAGGACGCGTACAAGGCGTTGACCGAGCCGGTGGTGTTCGTTGAGGCCGATGGCTCGGAGATCGAGGCTTCGCACACGGCGCGGTTCGGTGAGATCGAGCAGAGGTTCTATGCGACGACGCCGGCGGGCCGGGCGATGTACGACCAGTGCCTGGCGGCGTTCGAGGAAGCCCGAGCGAATGAGCCCGAGCTCGCCGAACGCGACGAGGAGGCGTTCCTGCGGATGCAGCGCGAGGCGTTCGCGAGCTTTCCGGATTCGCTGGAGGGGCTGCTGGAGAAGGGCTTGGTGTACGCCGAGTACGCGCCGACCGAGGTCGGGCGCGCGGCTGTGGGTTCGATCGACACAACGGACATGGCCGAGCTAGTGCGGCGTGGGTACGCGACGCGTGATGGGCTTCGGTACGAGGACTTCCTGCCGGTGAGCGCTGCGGGCATCTTCGCGAGTAACTTGAGCCAGTATGGCACGGCGTCGACAGCCGCGAACCGGCCTGAGTATTCGCGCGAGCAGCTCGAGGAGATCATGGGCAAGCGGCTGATCGACACGGACGTGGCGTACGCGGCGATGGATGCCGGTTCGCGTCTTGGCGTGTACGAAGCGTTGGGGCAGTTAGACAGCGTGGCAAAGCCCGAGCGCGAGCGGCTGGAACGTGCCGCGCGTGTGCAGCGAGTGGTCTGAAGCCATTGTCTTCTCGAATGAATAGCCCCGCCCGGATTCGAACCGGGGACCAAGCGATTATGAGTCGCGTGCTCTAACCGCTGAGCTACGGGGCCATATGGGTTGTGTGGCAGGATTCGGCTGGTGCGCCCTCAGGCGAGCTGCGAGAGCAGGTCGTCGATGTTCATGGCGTCCTTGATCTCACGCTCCTGCACCCAGCGTACGACCGGAGTCCCGTCATCGCCCTTGCCAACGAGCACGGTGCCCCGGCCCGAGACGTTCAGGTCGGGCCAGTAGAAGCCATATGCCTTGGAGACGGCGCGGTGCATATCGGCAAGAAGGGCCTGCTTGAGACCGATGCTCTCGGCCCACGCCTGGTGCGTGAAGAAGCTGTCGCATGAGATGCCGACGACCTGGATGCCCTTGTTCTTCCATCGGTCGAACTCATCGTTGACGCACTTCATCTCTGTGGAGCAGACAGGGCTGAAGTCCATTGGGTAGAAACACAGAGCGACGTCCCCCCTGGTGAGAGCGTCCGAGAGCGTCCACTCGTTGCGGTTCTGGTCGAGCAGCGTGAAGTCTGGGGCGGGATCGTTGGCAGCGAGGGGCTCGGCGCGAGGGGGCAGTTCGGTGGTCGTGGCCATGGTCTTGGGGCTCCAGTCGAGCCCGGGAAATCGACCGGGCCGGTGTTCTTCACCGCGGAGGCGCGGGGCGTATGCTAGGACATGGCGATCGCAGGACCCGCAACGGCAGAGGGCGACCTCCTCCATCGCTACACCTCGGTCTGCGAGCGCGTCGAGCGTGCCGCGGCCAAGTCTGGCCGAAAGGGCCAGCAGGTGCTGCTGGTGGCGGTCACCAAATACGCAGAACCCGACCAGATCCTCCAACTCGTGCAGGCGGGCCATCGCGACTTCGGCGAGAACCGTGTCCAGCAGCTACTCCAGCGGGCCCCGATGCTCGAAGAGCAGGCCTCACGGATGCGCTCCATGGGGGCGGCCCTGGGCGGCAGCCCCGGCTCGACACACGAGCCCATCCGCTGGCACATGATCGGTCAGATGCAGCGCAACAAGGCCCGGCAGGTAGCCGACGCTTGCCGCCTGATCCACAGCGTCGACAGCCTGCGCGTGGCCGAGGAACTCCAGGAGGTCGGGCTGAAACGCGACAAGCCGGTCGAGATCCTGCTGCAAGTGAACTGCTCGGGCGAGGCGGGCAAGGCCGGGTGCCCTTCGCCGGCCGTCCTGCACGTGGTCGAGCAGATCCACTCGATGATCCACCTGCGGCTACGGGGCATCATGACGATGGCGCCCGACGGCGAGCGTGCCGAAGACAGCCGGCCGGTCTTCGCTCGATGCCGGGAACTGTTCGAGGACGTTCGTAGCGAGGGGATGGCGGGCAAGGAGTTCAACATCCTCTCGATGGGCATGTCGGCCGACTACGAGGTCGCAATCGAGGAGGGCGCCAACCTCGTGCGGGTCGGTGGCGCGATCTTCTCACAGCCGGCGTCAGGCGAGGGCGACAAGGCCTGATGTAGATCGAGCGAATGTATGGCTCAGGCGAAGCCGGCGATGCGCTGGCTTCGGGCCATGTCGATCTGGCGTTGCAGGGCGTCGCCGGGGCAGGCCGTTGTTGCCAACTCGCGGTGGGTGCTGATGCGCGAGGCCGAAACGCGGTACCGGGCGCTCTCGCTTCGGACCAGACTCTGGAGTGCGGCCAGAGCGGCGGGCGTGGGCCGCTCGTGCATGAAGTTGCCCATCATCATGATGCCCAGATTGCGTTCGTTCCAATCGCGGACATGCGCGCCCTGGAGTTGAACCGGGCGGGCCGCCCAGATCGTCCCGGTTGGGTCGATGGCGTAGTGGTAGCCGATATCGGCCCATCCGTTTCCCACGTGGGCTCGCTGGATGTCGTTCAGGCGCTGACGGGCCTGGCCGGCAGATCGGAAGCCCGCGGCGTCCATCGCATCATGATGGATGGTGATGCGTTCGATGCGGCCCATGCGGTTGGCCAGGGCCAGCGTGGGTTGTATCCCGGTCCAGGCCGATCGCGGCATGACACGGGGGGCGCCCGTGGGCGCGGGCATCTCGATGGGGTCGGCTTTCTGCACGCCCCTTGGGTATACGCCACTGGACAACCTGCGGTCCGTCGGCCACACGGGCGAGGGGGAGCCCGAGACTCGGGTCCGCGAGGGGGCGCAACCGGCAAGCGCGAGTGCGCCGAGCGCGAGCCCCCCGGAGATCACTTGGCGCCGTGTTGGAGCGGGGTAGGCCATGAAAAGAGTGTATCGGAATGGGGCGTCGGGCTAGTCGACAGATTCGATGCCGACTTTCGATGGGGGCAAGGGTAAACTGATGCCTTACTTTTCGCGTTGGCCATGTTATCGGTTCGCGTTTCCTTGCGCGGCCAACGGAGGGGCTGGAGATAACCCTGATGCAGAACTCAAACAAAAACCGTATGATGGCGAGCCTGCTCGTTTGTGCGTGCACGCCTATGGCCCTGGGGTCGGAGTTTGGTCTTCCCGCCGTGGAACTCCCTTATCAGGAAGTCTCTCCCGAGGCCGATGGTGATCAGGTCGCCCCAGGCGTGGAGGACTCGTCGGGGCCGACGAGCTTCTGGACGGGCTGGACACGATCGGTTGAGGTGGGCCTGAGCGGCTCGAGTGGCAACTCGGAAGCTTTCGACCTGCGGGCCATCTTTGAGACTGAACGCGAGACCGATGAGCTGCGCACACTGTTTCGTGCCCGTTACCTCTACGGCGAGGACGACGGCAGCGTCTCGGAAAACGAGGGGCGTGCTCGGGCCGAGAACGACTGGCTTTACCCTGGCGAGCGGTACTTCACGTTCGTGTTAGGCGTGTACGAGTACGACGAGTTCGAAGACTGGGATACGCGTCTGCAGTTGTTCGCCGGCGTGGGCTACGAGTTCCTGAAGGAGCGAGCGCTCCTCGGCGGTGGGCAGGACCGTGCGACATTAACGGGCCGGGTCGGTGGTGGTACCACGCGCGAGTTCGGCGGGTCGGACGATCACTGGCAGGCCGAGGCTCTCATCGGACTGGACTTTGTCTGGGAGATCAACGATCGGAACACGTTCGCGGCTGGCACAGAGGTCTTTCCCTCGCTCAGCGACCTTGGAGAGGTTCGGTCGGTCAGCTACGCGTCCTACGACGTGAAGCTGGCCGAGGAGGCCGATGTCCGGCTCCGCATGGGCGTTGAGCACGAGTTCGACTCGGATTCGGGCGATGCCAAGGAGCACGACGTGAACTACTTCCTCACCATTCTGGCGACGTTCTGATCGCCGACCAACCTGCCGTGGGAGAAGATGCACATGTACTGGCAAGATGAAGAAGCTGATCTGGGCGCCCAGGGTGCCGAGGGTGCCGAGACGACTGATTTCGAGCAGGCCGCCACAGGCCTGTGGGAGAAGGTCGGCGATGGACAGTTCAATCAGATCACGATGCTCGAGGTATGGACGATCCTGCAACCGATCGTGATCGCGATCGTCCTGATCGTCATCGTACTGCTCGTGGCCAAGTGGGCCAAGAGCCTGACGGTCAAGGCGGTTACCAAGGCACGCGTCGAGATCACGCTGGCCAAGTTCTTCGGTAACCTGGTGAAGTGGGCCATCCTGCTGATGGGCGCCGTCACCATCCTCCAGACGTTCGGGGTCGAGGCGACGAGCTTCGCGGCCGTGCTCGCGGCGATGGGTTTCGCCATCGGTCTGGCGCTCTCGGGCACGCTGGGGAACGTGGCGGCCGGCGTCATGCTGCTGGTGTTTCGGCCGTATCGCGTAGGCGACGTCGTCAACGTCAATGGCGTGACGGCCAAGGTCGACGAGATCGAACTCTTCACGACGATCCTGGACACGTTCGATAACCGCCGCATCATCATGCCCAACAGCGAGATCTTCGGCAACACTATCGAGAACATCTCGCACCACAAGACGCGACGCGTCGATGTGGCTGTCGGCACGGCGTACGACGCCGATATCGACACCGCTCGGGAGACGCTGATGGCTGCGGCGATGGCCGTCGAGGGCCGGCTGGAAGATCCCGCTCCGGTCGTGTACCTCAACGAACTCGGCGACTCTTCCATCAGTTGGGCCGTGCGCGTGTGGGTCAATGCGGCCGATTTCTGGCCCGTGAAGGATCGGCTGACACGCGACGTGAAGTACGCACTCGACAAGGCCGGCATTGGCATCCCCTTCCCCCAGCGCGAGCTCAACCTCAGCGGGCCCATCGAGGTCCGGCTTGCCGAAGGCTCATCGCGATAAATCAGACCTCTGGCTCGCTGCGTGGAAGCGCGGCCAGCCACTTCGCCCAGATGCTCAGCACCAGCAGCATGTACAGCCGCTGCGAGTGGTCGCGCCCATGCCAGGGGTTGATCGGCTTCTCCCCCGCCGCGTCGTGCTCGCGCAGCATCTGACGCACGAAGCCCATGTTGATCTCGACGCCCGCGCTGGCGAGCCCCGGGAACGGGTCGGCCGATTCGAGATGGTCGTAGAGGAGCTGACGGAGGCCGCCGTAGTCATCGCGGAACCACTGGCCGATGGGGATGGCAAAGCCTTGCTTGGGGCGGTCGACGATGGAGTCGGGGAGGTACTTGCGGGCGACTTGCTTGAGGAGGCCCTTGCGTTCGTTGTTGGGCATGAGGACGTGAAGCGGCGTGCGCAGCGCGACCTCGACGAGTTCGCGGGCGAGGAACGGGGCGCGGACTTCGAGGGCGACGGCCATGGAAGCGGTGTCGGTCTTGCGGAGGAGATCGTCCGGGAGGTAGTGGGTAAAGTCGTGACGGAGCGGATCGTCGATTCGCTCGAAGGTGTCATTGCCCGTGCGTTCGCCGGCGATTGATGGGATGAGCCGACGTAGATCGGGTGTTTGGAAGATTGCGAGCAGTTCTTCGTATCCGCCATGCTTGGCCGCGGTGGCCAATCGTGACAGATACTCGCCGCGCGAGCCCGGCGTGCGTCGATCGAGCAGGCGGTGCGGAATGAGCCCCAGTTGCCGATGCCAACGGTTCAGCATGGGCGTAATGGTGTGGCGTCGATACCCGCCGAAGAGCTCGTCGCCGCCGTCGCCGCTGAGAGCAACCTTCACGTGCTCCCGTGCGGCCTTGCACAGCCAATACGTCGGCAGCAGCGAGCTATCGCCGAATGGCAGGCCAAGTTGCTCGATGAGGTGGACGAGGTCCGCGGCCGGGTCGGGGGCGCAGTCGAGCGTGGTGTGATCGGTGCCGAGGACCTTCGCTGTTTCTGCGGCGGCTTCGGACTCATCGAAGCGGGCGTCGGGCATGCGGACGGTGAAGGTCTTGAGGTCGGCGATCTCCCGCTTGGCGATTGCGGCGATGAGGCCCGAGTCGATGCCGCCGGAGAGGAAGACGCCCAGGGGGACGTCGGATTCGAGGCGTGAGATCACGGCCTGCCGAAGGAGATATTCCGCGTGGCTCTTGACTCCTAGGTCGCGTCCTGGTCGCTCAGAACGACCGACAAGTCTCCGTCTGTAGCTATTGCTTCGCAGCAAGGAACTCGAGTATCTCGGATCTCGTGGTTTGGCACCCTGACGAGGAAGTTCAGGACAAATACTCCACTCGCCTGGCGAACTTGCGTAGGCGCACGTTGCTGGGATCCAGCCTGAGCCATCCCTTATCCAATGCTCGATCCCGGACAAGTACACGAGCGACTCGCCCGCGGCGGTATTGTTGGCAAGAGCAGCAAGGCAGGTTACCGCCGTAGACCACACGCGACAGTACTCGGGGCCAACAGCGGCTTGATAGACCGGCTTTTCCCCCGCGAGATCCTGTCCGCTACCCACCTGTCCGGTGTTTCTGCACCACACGAGAGTCGCGTTCATGCTGTCGATTTCGTCAACGATCCTCAGGCCCCACGCCCGCCACCCATGCACCAACACCTCCGTATCCGAATGGTCCGTCTCGAACCACGCCCCCTGCTGCGTCAGCTCCGTCCGAAGCTCGTGCTGGTTGTAGATGCAGCCGTTGAACACCACGGCCACCAGCGGCTTGTCGGGGCACAACTCGTGCGCGAGTTTGGGCTTCTCGCCGGGCTGGTAGGTCAGGTCGGGGCGTAATCGCTCGCCGTCGTGCACCATGGGCTGGTGGCCGCCCTCGTGGTCGAGGATGCTCAGGCGGCGGTGGACGAACGCGACGTCGACGATGGTGCCATCCGGGCGGGTCGCGCGATCGCGGAAGCGGCCTTGGCCATCGGGGCCGCGGTGCCTGATGCCCTCGTCGAGCACGTCCAGCCACGCCTCGGGGATGGCCTCGAGGGGGTGGGGGGCCTGGCCAGGCTCGTGGATGCGGATGACGCCGGCGATGCCGCACATGGTGGGGGTTGTAGGCTCGCCCGGGCGTGGGGGGTTACACCGTTTCGTGCTCGCGGGTGGCCTGCTCAGTCGGTTCGGCCTCGGGCTCGGTGGGCGGCTCTTCCCCGGCACCAGGCTTGACGACATAGTGATGGTCACCCTTGAAGGTGCCCGTCCAGATGCCGCTGATGGTGTGCAGCGTGCGAGTGACGAGGATGGCTGTCACGAAGCTGTACACGAACGCCCACGAGGCCGAGACGCCCCCGTACTTCTGTAGGCTGTACATCATGCCCATCGAGACCGCCGCGAAGACGGGCACCAGAATCATCCGCTCGGCCTGCACCCGGCCGGCGTCCATCAGGAAGTTCTTGCGATGGGCGGGAATCTCGGGCTTGGGTCCCTTGCCGTGGAGTGCCGAGGGCTTCCAGTGGTTGGCCACCCAGTGGAGCCCGAAGTAGACGGCCACGTCCAGGACGGTGTCCAGTCCATAGGCGATGAGGGTGATCAGGAGCTTCTGGTCCTTGCCCAGCCAGTCGGAGATGAGCATGACCGGGAACTTGGCCAGCGCGATGGCGATGAGGCCCGCCAGGACGAGGTTGAGGTTGATATTGAGTAGTCGGCTTCGCTGGTAGAAGCGCACGATCTGTCGTGGCATCGACCGATGGTAGGAGTGCGTCCACCCGGGGCATCGCTGGCCAGCTGTGCGGATAGAACCATGCGAGTGCGGGAAAGTTGGCTTTAGATTCGAGTTGCTAGGCCCGATCCATGGCTAGCGGATGCCTGAGCATTCGTTGGTTATCGGTCCCATCGGTATTGAATACAAGGAACCGGAGCTTCCAAGAGCGTGCTGGATCGGCTACTCCCAAATCGATTGTCTATAAACGGCGCGGCGCAGCCTCGGGCGGTGGGTGCGTGGTCGGCTTGCCTCCTCCTGGCGTCTTCGGTCTCACTGGTGTTGGGCTGGGCGCTCACGTCGATCTGGGTGGGTGTGGCTGTTGCGTCGCCCGCGTTCGTGCTGGTGCTCCTGCGCCCATGGATCTCGTCGGGGAGCCGACGGGGCGACCTGCCCCCGGACATGCATCTGTGGCTGGACGAGATGATGCGGCGGACGACCAACGCCATCATTATCACTGACGCCCAGCGGCGCACGCTCTGGGTCAACGGGGGCTTCACCCGCATGTCGGGCTACACGATCCGAGAGATGGTCGGTCGCAAGCCCGGGGAAGTTCTGTTCGGTCCTAAGACGGATCCGCAGTCCATCAAGAGAATGGCCGAGGAACTGTCGGAGGGCCGTCCTTTCCAGGGCGAACTGCTCAACCAGACGAAGGATGGTCGCGACTACTGGGTGGCCGTTGACATGCAGCCTCGCTTCGATGCGAGCGGGCGGCTGCTGGGCTTCATGGCTATCGAGACGAACATCACAGAACGCAAGTTCGCGCAGATCGAGCACGAGCGATTGCTAGCCGAACTGACGGGCTTTTTCGAGAGCACCGCCGAGTTACTCTGCATCATCGGTGAGCAGGGCGTCTTGACCAAGGTGAACGGCGGGTGGCAGAACCTGCTGGGTCAGTCGGGATCGTCCCTGCTTGGAAGATCGATTCTGGATTTCGTACACAACGATGATGTCGACCACACGCGGCGGGAGCTTTCTACGTTGCTGCATGGTGGGGGCGTGGCCGAGTTCTCGAACCGCTTGCGGGATACCACCGGCCAGTGGCGCACACTGGAGTGGCGTGCCAGTGCGCATGGAGGGCTTGTGTACGCGGCTGCCCGTGACGCGACCGAGCAGATCCGCATGGAACGGCAACTGCGCGAGCAGGCCGCACACACGGAGATGGCATTGAGTGTGGGCGGCTTGGGCACCTGGGACTGGGACATCTCGGCAGGTACGCTGCGGATGGATGAACGCTGGGCCAAGGGGATTGTTGACTGCTCGAAGCGAGCGGCAGGAAGCTCGCCAGCGTGGTCTGACTGGGTGCACCGTGAGGACGTCTGGCCCACGCTGCGTGAACTTGCTGCGCACCTGCGCGCGGGTGACCCATTTGAAGGCGTGCAGTTCCGAGTACACCAGCGAGGCGGCGGATGGCGTTGGATCCGCGCAACGGGTCGCGTTGTGTCCCACGACAAGGATGGGTGTCCAGTCAGGATGGTGGGCACGTATGTTGACGTGACCGAGCAGGAACTTGCCCAGGTTCGGATGCGTGAGGCGAATGAGCGGATGGGCCTGGCATTGGAAGCCGGCCGCATGGGCGTATGGGTGTGGGATCTGGACACCGGTGGGTTCACATGCGATCAGCGGTGGGCAGAGATGCTTGGCGAAGACATGGGCGACCTGCTGGAGGATGCCAGCACGCTGCTGACGCGTGTTCACAGCGACGATCTGATTGCGCTCGAGATGGCGATCGAACGCCAGTTGTCCGGACAACAGCCGTATGTGGACGTGCAGTGCCGCGTTCGACACCATGATGGTTCCTGGCGATGGGTTCGAATGTTCGGCGCCTCGACCGAGGCGATGGGCGACGAGCGTGTGCGCAAGCTGGTGGGAATCCAGATGGACGTGCATGATCAGGTCGAGGCGCAGGCCGAACTCGCCCGTCGGGAGACGGTGCTGGCCAACACCGTCCGCATGGCCGGCATAGGTGGGTGGGAACTCGATCTGGGGACCAACTCGCTGCACTGGTCGGACCGGGTGTGCCAGATCCACGAGGTGCCCCCGGGGTATGTTCCTTCCCTTGAAGAGGCGATCGGCTATTACGAGGGGCCGGATCGTCAGGTGATCGTTGGATGCATTCAGCGTGCGATCGAGCTGGGAGAGCCTTGGGACGTGGAGTGTCGGTTCATCACGGCCAAGGGGCGTCGCCGATGGGTCCGGACCGTGGGAGAGTCGGTGTTCGTGGACGGGAAGGCTGTTCGGCTGGCCGGCGCGTTCCAGGACGTGACCGAGCAGCGTGCGCAGCGTGAGGCGCTGGAGTCCTCGAACCGGGCGTTGGAGGTCGCGCAGACAATCTCGCGGATGGGAAGCTGGAGCTACGACGCGCAGACCGAGGAGGTCGTGTGGTCCAAGCAACTCTACCAGTTGTTTGAGATGTCACCCGAAAACGGTGCGCCGACGTGCGAGGAGGCGCTTCACTGTTATCGCTCCGATGATGTCGAGCGGCTCAGATCTGCCATTGCCCAAGCATTGGAAAACGGAACCCCATACGCGCTGACCCTCCGCCGGAATGGTTCGAGCAATGGCATGCGATACGCTGCGGTCGATGGGCGTGCTCGCCTCGATGATCAAGGCCACGTGATTGGCTTGTACGGGACGGTTCGCGACGTGACGGCCGAAGTGGAGCACGAAGCGGAACTTCGAGAGGCGCGGCAGCGAGCCGAGGAAGCCAATCGGAGCAAGACCGAGTTCCTCGCGAACATGAGCCACGAGATCCGCACGCCCATGACGGCCATCCTGGGCTACGCGGAACTGATCGATGACCCGACGCTGGGCCACGCGGAGCGATCAAAGAACATTGAGATCATCAAACGCAACGGGCAGCATCTGCTCAGCGTCATCAACGACATCCTTGACGTCTCGAAGATCGAGTCGGGCCGCATGGATGTGGAGCGGATCGAGATCCGGCCTCACGACCTGATCCGTGGGGTTGGCCAACTCATGCAGGGGACCGCCCGCGAGAAGGG
>JBITAF010000113.1:0-29625 GCA_044440025.1 Phycisphaerales bacterium JB060 | reverse complement strand
GCCCAGGGTGGCCGCGCCCGTGGTCGGGCGGAGGATCGCCCTGGCGGCATCTCTGCCGTTGAGCAGCACGCGTCCTTGGAGTGTGACGCCCTCGACCACCCGAAGCTCGGAGACCGAAGACGAGGCGTCATCGCTGACGACCACCATCCCATCGCCGGTCAGCCCCGAAACCGTGAGATCTCTGCTTGGATTCAGCATCAGAATCGCGTCGGGGTTGGGCAGCCGCAGGACATCGATCGTGCGCGTGGACTCCAGGAAGACCGTGTACGGTCCAACGCCCCCCAGCACCGCCGTATCCGTCGCCCCCGGCACGACCGCCGGCAGCCAGTTGCCCGCCGCGCCGAAGGCCCCGTCGACGGGGCTGGCCCACTCGATGGTGCTCTGGGCGTGGGCGGTCGCGAGGGTCAGGCAGACGCCGGCGGTGGCCAGCAGGGCCAGGGGCGTTCGCGAACGGATCGCGGGGGTGGTGGGGGTCGGGCGGGCGATCGGGGTCTGGGGCATCTCTCTCTCCTCTTTGGGCCTCGGTGTATCGGACGGAAGGATGGCCAGCATACCGCAAGGCTGGCCGAAACGCAAGGGTATTCTGATCGCTATACGTTCGGTGGTCCCGTTCTCGGTCCGCGTGGAAGACGGGTATCCCCCCCCCAACCCCCCCAATCCCTTCCCAGGAGCCCCTGGGCCCGATCCGCGGGGTGGAGGTGGCCAGGAGAAGCCATTTTTCTTGCAAGGTGCGGAGCATTTCTTGCAAGGTGAGAAGCATTCCTTGCAAGGTGCGGAGCATCTGTTGCAAGGTGAGGAGCATTCCTTGCAAGGTTCGGCGTTCTTCTTGCAAGGTCCGGAGCATCGCTTGCAAGGTCCGCAGCTCCCCTTGCAAGATCCAGCGCATTGCTTGCCGGGTGCGGAACGCCGCGTGCGAGGTCCGCAGCGCTTCGCGCTCCCCGCGGGGCTCGCCCAACGACCCATGGCCAGCGGGGCGGGTCCGGGAACGGATGGCGGGGCGTGGCCCGGCGCCGCCATCCCACCCCCCCACCCCCCAGGGAGTGGGTTATCCGCATCCCGCCGCGAAGCGGTTCTGGAAGACCAGGAAGTCGAAGATGGTCAGCGTGCCGTCCTGGTCCAGGTCCGCCCGTGTGTCGCCCGCGTCAAACTGGTTCTGGAAGGTGAGGAAGTCGAACACCGTCAGTTCCCCATCCCCATCGCGATCGGCGGCGCAGATGACCAGGATGGCCGCCTGGCCGGTGTACACCATGTGGGCCGGGCCGACGCCCCCCAGCCCGCCCACCGGCTCGATGTCGGCGTCGGCAAAGACGCCCTCGACCGCCGCCGCGCGGACGATCTCGAACCGGTCGCCACCGTCGGGCACGTAGTCGTGGGCGAAGCCGACCCGCAGCCGGCCGTCCAGCGTGATGACGGCGGTCCGCGGGCCTCCGGGCGGGGCCACGCCCTCGAGGCGGTCGAACTGGTCGTCGGCGGGGCCCGCCACGTCGACCTCGGTGCGCGAGGCGGGCGTCATGGCCAGGATCGGGCCGGTGAACTCCAGCAGGCCGATGGGGCCGGCCGCGTCTCCCATGGCGATGGTGCCCTCGGTGGTCCACGGCCCGGCGAGCCGGCCGCTGGTGCCGGTGATGACCGAGCCCGCCCCCAGCGTGTGCGCGGTCCCAAGCCCGATGATCTCGCTGCCCTCGAGGCCGGCCAGCCGGATCGGGCCATCGAGCGTCACGCCATCCTCGGCGTAGAGCTGGGTCTGGGCGGCGACCCCGGGCGCGCCGATGGTCAGGCTGTCCTGGAGCACCACGCCGGGGCCGAGCGTGAGCCGCTGCCCGCTGCCGAGCGTGTAGTCGCCCACGATGGTCGAGAACGAGATATTGGTGTCCCTTGTCGTGCGGAACTGGCCGCACGGGCCGGCCTCGATGGTCGCGTCCGAGATCGTCGCACCGGCGATGTCCAGCCTCCCGCCGTTGCTGCTATGCAGCGTGCCGCCCGCGACATTCAGGCCCGAGAGGCCCAAGCCCCCCGGCCCATCGTTGATGATCGTCGCCTCGCTGGTCCACGCCCCGATGATCGCCCCGCGCTCGCCCGTGATGACCGCGCCGGGCCCGAGGAACTGCGCATCGCCAAGCCCGATGATCTGGCCGCCCAGCGTGGAGCCCACCAGCCGGATCGGGCCGTCGAGCGTCACGCCCTCTTGCACGAAGAGCCGGGCCTCGCCGCTGCCGCCCGGCTCGTTGATGACCAGGCCATCGGGCAGCACCACGCCGCTGCCGAAGGTGATGTCCTGCCCGCTGCGGATGGTGAACTCGCCCGCGAATGTCGAGTCCGAGACGATGGTGTTCTGGTTGGTCAGCAGCCGGCCGTCGGGCCCCAGCTCGATGGTCGCGCCCGTGATCGTGGCAGCGCCCAGGAGCAGCAGCCCGCCGCCATCACTGCGCAGCGTGCCGCCGGTGACGTTGAGTCCGCTGGCGTTCAGCGTGCCGGGACCGGCCTTGATGATCGTCGCCTCGCTGGTCCACGGTCCGGTGATCGAGCCGCTCGAGCCGCCGCCGGCGGTGACCACCGCGCCCCGGCCCAGCGTGTGCGACGAGCCGAGCCCGATGATGCGGGCCCGATCGGTCCTGGTGCCCCCGAGCCGGATGGCCGCGTCGATCGAGCCGCCATCCTCGACCAGGAGCTCGGCGGCGCTGGTGCTCGTGGCGTCGCTGATCCGCAGCGATCCCGCACCCGAGAGCCCGCCCACGGTCAACGCGGCACCCGGCCGCACGAGCAGCGACGCGTCGGGGTTCTGGAGCACGAGCGTGCCAACGGGCGCGGGCGCGTGGAGGGTCACCAGGTACGCCCCGACCCCGCCCAGCAGGGCGGTGTCCGACGCGCCGGGCACCACCATCGGCAGCCAGTTGGCGGCGATGTCGAAGTCGCCGTCGACCGGGCTGGCCCACGCGATGGTGCTCTGGGCGTGGACACTCGATGCGCTCGCGGCGAGCAGCGCAAGCCCCGCCGCGGCCACGATGGCCAGTGGCGTGCGCGTCGCATTCGCGGAAGCGGTCGTGGTGGGGGGCGGGTTCTGGGGCATGCCTCTCTCCGTTGCCATTGGTGCAACTGGTGCTTGGCCACTGCTGGCCAGCATACCACAAACTTCCCCGGACCACAAGGGCATATATGCCCGCAACCTATTCGGGTTTGCGACAGATGTGTGTGCTGGGGGGCCGGGCGGTGAGCCGAGCCTAGTAGTCCCGCCCGCGGACGCCATCAGGCGTGTTGTGCAGGCGGGCGGTGCGGCTGAACGCCTCGGCGAATGGGTTCTCGACCGCCTCGGTGGCCTCGGCGGGCGTGCGGGCCCTGGCGTGCCCATCGGCGAACAGCATGGGCGTGGGCTCGGCCAGGTCGGGGCCGATCTTGCGGGGCGCCTCGTTCTTATATGGCAGCTCCCACTCCCACATCAGCGCCTTGCTGGCCGGGTGGGCCACCATGCCAAGGGTCACGCCCCGCAGCAGCGACTCGTCGGCGTCGCTGCGGCCGTTCCACGTGTCCGGCCGGGCCAGGAAACTCTGGCTGTAGGTGTACGAGGGCGGATGCCCACAGGCCTGTTGCGGGCCCTCGCGCCGAGCCCTGGGCGAGAGTGTGAGGGGCCGCAGTTCCTTCGGCGGGATCACCTCGTGCATGGCCACCGGCCACAGGCGTTCCATCTGCCATACGGGCGAAAAACCGATAGGAATATCGCAGCCGTTCACGCCTCTCGTGGCCCATGGATAGATTTCATCGTACTGCTCGGTGTACACATGGACGAGTTGGCCGATGGTGCGCAGATTGGCCAGGCTCGCCGTGCGCTGCGCGGTCGAGCGTCCGCCGGCCAGGAAGGGGATGAGGATGGCCAGCAGCACACCGATGATGCCGATGGTCACGAGGATCTCGACGAGCGTGAAAGCGGAACGATTGTGTGCCGAGACCAGTCGCATCCTTACCTCGGAGCTGGAATCAGAAGGGTGGAATGCGAGCGGTGTCGCCCTCCGGCAGGTCGTACACACTGACCGCAACGAGCGTCCATGCCTTCGAGATCGGGTCTTGCACATACGACAGGGCGAGCAGCCCGTTGAACTTGACGCCGTGCATGAGGCTCTCGGATCGCATCGGGATGTGAACCTCCCGGATCTCGATCTCAGAGGCTTGCAGTTCTTCCAGGCTCAGGAAGTCTTTGTCTTGACCCGACAACTTGTTGAAGCGCCAGCCCGTCGTCACCTTGAGCGGTGGATCGTCGGGAAAGGCCTGCCCATCGGCAAAGCTGGTCCGGATGATCGTGCCAGAAGGATCGAAGCTGGCCTCACGGAGCGCCCTCGTCGAGTCATCCCACGCTTGGGCACGACGCTGCGGGTCGGCCCATAACGCAGCCGGTGGTGGTTCGTGCCCGGCCGCCGAAAGGTACGCCAGATACTCATCGGCCGTCCCACCCAACCACGCGTGCAGAATACTGCCGGCGTCGTCGACGAGCGAGGCCGTGTCAAGACTATTTTTGGATACGCTGGCCGAGCATCTTTCCCGTCCCGTGGCCGCCGATGGCCGTTCCTGGGCCTCCCGGGCCGGTTTTCTGCCCGGCGGGGTGTCCCCCGTGGTCAGGAGAAGCCATTTTCTTGTATGGTGAGGAGCATTCCTTGCAACGTGCGGAGCCGCCGGCCCGCGAACAAACGGGGCGGGGGCGCCGGCCCGTTCGGAAAACCGGCCCCCCCCGCGACCCGCCTCTTTCTCCCGCCGAAACCGGGTCTCCCCGGCGTTTTCTCGACGGGTCGCCCGCCGCGCAGGGCCGACGCACATGCAACTTCGGTCCGGACAACATAAGAACCAAAAAACTTTCTGACGATGTTGCGACGCGCTGGGCAATCGCGCCACCGTGTTTCAACCCAAGAACCCCGCGCCACGCGTCCCCGTGATGGACGGCGGTGCGCGCGTGCAATCGCGGTGCCGTGAATATGGAGCGTGTGGGCAACCGCGGGCGTGACCGATCCCCGCGCGAAGCGCTCCAGAGGGAGGCCCGCACCACCCGGTCGGGTCCGTACACGGCAGAGTTGTTCAGGCCAGGTCCACTTTCCCTCGGTCCGTCGGTCCGTCCGGCGCGGCACGGTGCCGCACGCCGCGAGCGGATCGCCAACCCATCCGCCTCCGAGCGATCGCTCGGGCGGGAATCCGAAGCAGGAGAAGCATCATGACCCTCCAGAACCAATCCGTTCTTATGGCGTCCGCCGGCGCGGCCCTGGCGCTGGTCGCCGCCGCCGCGAGCGCCCAGCCGCTCTCGGCCTTCGGCCTGGAGCACCAGGCCCTGGGCGACGCCGTGCTCCGCTCAACCGGCGAGGGCCTGCTCGTCTCGGGCCTGGGCTCGAGCGGGCAGGACGGCGTCCGCATCGGCCTGGGCGAAGCGGGCTTCCACGTGGTCACCTTCGAGCCGCCAGCGCTGCCGACCCTGCCCGAGGGGGCGTTCCTTGAGACCACCGCCTTCGGCGAGCTCGACGGCCAGACCGGAGCGCCCATCTGGTCGCTGCGCTCCACTGTCCGCGGGGGCAGTTCGCTGGTGAGCGTCGACGCGACCGCCCTGCGACCCGACGCCCTGCGCCTGGAGGCCAGGCTCGGGGGACGCACCGTCAGCGAGGTGCTGGTGACCGACATCGACCCCGACCGGATCCTCGTCGAGATCCCCCGCCTGGAGGGCTGCATCGTCGACCCGGTCTGGGGCATGGAGCCGGAGATCTGGGCCATCGTCGGCTTCCCCCAGCCTGCCGAGCTCACGCTGCTGGGCGGCCAGTTGGTGCGCGCCGACCAGATCATCATCGCCACCGAGGGCCTGCGCGCCGAGGTCGGGCCGGTCTCGGCTACCGAAATGCGCGGCGCCGGCTATGGGCAGATCGAGCTGGTCGACGAGGCCCTGGGCATGTTCGACTTCGAGCACCGCGTGATGGGGGAGGCCCTCTTCCGTGCCGGCCGCGACGGGCTGACGATCTCCAACATCGGCTCGAGCGGCCAGGACGGTGTTGAGATGCGCTGGCTCGAGCAGACGGGCGAGCGCGAGGGCTTCGCCGCCGAGATCGTGCCGCTCAGCCTGACCGGCCCGGGCCAGACGCTGACCCTTGGCGCCACCGGCCGCGCGCCCGGTGGCGGAGAGATCTCGCTGGGCGTCTCGAGCATCAACAACGGCGTGGTCACCGCCGACTTCAGCGCCATCGGTGCCCAGACCGCCACGCTCATCGGCCTGCTGGACGGCAAGGTTGTTGATCGCCGCGAGGTGCCCGCGGGCGGGCGCGTCATCGTGATGGACGAGATCGTGGTGCACGGGTGCGCCAAGCAGCCCTCGCTGCCGATCCCGCCCTTCCCGCCGTTCCCCTGCTTCATCTGGCAGTTCGACCAGACGCTCATCTCTCCGATCATCGGCGACCCATACATCGCCGACGAGGTCCGCATCCTCGCCTCGGACGCGACGGCGGCCTTCGAGGGGCTGGAGAGCTTCAGCATCTCGGGTGCCGGCATCGATCAGATGACCCTGCTCAGCGAGTCGCTCGTGGTCGATTGCCGGGCCGACTGCGACGGCGACGGCGTGCTGGACTTCCTGTGCTTACTCAACGCCTTCGACGCCGGCGATCCGTCGGCCGACTGCGACGGCGATGGTGTGCTGGACTTCCTGGACTTCCTGTGTTTCCTCAACGCCTTCGACGCCGGCTGCCCGTAACCCCGCGGTCCTATCCACCATTTACAAAGGAAATAGAAGATGAAACGTTTCATTCCCCTTCTCGCGATCGCCGCCGCGTCACCCATGGCCCTGGGCCAGCTCTATGGCTGGGAAATCAGCGTCGACGACCCCACGCTGGGCCCCCTGGGCAGCGGCTTCCCACAGTCGACCACCATCACCGTGTCGGCCAAGTTCGACGGCAGCGCCGACTACGCCTTCGCCAGCGGCCTGTTCGACCTGGTCGGGACCGATCCGCTGGGCCCGGGCGTCGCCGGTGTGAACTGGACGGCCAACGGCCTGATCTCGCCGTTCGACTTCTCGGGAACGTCCGACGGCGTGCTGACCGGCACGGGCGCGATGGATGCCCAGCCCGGCCAACTCCACGCGCCCTTCGCCGGCTCGATCGGCCTGAGCGACAACCCGGTGGCCGTATGGACCATCGACTACACGGCCACAGACTTCAGCGCCGACCGGTTCATGCCCCTGGCCACCATCACCGATCCGGGCGGCAAGGGTTTCTGGGTCTACGAGACCGCCGCCGGCTCGACCTCGCGTGAGATCGACGCTGCCTTGCTGATGGAGGGTGCCGGCCGGATCCGCATCATCCCCGCACCGGCCACGCTGGGGCTGCTGAGCCTGGCGGCCGGCACGCTGGGCCTGCGCCGCCGGCGCACGCGATAACGCTCCGCTCCCGCCTCAGGCACCGCACAGCCACCGGGCGCACCTTCGGGCGCGCCCGGTGGTGTTCGTGCCTTGGGAGGGCTCGTGGTGTCCACCTCGCCCCCGGGGGGGCATCAACCCGATACCCTTAACCGGGGCCACCGGACGGCCCCGCTCCCCTGCGCGTCGCACGCGCCCACGCAAGGACGCCGGCCATGGGCATGTACGAAAAAGACGGCCTGGGCATGTTCCACCGCCGGCTCATTATGTTGGCCGGGGTGGGGCTGCTGGGCTTCCTGGCGCTCACCGCCCAACTCGGACGCCTGAGCCTGGTGCAGGGCCACGAACTCAAGCGCGACGCCGAGCGCCGGCTCGAGCGGCTGGTGTGGGAGCCCACCGTCCGAGGCCGCATCCTGGACCGCACCGGCCGCGTGCTGGCCCGAGACCGGCCAACCTTCGACGTTCGCATCGACTACGCCGTGCTCGGCGGGGCCTGGGTCGAGGTCATGGCCGTCCGCTTCGCCAGGGCTGCTCAGGGCGAGGCATGGCGCGAGCTGGCCCCCGAGCAGCGCGATGCCCTGGCCCGGGCCTACGAGCCATTCCTCGAGGCCCACCTGCGAGAGGGGCTGGACGCGCTGGCCAGCGTGGCCGGCGTTCCCCCGGCCGACATCCTGGAACGCAGGGCCGAGGTCGTCCGCCGCGTCGGCCGCATCGCCGAGCGCTACGCCAGCGACCGTAAGAAGGCGCTCGAAGAACGCGCCCTGGCCCGCGGCCAAGAGCTCAGCGCCGAGCTGGACGAGCGGCTCGAGCGGCAGGCTCGCCGGCCGGTGGCCGAGCAGGAACGCCCACATACGGTCATCGCCGGCGTCCCCGATCGGGTGGGCTTTGCCGTGATGGAGCTGGCCGATCGCACCGACCTGTTTGAGGCCCCGGTGCTGGAGCTGGACACCGGCGGCGCCGCGCGCGCCACGGGCGGGCAGATTCGCGTGGCGCTGCCCACCTGCCCGGGTCTGGACGTGGGCGACGCACGCGACCGCGGGTACCCCTACCGCGGCATCACCGTGGACGTGGACCGATCGACCCTGCCCGCACCGCTGCGCGGCGACGGCCGGGGCGATGCGTCGCTGAGTGTGACGGTCCGCGGTACGCTGGACGCTATCGTGGGGGTCACCCGTGACCGCGTGTTCGCCAATGATCCCGCCCGCCGGGCCCAGTGGCTGCAAGAAGAGGCCACCGCGCAGCAGGTCGCCCGGGCCACCACCGGCCGGGGCGAGGACCGCGGGCGTTACATGGAGGGCGACCACGTGGGCCACACCGGCGTGGAGGCTCGCATGGAGCACACCCTCCGCGGCCTGCGGGGCGTCCGCGTCCGCCGGCTGGATACCGGCCAGCAGCTCGTCACCGAGCGCACGCCCGGCCGCGACGTCACCCTCACGCTGGACGCGATGCTCCAAGCCCGCATCGCCGCGGCAATGAGCCCCGAGGTCGGGCTGGCGGTCGCCCAGGCCTGGCACGGCGACCCCACCAACCGACGCGACGACGGCCAGCCCCTGGCCGGTGGGGCGGTGGTCCTGGACATCGATAGCGGCGAGGTGCTGGCCCTGGTCAGCACACCCACGGTCGATCCCGACGACCCCAACCCCGTGCTGACCAGGCCCGACCACGTGCTCGAAGGCGACTGGGACAGCCCGATCCTCAACCGCGCCACATCGGCAATCTACCCACCCGGCAGCATCGCTAAGGCCCTGACCCTGGTGTGGGCGGCCAGCCGCGGCGAGCAGCGGCTGCACGAGCGCATCGAGTGCACAGGGCACTTCCTGCCCGGCCGGCCCGACATCCTGCGGTGCTGGATCTACCGGCCGGTCTACGGCAATCTGACCCACAGCATCCAGCTCGAGCGAGATCCCGACGAAGTCGACGCTCTGATGTGCTCGTGCAACATCTACTTTTATGAGCTGGGCGGCCGCCTGGGCTACGACCGCATGGTCGAAGGCTACAGGGCCTTCGGCGTGGGGCGTCCCCCGCTGGACGCGGTGGACTGTGCGACGGGCATTCTGGGGCTGATCCCCCAGCGCGACAAGAATGGTGAGCCGATTCCCGTCGCCCCCACGCGCACCGACGCCGTACTGATGGGCATCGGCCAGGGCCCGGTTGCCTGGAGCCCTCTGCACGCTGCCGACGCATACGCCACCCTGGCCCGCGGCGGGCAGCGGCTGGGCCCCACCCTGGTGCGCGATGGCACACCGCCGGCGGCGGAGGACATCGGCCTGGAGCCCAGCGCCGTCGAGGCAGCGCTCCGAGGGCTGTGGCTGAGCGTCAACGATGGGCGCTTCGGCACGGGCAACCACACCATCATCAACGGTCAGCGCGTGGATTACTTCAACGCGCCGGGCGTTAGCGTGTGGGGGAAGACCGGCACCGCCCAGGCCGTCGCCACGCTGACCAAGGCGCTGCGCGTGGCCCCAGATGGCCGGGTCGTTGACGACCCGGACAACGAGCCGCCGGGCACCGCCACGGTGTACCGGCCGGTGACCAATCGCTACACCCACGCGTGGTTCGTGGGGCTGGTGGGGCCAGAGGGCGGCAGGCCGAGGTACGCCATCAGCGTGATGATGGAGTACGCCGGCAGCGGCGGCCGCGTCAGCGCGCCCATCGCCAACCAGATCATCCATGCGCTCCAGGCCGAGGGCTACCTGCCCAACGCCCAGCCCGGCGGGCCCCCATGATGCTCGACCGTGTCCAGGGATTCATGCTGGCCGAGGGCTCCGGGTCGCGGGCGCGGTGGGCGATCGCGAACTTTGGGTGGCTGAGCTTCGCCTCGGCCCTTGCACTCTCGCTGCTGGGCGTATACGCCATCGACCTGGCCACCAGGGCCGAAGCTGGCACGGGACTGAGCTCCACGGCCCACCGCCAGCTCATTTTCGTGGGCGCAGGCGTGCTGGCTGCGGGGCTTGCGTGCGTGCCGCACTACCGGCTCATCGGCATCATGCGGTGGCCGCTGGCGGTCGCCACGCTGGGGCTGCTGGTGTTCCTGCTCATCCCCGTGGTGCCCGCGTCGATCGTGACACCCCGAAACGGCACGCGGGGGTGGATCGACTTCGGCCCGCTAGACTTCCAGCCCTCCGAGGTGGCCAAGGTGGTGTTCGTCATCATGCTGGCCTGGCACATGCGATACCGCCGCAGCCACCGGCGGTTTCTCGGGCTTTTCGGGCCGGCGATGATTGCCTTCGTGCCCATCGTGCTGATCATGCTCCAGCCGGACTTCGGGACGGCGATGATGATCGTGCCGGCGCTGGGGGCGGTCATCATCGCGGCGGGAGCCCGGCTGCGGCACATCGCCATCATCGCCCTGGTGGCCGCCATGGCCGCCCCGGCCAGCTACCCGTTCCTCAAGGGCTACCAGAAAGAACGCGTGGTTGGGCTGATCCGCCAGATCCAGGGTAGCCAGGAGGGCGCCGACGGCATCAACTACCAGAGCCTGACGGCCCAGCGCGTCATGGGGGCCGGGCAGACCATCGGCAATCCCGACGAGCACGCCCGTGCTCTCATCCGCTACAACCGACTGCCCGAGGCCCACAACGACATGGTCTACAGCGTGCTGGTCACGCGGTTCGGCTTCTGGGGCGGCGTGGGTGTCCTGGGGGTGTACTTAGCCTGGCTGCTCGGCGCGTTAGGGGTGGCCGCGATGTGCGCCGACCCGTTCGGCCGGCTGCTGTGCGTGGGGCTAGCGGCCATCATCGCCGCCCAGACCGTCGTGAACATCGGCATGAACGTGGGGCTCCTGCCCATCGTGGGTGTCACGCTGCCGTTCCTAAGCTATGGCGGATCGAGCGTGGTCTCGGTGTGGCTGATGACCGGGCTGGTGCTGGGCGTGGGTTTGCGGCGGAGCTCGCAGTCGTACCGCCCGTCGTTTGAATACGCTGAGGGCGATGCCCAACCGGTCCTCAGCAACGTCCGTACCCGGCCCAGCCCCTGATCGCAGCGTCGAAGCGTTTATCGCCGAGATCATCGCCGAGGCGCCCAAGGATCCGCTGCCCGCGCCGCCGGAGTTCTTGGCCCAATGCGCCGAGCTGGGCATCGCCTTCGAGCCCGGCGAGGTCGAGAAGCTCGGGCGGTTCCTGGGGCTGCTGCTCTACGCCAGCACACGGATGAACCTGACGGCCATCAAGGAGCCCGGCGAGGCCTGGCAGCGGCACGTCTTGGATTCCCTGACGCTCATGGCGCCACTGGCCGAACTGCCCGCGGGCGCGACGGTCATCGACGTAGGCACCGGCGGGGGCGTGCCGGGCGTGCCGCTGGCGATCGTGCGGCCCGACCTGCGGTTCACCCTGCTGGACGCGACGGCCAAGAAGACCGCGTTCGTGCGCGCGGCGATGGATGTGTTCGGCGTGGAACACTCCAAGGCCATCACCGCGCGCGCCGAAGAGGCCGGGCGCGACCCACAGCACCGCGACGCCTACGACGCCGCCATTGCGCGGGCCGTGGGGCCGATGGCGACGGTGGCCGAGTTGGTGACGCCGTTCGTCAAGCCGGGCGGCGTAACGCTGCTCATCAAGGGCGAGAAGGCTGGCGAGGAACTGGATAACGCCAAGGCGGCGCTGCACCTGCTATTGAGCGCGCACGTGGGCACGATCGAGACGCCCACGGGCAAGATCGTGGTGCTCGAGAAGATGCGGCCGACGCCCAAGGCTTACCCGCGAGGTAATGGTGAGCCCAAGCGCAGGCCGCTGGGGGGCTGATGCTCGACGCACGCGACCTGCTGGAGACTGGCGGCCCCATTGCCAACGTGTTGGGCGGGCGGTACGAGCCGCGCCAAGAGCAGTTGCAGATGGCCGACGCCGTGCAGCGGACGATGGAGAACCGCGAGCACCTGCTGGCCGAGGCGGGCACGGGCGTGGGCAAGAGCTTCGCGTATCTCGTGCCGGCGATGATCCGGGCGATCCTCTTCGGTGAGCGGGTGGTTGTTTCGACGCACACGATCGCGCTGCAGGAGCAGCTCATTTCTCGCGACATCCCGCTGCTCCAGCGCGTGCTGCAGCCCGCGCTGCTCGCCCAGCCGGGGGCGACGAGCGAACTGCACGCCTCGCTGGTGAAGGGGCGGGGGAACTACCTCTCGATCCGGCGGTTGGAACTGGCGAGCAAGCGGCGATTGAAGCTGTTCGGAGATGAACCGAGCCGACGGTCGCTGGGCACGATCGAGGAGTGGGCCTATGTCACCGAAGATGGCACGCTCAGCACGCTGCCGGCGCTCGAGAAACCGGGTGTGTGGGACCGCGTCCAGAGTGACAGCGGCAACTGCATGGGCCGCAAGTGCCCGCGGTACCAGCAGTGCTTCTACCAGAACGCCCGGCGGGACATGGAGCGCGCTAACCTGCTTGTGACCAACCATGCGCTGTTCTTCAGCGACATGGCGCTGCGGGCGCGCGGCACGGGGTTCCTGCCCAGGTACGACCACGTCGTGCTCGACGAGGCGCACACGGTGGAGGAGGTGGCCGCCGACCACTTCGGCATCTCGCTGACCGAGGGGCGGGTGATGCACCTGCTGGGCGTGCTGCTGAACAGCCGGACCAACAAGGGGTACCTGGCGCAGCTCGAACTACCCGACGATCGCGCGCTGCTGGCGGCGGCGAGTGCGGTGCACGAGGCGGAGCTTGCAGCGCGAGAGTTCTTCGGCTCGCTGGGTGTCGTCGCGGGCCAGCGGGGTGGGGGCGATGGCGCGACGCTGCGCGTTCGCGAGCCCGAAGTCGTGGGCAACTCTGTGACGCCGGCGTTCGACGCGCTGGCCGGGACGCTGAAGCGATTGAAAGAAACCCTGCCCGAAGAACCCCCCTATGAGCCCGACAAGTTCGAGCTGAACAGTTACGCGATCCGTGCGGCGGAGATCGCGCGGGCGTGCGAGCAGCTCATTGAGCAGAAGCAGCCGGGGTATGTTTATTGGATCGATGCCAGCCGGGGGACAACCGGCCGGCCACGCGTGAGCCTGACGAGCGCCCCCGTTGACGTAGGTCCGCTGCTGAACGAGCACCTGTTCGGTCGTGACTTCTCGGTAACTTTGACGAGCGCGACGCTGGCGACCAGCTCGCGCAATGAAGCCAAGGGTTTCGACCACGCCATGGCGCGGCTCGGGGCGCACGGCGCGTCCACGCTGCGACTTGGTTCCCCATTCGATTATGAGAGCCAGGTACGGCTGATCGTCGACGAGCGCGTGGGCACACCCGGCCGCGGGATCGACCGCGGCTACGAGGATCGTCTGGCCGCCGCAATCGTCGAACACGTCGGTACCACACGCGGCGGGGCGTTCGTGCTCTTCACCAGCCATCGACTGCTGCGGAACATGGCCCGAGCCTGCCGAGACCCTCTGGGCCGCCTGGGCATCAACGTGCATGCCCAGGAAGCGGACGGCTCGCGGGCGGTGATCCTCGAGCGTTTCCGGGAGGACCCGAGTTCGGCGCTCTTCGGCGCTGCGAGCTTCTGGCAGGGCGTGGACGTGCCCGGCGAGAGCCTGCGCAACGTCATCATTACGAGGCTGCCCTTCGACCCGCCCGATCGCCCGTTGGCCGAGGCGCGGGCCGAGCGACTGAAGGAGCAGGGCATGGACCCATTCCGCATCGACAGCCTGCCGCGCGCGGTGATCCGGTTCAAGCAGGGCTTCGGCCGGTTGATTCGCAGCGCGAGCGACACGGGCCAGGTCGTCGTGCTCGACCCGCGCATCGTGACGGCGCGGTACGGGTCGATGTTCCTCAAGGCCATGCCCGAGGGCGTGCCCGTTGAGCGGTATGAGGGCGAGCCGCTGGGCGAGCCGAGTTGGTAGTTACGCCCGCTTGATCGAGCGGATGATCTGCGCGATGGTGCGCCAGATGATCTTCAGGTCGAGCCACAGGCTCATGTTCTCGACGTACTCGATGTCGTAGCGGATCCATTCCTGGAAGTCGCTGTCGGCGGCGCGCGTGCGTTTGACTTGCCAGAGCCCGGTGACACCGGGGCGCACGCTCAGCCGCGCCTCGCGCCAGCCGGGGCAGTACTGATTCTCTTTGTATGGGCTGGGGCGCGGGCCAACGACGGACATGTGGCCAACCAGCACGTTGAGGAACTGCGGCAACTCGTCGATCTGCACCTTTCGGATGAACCTGCCGACACGGGTGAGGCGCGGATCGTCCTTGATATAGAACTGCGGCCCGTCGACCTGGTTCAGTGCGGCCAGTTCGGCCTTCATCTTCTCGGCGTCCTTGCGCATCGAGCGGAACTTCAGGCACGGGAAGTCCTTGGCGTCTAGCGATTCGCGTGTGTGGGCGAAGAAGAACGGCCGCCCGTCCTCGAGCCAGATAGCCAGCATGACGATCGGATATATCGGCAGCGTGACGGCGAGTGCCGCGAGCGCGAAAACGATGTCGAACCCTCGCTTGATTGCGCGCTCCAGCGTTGGAACTGAGCGTGGCCGCAGGGGCTCGGTGCGCTCGGTGGGCTGCAGGTCGAGCCAGCTTACGTCACCGGGGTCGGGTTTGTGCTCGGGGGCGTCCCAGACGATGTCCGGGCCGACGAGCAACTCGTTATTCTCGATGCGCCGCCCAGCCCCGATCCACACCGGGCCAATGCACTGGGCGCCGCTCTCCAGCGTGGCGGTGGGGTCGATCCAGGCGCCGCCCTTGCGCGGCGTTGCGCGGTCGATGGTGCTGCTCGGTGAGCGCCATCGCTCGACCAGCAGCCTGGCGCAGCGCGCCATTTCGGTTTCATCGTCCATGTCGAACACGCGGGCGTCGATACCCATCGGCCAGCGTTGCTCTCGCCGGACGGCCCGTCGGAGTTTGCGCCATCCGTCGCGTCGGTCCTTGGATTCCTGCCAGAGCAGGGCCACCGTCGGGCGGTTGGTCACGGCCGCACGCGCGAAGCGCGAGTCGTCGCTGCCGTAGACGCGCTCGAGGCGGACGAAGGCCCCCTGTCCGTCGGCGATGATCCGCTCGCGGTAGGCGTGCTCGTCGACGTCTTGCAGCCGAAGCATGACCAGATCGGCGTCGTCCCAAACGATGTGGTCGACCACCGCCGGCAACTCGAACAGGCACAGCGTGCGCTGCTGCAACAGCAGGTAGAGCTGGGCCTGGGGCACCAGCGGCGTTGGCAGGCCGCGGCGGACCACCTGCACGCCGCGCGATGCCCAGAACCGATCGTGCAACGCCACGGCGGTCAGGCCGAAGATCGTGGGGCTGCTGGCGGGCTGGGCGATCATGGCGCCCGACCTCTTGATCGGTCCGGGTCCAGCCTGTCGGCCAGGGTGCGGGCCAGGTCCCAGGCCACGTGTTGCAGGTTTTTGTGGGCCACGGGGTCGTCGCTGGTCAGAAGCAACTGCACGAGTGCGGCCGGCCCGGGCCAGCCGGGGCCCTGGTGGTCGATCCTGGAGATCGCTTCGCGGTTCGGGCCGAGGTATCCGGGCGCGACATAGACCGTATCGAGGGTGACGCGCTCGGTGAACGGCTCGGGCCCCTTGCGATGGCTGGTGTGGTGGAATCGCTCGTCCTTGCGGCTTCCCTCGTGCGCCCAGCCTCCCGCACGCATGGCTTCGGAGGGGTCGAAGGCGAGCAGGTCGCGCCTGTCCTGCACGACCACGACGCGGAGGAACGCCTCGTCTCCGGTCAGCGGATCTACGTAGCGAGCCGTCGGTTGCCAGGTGAGGTTGTGGGGCGGGTAGGCCCGGGGCAGCATTTCGGATTCGATCGCGCGGACCCAACCGTTGATGGCTGGTGGTAGTTCTCCGTTGGGCGCGGCGATCGCCACGGGATCGATCATGGGCCCGGCCCGGCGGATCGGATCTGCCAGGTACACCATCAGCGCGATGGGCAGGACCAGGATAATCGGGACGACGCGACGCAAGTGGGCTCCTTGGATGCTGGGGGTCATTGGTACGCCAGCGCGTATCGGCGGGCTGGCACCTGCGCGAACGCGAGCACGCGGATGGCGCCATAGAGCATGGCCAGCGACAATGCCAGCGTCAGCCACCCGCTGAGCTGCGCGAGCGTGTTGGTCAGGGCGGGCCAGTTCTCGGCCAGGATCGCGAACGGCACGAGGCGGGCGATGTTTGCCACCATGGCGACGAGCGGGCTTGCGAGCACCAGCGCGACGCGTACACCGTGGCGCAGGGGTGTGCCGAAGGCGAACGCGTAGGTCACCAGCCCAATGGCGGCGATCATCCGCACGCCGGCGAAGTCACCCAGGCTGAGCTGCTCGACGCCTACGACCAGTTCGTGTCCGCTGGTATACGCCGGCACGCCCAGGATCTCGAGCACGCCCGCCGTCACGGCCAGGCTCAGGGCGCTTAGCGCGTCGGTAATGGGCAGCAGCCAGGGCATGGGCGCCGGGGCAAGAAAGAACAGCGCGAACACGGCCGGGCTCATTCGCAGCATGACGCTGCTGCCCACGACCGCCCAGATGGCGCCAATGAGCATGCCGATGGCGCCCAGATGCGTTGCCAGCGTCTGGCCCATCATGCCGCCCAGCAGATATACCCCGCCCGCGAGGGCGACGATGATCGGGCCCGCCCACATGCCCTTGCGTCCGGCGCTGCGAAGCCTCCGGCGCCGGCAGAGCGCGAGCCAGCCCGCTACGGCGGGGACCAGCACAATGTACCCATTGTCCGGATCGGCCGTGGCGCTGACGTAGATATCGCGCCAGGCGGGCAGGCACGCCAGGATCGCGGCGGCCATGGCGACGATGGACTGCAGCGGTGTCCACCGGGTCCACGTGCGGTCATGCCCGCTCATAGGCCGCCCCCGAGCGTTGCGTCGGTGATCACCTGGCCACTGGGCGCGACCGCACCGGGGCCCAGGATCGAGCGGGCGACCACCGCTCGGGCGCTCAGCCGAGCGCCCGCAAGCACAACGGCGTCACGGATCCGACTCGTGGGCGAGACCTCGGCGCCCGGCTCGATCACCTCGAAGGGTTTGCCCCCCGACAGGTGCGTCAGGGCCTGGAGGTATTGCTCGCGGTTGCGAATCGGCAGGCACGCCCGTTCGCCGGGTTCGGCGTGCGCCACCCGCACGCGGTGTTTCCTGGCGATGCCCGGCAGGCATTGCTCCTTGAAGTCCAGATAGCCAGCGCCGGGCATCATCCGCATGACGCCGGCCGAGACCAGCATCACGCCGGTTGGGGTTCCGTCGTACTCTGCCAGCATGGCGATATCGGCCTCGAGGTCCAGCAGCCGCTGGACGGCCGCGTGCAACTCGACAGTGAGGAGGCTGCCCCCGGTGGCCACGAGCATCATGCCGTCGTGGCCCTGTGCCGCGGCGCGGAGTACACCGCCCGTGCCCAGAAACGCCACATCGTCGGGTTCGATCGACAGCCGGTCGTGCCGCATCGATTCGGGGCGTGGGCTGTTGCGATCGGTCAGGATTCGCAGCGGCGGTACGACGCCGAGCATCGCCGAGAGTTGATCGGCCACCGCCAGCCAGCGCTGACCGACGGTCTGGCCGTCGAGCAGTGGCAGGTCGAGCACGTTGCGCGAGGCGGCCTTGAGCAGCGGGGTGGGTCGCACCGCACCGGCGAACAGCAGCATCTGGCGCACGCCGGTCGCGCCGCTCATGGTTGCCCCGCCAGTGGCGGGCCGCTGGCTTGTTCTGGCCTCGGCCGAAGGTCCCATAGCACGGCGCCTGATCCCATCTTCGTGGGTCGGGATGGTCCGCCCATCACCGGCCCGAGTATCGGTTCATCGGCACAATGACAGCACCTGTGCCGGCCCAGTTGGGATGATATTGACAATCACCCAGCGGTCCCACCCTTGGGGGATGTTCCCAGCGTATTGGGTGGAATCCGCGCCGTGACTTCAGCCCTGCGGCATGGTGTAGGTCAGCGGCCCATTCTGGCCGAGCTCGATGCCCAGGGCCATCCACACCAGCAGCATGATGGTCCAGACGATGGCGAACACGATGGTGTAGGGCATCATCATCGAGATGAGCGTGCCCATACCCGAACGGGGTGCGAACCTCTGGGTGAACACAAGGATGATGACCAGGTACGCGTTGAGCGGCGTAATGATATTGGTCGTGCTGTCACCGATGCGGTAGGCCGCTTGGGTCAGTTCCGGACTGATGCCCACGAACATGAGCATGGGCACGAAGATGGGGGCAAAGAGCGTGTACTTGGCGCTCATAGAGCCGATAAACACGTTGAAGAACATGGTCATCACGATGAACGCGACGATGAGTTCATACTTGCCCAGGCCCATCGTGAACAGCGACTGCCCGCCCGTGTGGGCCAGCATCACGTCAAGACCGCTGTAGCTCATGTACTGGATGAACTGGGCGGCGAAGAACGCCAGCACGATAATCGGCGCCATCATCTCGATGGCCTTGATCATCACCGCGCCGGCGTCCTTGGTGCTGCGGACGTTGCCCACTGTGATGCCGTACGCCAGGCCGGGTATGATGGAGCCGATAAAGATAAGCGGCGTGATGACCACCACCCAGCGCGCGAAGGGCGGGCTCCGCTCCTGCAGCACCTCGCCCGTGTCGGTGACAAACGTGGCCAGCGTTTCGTCGGTGTAATAGCCCCTGCCCTCGACCACGACGGCCGACGCGGGAATCTCTGCGGGCGGGTCCACCGGCGCGCCGTTCTCGCGGACGACGTCGGCGATTCGCGCCTCGGGATCGGGGTTGTCGACGGTCTCCACGCCCGGCATCCGGTAGTCGTACATCGGCGCGTCCTTGATGAGCACGGAGCCGACGATGGTGGCGATGACGATGACGCCGGCGATGGTGGCGGCGGCCAGGCCCTTCTGCTCGGTGGACGTGATCTGCTGGCTCTCCAGGTCGGTATCTTCAACCGGGGCGGGCCCACCGTCCTCGATGCTCTTGCGGTTCAGCCGGCGTTCGACGAACCAGGACGTGGTCGCCCAGCCCACGGCGGTGATGACGAAGGTCGAGGCGATCATGAACCACCAGTTGCACGTGGCGGCGACTTGATAATCCGGATCGATGATCTGGGCGCCCTCGGTGCTCAGGGCCGCCAGCATGGGGTCCAGGCCTGTGACCAGCAGGTTGGCGTTGAAGCCCGCCGCCACGCCGGCGAACACCGCCGCGATGCCCGCTAGCGGCGAGCGTCCGACGGATTTATAAAGCAGCGCCGCCAGCGGCGGCAGCACGACGTAGCCCGCGTCGAGCCCGAAGCTGCTCATGATGCCCAGGAACAGCATGGCCGGTGTCAGGAAGCGATCGGGCACGACCTTCATAAAGGCCTTGAGACCCGCCCCGATGAGCCCGGTTTTCTCCGCCACGCCGATGCCCAGCATGCCCGTGAGCACCACGCCCAGGGGCGCGAAGCCCATGAAGTTTTCCACCATGGTGCTCAGGCACCAATAGAGCCCCTCGCTGGTGAGCAGGCTGCGGGCCCGGAGGGGCTCGGCGCCAGTGCTGACAAGCTCGTTGGTGGTCTCGCCGGTCGCGGGGTCGACGACCTCCTGCAACGCCTTGACGTCGACCTCCCAACCCTGCACGAAGCCGACGTGGCTGATAAGCATGACCACCAGCGCGCCCAGCAGGAAGAGCGTGGCCGCGTCGGGCAGCTTGTTGCCAAGCCACTCGACCCAGTCGAGCACGCCGCGGCGCTTGGCGCCCAGCTTGGGCTCTGGCGTCTGGTCGTAGGCGGGCGGCTGGTTCTTGGGGTCCATGGCATCTCCCACTAGGCGTGAATCGCAGGCAACCTACCCCCGCCGAGCGAGGCAAGCAAGCCCTACCGTGGCGCGGTTGGTCCCTTCCATCGGCCAACGGGAGGCACCTGGCATGACCCAACCGGACTTTCTCCGCCTGCCGACAGCCCGCAAGGACGCCGGCGTCGTGCTCGTGGGCGTGCCCTTCGACGCCACCACCAGCTACCGCCCGGGCGCCGCCAACGGGCCCCTGGCCGTGCTCGAGGCCTCGGCCCAGGTCGACCTGGAGGACCTGCGGCTGGGGCGGATCAGCGATCGCGGCATCGTGATGGAGGCCATCGAGCCATGGATCGCCGAACTGTCGGCGGCCGTGCGGCCCGACGCCGAGACGCTGATCGAGGTCGAGGGCGAGCCGCCGGTGGACGAGGCCGCGCGGGAGCGGGTTAACGCCGCGGGCGAGCGGGTGTGGGCGTACGTGCGCGGGACGGTGGGGGGGATTCTCAGCGAGCGCAAGACGCCCGGCCTTGTCGGCGGTGAGCACAGCGTGCCGCTGGGGGCCATCGAGGCTTGTGCCCAGCACGCTGGCGAGATCGGTATCCTGCAGATCGACGCGCACATGGACCTGCGCGAGGCCTACTGCGGGTTGACCCACAGCCACGCCTCGATCATGCGAAACGCCCTGACGATGGTGCCCGGGGTGAGGGCGCTGGCCCAGATCGGGATTCGTGACTATTGCCGCGAGGAGCTCGACTTTGCGCACTCTGCGAAGGACACGCTGGGCAAGCCCGTGACGACCATCTTCGGCGAGGACATCGCCGACACGGGCGGCGACCCGGCGTCGTTCCTCGAGCTCGTCAACAGAGCCCTGCACGCCCTGCCCGACACGATCTACGTGACCTTCGACATCGACGCCCTGGAGGTCTACCTGTGCCCCAACACCGGCACGCCCGTGCCCGGCGGGCTGAGCTTCCCGCAAGCCGCGGCGCTCATCAAGGCCGTCATCGACAGCGGCAAGAAGGTCGTGGGCTTCGACCTGGTCGAGGTCGCGCCCGATCCGGACCCGGGCGTTCGTTCGATCGACGCGGTGGTGGGGGCGCGTGTGTTGTACAAGATGTGTGCGCTGGGCGCATGAAAAAACCGCGTTGGAACGCGGTCGTGTTTCTTCGCTCGATTCTGCTTAGCGCCGATCCCGCTCGCGGATCAGCCGCAGTTGCAGCTTCGCGCGCTCCATCTGCCGGCTGATGCGCTCCTGCTCGGCGATGGGGTTGGGGTGGTCCTTGGGCACGCGGCGGGCCTCGGCCTCGGCCAGTTCGGCCTTGGCGTCCTGCTCGCTCAGGTCCGCCGGGGCCTTGGCGCTGCTGGCCAGCACACGGATGGTGTCGTTCGAAACCTGCACGAAGCCGTCCTCGACCAGGAACACCTGCTCGAGCCGCTCGCTGGTCCGAAGGGTCAGCAGGCCCAGGCCCAGCTTGGCCACGATGGGGGCCCGGCCGGGCATCACGCCGAACTGGCCGTCGTGGGCGGGGATGGAGGCGTACTGCACCGGCCCGTCCGACAGCACGCCATCGGGGGTGATCAGCTTGCAGGTGAGGGTGCTCATGCGTGCCCGGCTCCGTCGTAGAAGTCTTCTCAGGCCGACCCCAAGGGCCGGGGCCGCCATGGTAGCGCCATACGCTGGCCCATGCCCGTGCGGGTCGCCCTCATCCTGCTTGCCCTTCTGCTCGGCCTGGCCCTGGGTGTTCGGCTGCTGATCGAGCCCGGCGGGGGGCTGGGCATGCCGGGCAGCTCGGTGGTCTGGGGCATCCGTCTTGATCGGGCCATCGCGGCCATCATTGTTGGGGTGTCCCTGGGCGCGGCGGGCGTGGCGTTGCAGGCCATGCTGCGCAACCCGCTGGCCTCGCCCGACCTTCTGGGAATGTCGGCCGGCGCGGTGCTGGCCGTCACGGTGGTGCACGCGGCGGGGTGGGCCATCCGCGACGACGTGGCGGCGCTGGCCGGGTCGATCGGGGCGCTGGGGCTCGTGCTGCTGCTGGGCCGGCGGCGGGGCCAGGTTGAGCCGGTGACGCTGATATTGGTGGGTGTGGCGCTGGCGATCGGGCTGGGCTCCATGGCCAGTGCCGTGCGCGCCCTCATGCCGCCCAGCGCAAGGCTGGAGGGTGGCTGGTACTTCGGCTCGCTCACCGAGTCGCTCACCACCGCCCAGATGCTGCTGGCCGGCGGTGTGACGCTGGCGGGCGTGCTGTGGGTGGCCCGGCGTGGCCGGGCGCTCGACGCGGCGGCCATGGGCGAGGACGAGGCTCTCACCGCTGGCGTGCCGCTGCGGCGTTTGCGGGTGGAGATGGTGCTGGTCTCGGGCGTGCTCACCGCCATCGCGGTCGTGCTGGCTGGGCCGATCGCGTTCCTGGGGCTGGTGTGCCCGCACCTGGTGCGCATGCTGATGGGCCCGCGTCACGGGCCGCTGGTGTTCGGCGCGGCGATGGTGGGGGCGGTGCTGATGCTGGCCAGTGACACGGTCGCGCGGGCCCTGCCGATGGAGACCGGCCGGCTGCCCACGGGCGTGGTGGTGGCGATCCTGGCCGCGCCGGCGTTGATCGTGATCCTGCGAAAGCAGGCGAGCCGGCCCGTTTAGGCCATGACGTCCACGTGCGGGGTGGGCGTTGGCATCTCGTCGGCCCGCCGATCCTGGTTCAACTGCGCCGAGTTGCTGAGGGCGCTGACCGTCGCCCAGACTTCGCCGCCAAGGTCTCCGGGCGACAACGTCTCGACCGTCATTGGCTTGCGGCGGTCGATCTTCGGGGGCTGGGTGTCACCACGATCGTTTGATGCCTCCGTGGCATCATCGCGTATGGGCGGGACGGGCGGCGTGCGCGTGGAGACCTCGGGGGCATCATTCCCGGACATGCTCTTGCTGACGAGGGCTTGTCGGGCCGCGTCCTCCATGCGTGTGGCCTTCGATGCCACAGCACGGTCCGAGCCCGAGGGGTCGGTGGGCGCCAGCGCGGCGCGGCGGATTCGCGCGGCCTTCTGGATGGTTTCCTCGGGGGTGCGGCCCGGAGAGGTGTCGATCTGAACCGAGCCGGCGACGGCGTACCGTTTGCCGTCGGGGCCGGTTTCGTAGATGTAGTTGGGGCCCCCTCGATAGAGTGCCCCGGCGGCCGTCCGGTGGGCTTCTTCGTGCCTGCGGACGCGCTGATCGGTCTTGCGGAGCTCCTCCAACTTGCGCTTTTCCGCATCGCTGAGCTGCTCCCCGGCCTGTGATCGCTCGCGTTTCTGAAGGGGAAGGGCAGCCCCGCTCGGTTGGGCGGCGAAGATGCTGGACGCTGTCGTGGCTTCCGTGACAACTTGCATGGGGCTTCCTGTACCGTTCATCGACAGATTCCCCCCCGCCCTGTCTGCCTGAAGCGGAGTGTCGTGCCTCTGGCCGGAAGCCGTGCGGCCCTTGATGGCTGGGCAGATTGGCGGGCCCCATAACGCATGGCGCACCAACGCAAAACCGCACGGCGAGCCGTGCGGTCGGGTGATCGATGGTGTCGGGCGAAAATGGCGGAGGAAAACCGGAGGGGCTTATTTGCCCTTCTTCTTGTCCTTGCCGGCGAAGTAGTTGCCGCCGAACTTGCGCTGGAACTTCTCAACTCGGCCGGCGGCGTCGACGAAGGCCTGCTTGCCGGTGAAGAACGGGTGCGAGCCCGACCAGACTTCCACGTGCATCTCGGGCACGGTGGCGCCCACGGTCATCACAACCTCGCCGTTGTGATAGACCTTGCAGTTTGGGTAGTACGTGGGGTGAGTTTCCTGCTTCATGGCCGGCTCCGAGGATGCGTCTGGTGCGTGGAACAGAAAGTATATCCCCGCTGCCCGGGTCGACCACCGGACGCCCGACTCCCGTAATAGGCAATATCCCTAGGCTGCGTCGTCCGTTGGCTTGCGCTGGTCCACGCCCGCGTGGTTCAACAGCCATCGGACCAGATCCCGCATGGTGACGATGCCCACCAGCCGGCCGTTCTGATCGACCACCGGCAGGGCCGATATCCGCCTGTGCAGCAGCATGAGCGTGGCGCCCTCTGCGGTCTCTTGTGGTGAAACCGTCTGGGGATCGCGCGTCATGATCTGGTGCGCCCGCCGCTTGAGGCTGTTGGCGTCGGCCGCCCGCTCGTTGATGGTGCCGGCGAAGGGGCTGACATTGGCCAGCATGTCGCGGTCGGAGATGATTCCCACGAGCCGTCCCTTGTCTCCCACGATGGGCATATGCCGGAAGCGGTATCGGGTGAACAACTCCTGCACGTGTTCGAGGGTGTCGTCCAACTTTGCGGTCTTCACCTGGCGTGTCATGATGTCTTCGATGCGCATATGTCGGAACCTCCGCTTGTGCTCCCTTCCATATCGGCCGAACGGAGCGGCGCGCGCAGTCCGCTACAGTCAGGCATGCCCTCCGAGGACTATACGAGACAGGGTGTCGGATCCGATAACCGCCCGGCCGGCCCAGAGGGCATCCACGCCCCCTGGCGATTGCAATATCTCGAGTCGCTGGGCGACCCCATCCCGAAGGCCAGCGATGGCTCGGGGGGGACGTTCCTTTCGGCCTATTGGGCCAATGCGGACGCCGATGAGGCCAACCATGTGGTGGCGCGCACCGAGCGGGGCATGATCCTGCTCAACGCGTTTCCCTACGCCAACGGGCACCTGCTGGTGGCCCTGGGCGAGCCTCGGCCGCGTCTGCTCGATTACGAGCCGCAGGACCGCGCGCACCTATGGATGCTCGTTGAGCTGGCCTGCGATCTGGCCGAACGCACGCTCGAGTGCCAGGGGCTGAATGTGGGCATTAACCAGGGCCGGGCGGCCGGCGCGGGTGTGCCCAGCCACCTGCACGTGCATGTGGTGCCGCGATGGGGCGGGGACACCAACTTCATTACCACTGTCGCGCAGATCCGCGTCGTGCCGCAAGCGCTCGACGACATGACCCGGCGCTACCGAGCCACGTGGGCAAGCATGCGAGAGGCCACCGACTGACGGCGTGCGGGCTCTGTATTCAGACCGTCAGGCCCAGATCGAACTTGCCGTCTTCCCGGGCCAGGCATCGCGTCACGCGGCCCTTGATGAAGGTTGCGCGGCGGCCCTCGTCGTACAGCGTGACGCGGTCGCCCGGGTGCAGGTCCTGATCGCAGACCAGGCCCAGCCCATTGGCGCTGGTGTCGCGGAGTTCGAATGGCAGCAGCCACCGGCCGCCGTGCGAGCCGAAGACCACGCCCAGCCGCCGGCCGGTGGCCGGGGTCCGAGCCGCCCGCCGCCGGTCGAAGCTGTAGGGCCCGACATTGGCCTGGTTGATGTCGCCTTCGAGTTCCAGACGCTTGAGTTCGATCTGTTGAGCCGCATCCATGACTATCACCACCGTGTGGAAGAATCCGTTTCGTCCCCGCTGGCCTACCACCTTGGCCATGCCGGGGGCGTCTTTGGCCACCATGGCTCTCGCGCCAGGTAACGCATCGGCTCGGTAGTGGTGGGTGGTTTATGCCGATCCTGCAATTTCGGTCAGATTTTCCCGATCGGCGGATCTTGCGCGTCGATTGCGACGGATCGGCCCGCGGCAGGCTGCCATCGCTGGCCCGAGGGGGTTTTGCGCTGTAGCGATGCTGTGCGGCGATGCGTAATCTGCCTGCGGAGGAGACCCATGTTCCAGACCCTGACCATCGCCGCGTTGCGGACCGGTATCGTTCTTGCTTCGTTCGGGTGCGCGGCCGCTGTCGCTTCCGGGCAGCAGGTGCTCGTCCAGAATGGCCCGCTCTCATCCATGCCGGGTGCCCACGAGACCGGAGCCGATCTGATCTGGGCCGTGCCCGACGGGGCCTCGGCCGGTGTGAGCGCACACGCCACGCTGGCCTACCGCCTTGCCGAGCCGATCACCCTGGATGGCGATGCGATCATCGATTCGGTGGTGGTGTATGGATACCAGCAGGGCGCCATCGCCGGGTCGACCATCGACACCCTTGGTCTGGAGCTCTGGAGCGGCCGGCCGGGTGATGCGGGCAGCTCTCGCGTGGCGGGCGATGTTGACACGAACATGCTCACCAGCGCCGAGCCGACCAATACCTTCGTCGCCATGAACGGTGTTGGCTTCACCATCGATCGCCCGGTGTACGCGTTGACCGCCGGCGATCTGGAGTGGTCGGTCCAGGCCGGTGATTACTGGCTGGTGTGGACTATGGAGGGGACGCTGGATGGCGGGCCTTACAGCCCGTACATGGGGGACGACCAGCGGCCGGTAGCCGGCGCGGCGAGGCAGCGTGTGCTGGGCGCCTGGAGGCCGGCACGCAATCGCACCGACGGCGGCAGCCAGGTGTCATTGCCCTACGAGGTGTACGGCTCGTACGGGTGTGCGGCCGACTGCGATGGCGACGGTGCCGTGACCATCTTCGACTTCCTTTGCTTCCAGAACGCGTTCTCCGTGGGCGATTCTGCGGCCGACTGCAACGGCGACGGTCGGATCGATACGGAGGACTTCGCGTGCTTCCAGACGGCCTTCGCGGCGGGGTGCGACTAACAGACCCGATCGGAACTGGCAAAATGGCCCGCGAGGGTCAGCGGCCGTTGGGTGAGACGAGGCGGTCGATCGGCAGCGTGTTGATCGACGGCGCCTCGATGCCCGTGACGACTTCCCAGAACGGCTCGTCGAATCCATCGGGCAGCCAGATGCTGAACTGGCCCTGGGGGTCGTCGGCGTAGGTCTTCAGCGAGGCGTTGCCCGCGAACATCGCGCGCTGGATCAGGAGCAGGTCGTCGCCCACGTACTCCGATTCGGCCGAGACGCCGATGATCGCGTCGACCAGCTCGCCAAAGAGGTGGCGATCGTTCTCGAGCAGTACGTGGGCGTCGTCCCAGAGCAGGAAGCGGTACCGGCTGGCCGGACCACTGTGGGCGGGATCGCGTCCGCGGAGCAGCGAGACGACGCCGCGTGGGCCGTGAACCCTGCGGGCGAGCGATGGCCCGGGAATGCTGCGTTCCAGTTGCGAGCAGAACGACTCGAGGTCGTGGATGTGGCGGCCATGGAAACGGAACACCTCGGTGTGCATCTGGGCCTGGAGGAACTGCCCGAAGGAGGCCAGAAAGTCGAGCTGTCGGCGTGGCGAGGGCGACCACGCGACGAGGTGGGCCTCGTCGGTCATCGCCAGCACGTCGGCCTGCCAGCGCCCTCCCAGGAGGGGGTTATTCGATTGGCTCGTTAGAACGCCCATACCCCTGAGCCTTCCCATCCCCATACCACACAACAACAACGGCGATGGTCGCCCCATCTCCCTGCTCGGCCACCACAAGGGAGCCGACATCTCTCAGTGTTCTAAGTGTGCGCCGGGTTTGGAACTCGGCCAGCTTTCGCCCGAATAGGCGGTGCAACCGGCACAATCCGCAAGATTTCGGCGGGGTCAGCAACGTCCGCCCGAAGTTATACTTCGGGTTAATACGTATTCATGTGGCGTTTGGGCTGGTCGGGTTGCCCAGGCTGGCTCCAAGTTCCGCCTCAGCCACGTCTTCCGCAGGTGCGGGTTTTGCCTTGGGCGCGATCAGGCGTTTTTCGCCCGAGCCGGCCACCGTCGGGCGGTCGTGTCCCGCGGCCTCGCGCCCATCCTCGGTCACGTTGTAGACGATGCCGATGGTGTGCTCGGGCTCGCCCCGCAGCAGGCGGTCGACGACTTCGACGCCCTGCATGAGCGTGTGATCGGTGTTGGCGACTTCGTACTTCCACATGCCGAACCGACCCCGGCTGTAGATGCCGCAGGCCTCGAGCCAGGGAATGGCGACCGATAACCGCTCGTCGCGATCGACCGAGGGCGTGGGATAGCTGTACTCCACGGCGTGGTGCCAGGTGCTGACGATGTCGTCTCGCTCGCCCGGCTCGAGGAGGCCGGCGTTCTCCAGGCCGGCGATGGTCTCTTCGACGACGGTGCCGGGGTCCACGGGCTTATGCCCGCTCGCGCTGGTCTCGCAGAGCAGCGAGTAGTGCGTGTCATTGGCTCCCGTCTGGTTGGGCGTCATGTAGGGCGCGTAGTTGCTCAGGTACGTCACCCGGTAGAAGGGGCAGTTATCCTCGGGGAAGTACATCCAACTCTTGGTGCTCGGGCACGGTCGCTTCAGGCCCACGCCCACCATGTGCCCGGCCGAGTGCAGGAGCCCACCGGCGGCCTGGCGAACCTTTTCGGGCGCATCGGCGATGATGTCGGTGCAGAGCACGTCGAGTGGCATGGCCGAGATCAGCGCGTCGTATGGCAGTTCCTTGGTCTCGCCCTGGCCGGTGCGCACGGTGACGACTTTTCGTGCCGCGTCGATGCGCACGACGCTGGTGGACAGCCGGATGTGCTCGCGCAGGCTCTGGGCTATGCGGTGGTAGAACTCGCCCGTGCCGCCGCGCAAGGGGAACTTGAACTGGTTGTTGGGGCCCCAGCCAAAGTCGTCCTTGCCCTCGACGACGTTGCGCACCGCGCGTTCCACGTCGATCACGGCCACTCGCTCGCCGATCCAGTGCTTGTTCATCATCTCGGGCGGGTGGGCCCAGACCTTGAAGTTGTACGGCCGCATAAACAGGCGGGCGATGCCCTCGCCGAAGACGCGGTCGATGAACTCGCCGAAGTTGGCCGCGTCCTTGTAGCTGGGCGCGTCGGCGGCCTGTGCGTTGATGAGCCCGACCAGGCAGTCGGCGGCGTCCTTGGGCGGGAGGTAGCGGATGTTGTTCTGGAAGGGGTACGGCACCCACGTGCCCCGCATGCGCACCCAACTCTCGCGGTCGTTGAGCTGGAAGTCCTGGCCCATGACGGTCTCGAAGACCTTGTCGTAGTAGTCGTAGTGGCTGAACATGACGTGGCCGCCGATGTCCCACGTGAAGCCCGCGTCGTCGACGAAGGAGTGGGCCAGCCCGCCCGCGTAGGGATTGGCCTCGAGCACCTCGAAGTTGGTGTGGCCCAGCTCACGCAGCCGCCACGCGGCACCCAGACCGGTGGGCCCGGCGCCAATGACCAGGATCCTCGCTCCTGCCGGCAGTGCGCCGTGCGCTTCCCCTGCTTGGGGGTGTTGCTGCTGCATACAAAAACCATCCTTACTAAGTTGCAGTGTTTTGGAGCCGGACACGCCCGAGGGTCGCACAAATGTGTGGCCTCGTGCACGGGATGTCGGATCTGGGGCACAGTATTGTGTGGTGGGTCGGACGCGGGCGCGGGGCAGTGTGTCACGATTGTCTGAAGCACCCGATATCCCCCCCAAAAGCCTGGGGGATAGCCCAATGATTGCAGCCGAAAAGTATAAACGTGCCGCGTACGCGGCGGAACCCGCCACCAGCGATCGGCAGCACGCGATGGAGATGGCCGGCCGGACGCTCCGCGCGTCGTGGGCCCTCTCGCGTGTGCCGGCGATCCCATCGCCGCATCTGGCCGAGCGACTGGCCCTGGCGTTGATCGAGGTGTGTGGCCGCGATCGGGCGATCGCGGTCCAGATCGGGCGGATGGACTCGCAGGGTGTCTGGAGGGCCGAATCGTGGGGGCTCTCCGGCCGCCTTCGCTATGCCGCGAGTTGGGGAGGCAGGCCCTCTCGATGCCCGTGGGCGGACACGTTGCCGCACACGGGCGCGCCCGCGTTTCTGGTCTGCCGGCCCAATGCCGAG
>JBITAF010000112.1:0-5931 GCA_044440025.1 Phycisphaerales bacterium JB060 | reverse complement strand
GGGGAGGGCGTCCTCGTCGAACCAGCCCGACCACGCGGTCAGTGTTTGATTGGGCTCGGGCTCTGGGGCGCTGAAAAAAATATTGCCGGCCCACACGGGCCAGCCGGGCTCAGCACCTTGTGAGCGGAGCATCCACCCACCACCAGACCTTGGGCCAAAGAGCAGCATGGTCGATTTTACGCCTGTGTGGGCCGATTCCGAGTGGCCGGAAAATGTAATCGGACCGTGTGGGAAGGGCCGACACCACCCCGCCCCCAAGACCGTTCCCCGCCAGGCCTGTTGTGCGAGCGTGGGGCGGCATAATCGGAGACGAATCATGCGCGATGTGGCGGTGTTGCCCGCGTCGTGCGAGATGGCGGAGGTCCGCTCGCCTGGCACTTCAACGCGATTGACCCGGGAGCAGGTCGTCGATCGCATCATCACCATCAACCGTTCGGCCTCGTCCGACTTTCTGCAGCGATTCGCCGAGCCCGAGTTGCGGCACTACCTGGAGCACCTGACCCACACCGACCAGCGTCGCAACGTGCCCTGGGTGAGGCGTGGCGAGACCCCGGCGATCGTGGGGCGCTCGTCCGACAGTCAGGTCGACTGACAGCTGGGACCCAGACAAACCGGAGCCGTGGTGCAAGGCCCTTCGCGAGAGCGAGGGGCCATTTTGTGTTGTTGTGAGGCCCATAACCAACGCGGCGGTGTGAATTTGGGTCCGTTTTCTTCACTTGGGCTTCAGGCGGGTCGATGGTGGGTCGAAACAACCGGCATGGGCGGCATGACCGGGCGAGTGTGTCCGGGCCATCCGCCCGCCAGCCGCGGCGTGTGCCGTGGGGGCGCCAAAAGACAGGGCCGCGGTTGGCCCGCCGATCCGTCTTCACGGACCGTGAACCAGGGATGGAGACTCGAACGATGATGAGCAGCAGCACAAACTCGACTGTCCTGGCCGCCGCGGCGCTGATCGCGGTTGCCGGCCTGACCACCGCTTGCAGCACGGGCTCGGGCGCCAGCGCGAATGCTGGCCCGACGGTGCGCACCAGCGAGCAGCGGCCGGTTTCCGGCATCTCGCCAGCGACGGGCGGCTATCGCCAGCCCGTGGCCCAGAGCCGCTACGACCGCCAGCGTGCGCCGTCGACGGCCACGCCGGTCGATCCGTACGCCATCGGCCTGACCGCCGACGGCTCGCAGGGCTTCGAGCGCACCGGTGTGGCCCCGCAGGCGGGCGAGCGTCTGAGCCTGAGCCCCAAGACCCCGGCCCAGTTCCAGCCCACCGACGAGGTGCACGGCTTCTACGGCGAGGTGTTCACGGACAACGCCGGCCTGGTTGCGCTCGACCCGGACCGCATCGGTGGAAACAACCTGGCGCAGGTCAGCTTCAGCGTGGAGGGCGCCGACTTTGACCCCGACGTGTCACCCGATGGCCGGTACATCACGTTCGCCAGCACCCAGCACAGCCTGACCAGCGACATCTTCATCAAGCCGGTGAACAGCCGGGTGATTACCCGTCTGACCAAGAGCGAGGGCAACGACGTCATGCCCAAGTTCAGCCCCGACGGCAACCGCGTGGCGTTCTCGAGCAACCGCTCGGGCAACTGGGACCTGTTCGTCATGCCCACCACCGGTGGCAAGGCCGTGCAGATCACCACCGAGAGCAGCCACGAGTTGCACCCCAGTTGGTCGCCCGATGGCAAGTTCCTGACCTTCAGCCGCCTGGGTGAGGTGAGCGGCAAGTGGGAGATCTGGGTGACCGAGGTGAGCAACCCGGGGGTGAGCAAGTTCCTCACCTACGGGCTGTTCCCGCAGTGGTCGCCCGTGGAGGGCAACAGCGCCAACGGCAACGGCGAGCGGATCCTGTTCCAGCAGAGCAAGGAGCGGGGCGACCGCGCCTTCACCATCTGGAGCATGGACTTCAGCGGCATGACCGCCAGCAACCTGACCCAGGTGGCCTCGAGTCCCTACGCCGCGTGCATCAATCCGGCGTGGAGCCCTGATGGCAAGTGGATCACCTTCGCCACGGTGCCCAACCCCACCCAGTGGGCCCGGATGGAAGAGACCCGCCCGACCTCGGCCCAGCTCTGGATGGTGGCCCAGGACGGCACCAGTCTGGTCGAACTGACCGACGACAACGCGGTGAACCTGATGCCCGCCTGGGGCCCTGGCAACGAGATCTTCTACATCTCCGACCGCGGCGGCGTGGACAACATCTGGTCGATGAGCGCGAACAACGCCATCCTGGCGGCGACGGGCATCGACCCTGATGCTGCCAACCCGACTGGCCAGGGCCCGACCTACACCGGCGTGCCCGACAGCGGCAACTGAGCCGAAATCATGGGATAAACCCTCGTTTGCGAGGATACAACGCCCGGTAACTCCGGGCGTTGTCTTTTGGTGCAACAATGCTGTATGAAGCAATGGAGCGCGGGAGTCGCGCTATGTGTGCTGTTCGTGCTGCCCGTGCTGTCGGGGTGTGCCAGGCCAGATCCGCTGAAGCCGCCGCAGCAGTTGATGTCGCCGTATGCAAGCACGCCGGCCGAGCCGGTGTGGGCGGTGGTGCCCTTACGCAATGAGAGCGGGACGACGGCGGTGGACCGCCTGGCGGTGAGCGACACGCTGGTGGCGACGATTACCCAGGCGCGGGGGCTGCGGGCGTTGCCGCTGAATCGCACGCTGGACGCGATGGCGACGCTGGAGATGGCCCATCCGCAGACGCCGGCGGACTTGGATCGCCTGGCTCGTGCGGTCGGGGCTGATGGCGTGGTGGTGGGCAGCATCACCGCGTACGACCCATACCAGCCGACCATGGGGATTGCTCTGGGTCTGTACGCCCGGCCCGGGACTCTGGCGCGGGGAGGGTTGAGGGAGATCGAGATCGACCCGCGCGATCTTCGGGACGAGCCGACCGAGTACGACTATTTCGGCACGCAGAGCCTGGAGGGCCGCGGGCCGGCGAGTTCGGTGATGATGGTGCTCGACGGTCGCGACCACGATGTGAAGATGCGGGTGAGGCGGTACGCCGAGGGCCGGAAGGAGTCGGTTTCTTCGCTGGATTGGGAGCGATACCTGCGGAGCATGCCGGCGTACGAGCGGTTTGTGACGTTCGAGGCCGTGGGTGGGCTTTTGCAGCGTGAATGGGTACGTCTGGCCCGCGATCGGGCCACAGGTGGCCCGGGGGGCGAGTAGTCACGGGGAAACCTGTATTGATCGGATTGAAAAAGACATCGAGAAACGATGAACAGAACCAAATCCGGTCTGTGAACTGGCCGATATCTCTGGTGTCGGGCGTGCGAGTCGGACCTCGCGAAGACGCCGGCAGGGTCCGCGGTGGGCCCCGCGAAGGAGTGCAGTTATGACGGCATTGCCGGTCACCGAAGCTTTCAGCAACTACCTGACCGATGAGCGTCAGTTCAGCCCTTACACCGCCCGGTGCTATGGAGCCGATCTGAAGCAGTTCATCGAGTTCCTGGTCGAGCACCTGCAGCGTGAGATCGATCCGGCCGCCGAGCAGGCCGCGTACGAGCGTCGCCTTGCGGGGCAGACGGGTGCGGGCCCGACGCTGACCGACACGATCTGCGAGGCCGATAGCGAACTGATTCGCAAGTTCCTCGAGCACCTGGACGCGCACCACTACTCGGCGGCGACGCTGGCGCGCAAGATCGCGACGCTGCGTTCGTTCTTCAAGTGGGCGGTGCGGGGCAAGGTTGCCAGCGGCAATCCGATGGTGCAGATCCGCACGCCTCGGCAGACCAAGCGTCTTCCCAAGGCGATCACGATCGAGCAGGTCGAGCAGTTGCTGAGCGCTCCTGATGAGAAGGACGTGCTGGGCACTCGTGACCGCGCGATCCTCCAGACGCTGTACTCCACCGGGCTGCGCGTGAGCGAGCTGGTAGGCCTGTCATTCGCCGACGTGGACTTCGAGCAGCGGGTCATCCGCGTGATGGGCAAGGGCAACAAGGAGCGGCTGGTACCCCTGGGCGAGCGCGCCATGGAGACCATGGGCCGCTACGTGGAGCGTCTGCGCACCGACCCGCGGTTCGGCGGTGTGCTCAAGGGCGAGGCCGACAAGACCCCGCTGTTCATCAACAAGCACGGCAAGCGGTTGAGCAGCCGCTCGGTGCGGCGCAAGCTTGACAAGTATCTGGGGATGGTGGGCCTGGATTCTTCGATCAGCCCGCACACGCTGCGGCACACGTTCGCGACGCACCTGCTGGACAACGGCGCCGATCTTCGGGCCGTGCAGGCGCTGCTCGGGCACCAGTCGCTGAGCACGACGCAGGTGTACACGCACCTGAGCGGTCAGCGGCTGCGTGAGAGCTATGACAAGGCGCATCCACGGGCCGAGGCCAGCTGAGCACGACTCGTCTCGGCCCAAACTAGTCTGAGTGTTCCGGAGCACGCCCGCGATCGGGCGTGTATGCCGTTGGGCTCTCGGGCAACGCGTCGGTGGCCGGCTGGGCGTAGGGCGATCGCTTCTCGAACATGGAGTCGATGGCGGTGGTGCCGTCCTTGTGGTCGACCTCGAACAGGTGCAGGCCGAACTCGTGGGAGAGATCCTCGAACACGCGCAGGCCGCGCACGCTGTGGCCGTGGTGGTCGACCTTGGGCGAGTAGCAGGCGATGCCCAGGCGACCGGGGACGACGGCGAAGATGGCGCCCGAGATACCGCTCTTGGCGGGGAGGCCCACGGTGTAGGCCCACTGGCCCGAGTAATCGTACATGCCGCAGGTCTGCATGACGGTGAGGACGTCTCGGACGTAGGCGGCGTCGAGGGCGCGCTCGCGGGTGACGGGGTTGATCCCGCCATTGGCCAGGGTGCCGGCCATGACGGCCAGATCTTTGCAGGTGACCTGGATGGCGCACTGCTGAAAATAGAGATCGAGGATGGCGTCGACATCGCCCTCGATCATGCCGAAGTGGAGCATGAGGTAGGCGATGGCGCGGTTGCGGTTGCCATGCGTGCGCTCGCTGGTGAAGATGGGTAGGTCAACGCTGAGCTTCCGGCCGGCGAAGCGGTTGAAGCTGTCGAGTAGCTGCTTGACGCTGGCGGTGGCATCCATCTCGCGCAGGAGGCTGGTGACGGCGATGGCGCCGCTATTGACGCAGGGGTTGTGCGGGCGGTTGGCCGCGTCGAGCTTGATGATGGAGTTGAAGGCGTCGCCGGTGGGCTCGACGCCCACGCGGCTGAGCACCATGCTGCGGCCGTGCATGCCCAGGGCATGGCCGTAGGTGAAGGGCTTGGAGGAGGACTGGATGGTGAAGGGCACGTCGCGATCGCCCACCGCGCAGACGTTCCCGTCGGCGGTGGCGACCGCGATGGAGAAGAGCGAGGGGTCGACGTTGGCCAGCTCTGGGATGTAGTCGGCCAGCTCGCCCTCATTGAGGTCGGCGTAGCGGGTGTGCAGCTCGCTCAGGGCGCTGGTGATCTTCTGCGCGTCGGACATGGGGCATTATGGCCTACTGGCCCACGCGGTGAAGCCCCGAGGCGCGGATGGTCAGGACTTCCGGCGTGGGGCGGGCGGCCACAGTGCCCACAACCACGACCTCATCCAGCGGCGAGACGCCCCGGGCCGACAGGTCGAACTCGAGCGGGTTCCCGTCGGCGTCGACGAGTTGGACGGTGGCGCTGTTGGCCTGGATGTCCTCTGGCATGGCGCAGCAGTAGTCCCAGGGCGTAGCGCAGTGGTCGTCCTCGCTGATGCAGATGTTCTCCAGAGCCGGGTCGACCATGACGAAGAAGGCCGAGTCCTTGCTGAGAGCGTCCTTGCGGCCGCCGATGATTCCGCGGACGGTGACGGTGTCGCCCTCTGCGGCGGTGTCCTTGATGCTCTTGACACCTTGTGCGTCGGCGGGCATGGAGGCCAGGCGCCACTGGGCATCGGTGGCGGGCGCAGCGGCGGAGGTGTCGTCGGTCGCGGGCCAGCAGATTCGCCAGGCGCATGCCGGGGT
>JBITAF010000111.1:0-33377 GCA_044440025.1 Phycisphaerales bacterium JB060 | reverse complement strand
TGGGATCGGGCTGGCCGGCGGCGTGGCGGGGGGCCGGGGGTGACCAACGCTGGCCCCGCGGCGGCCCGCGTTGGCCGATGGCGGCCGATGGATGGGCCCGATCGTGGTGGAATCGTGCTCGCGTGCAACCGGCGCGGGCGTTGCACGCAAGAACCCGCAGCGACACCCCCGACCCCGCCAGCGAGAGGATTTGTATGGATTGCCAGAACACCACCCGCGTCTTCGCCCTCGCGGCGATCGCCGCCTCGTGCCCGGGCCTGGCCGGCCTGGCCCAGCGGGCGTGCGCCCAGGGCGTCACCATCGAGAAGGTCATCGGCGAGGGGGACGTGCTGCCCAATGGCGACCGCTACGCCGGCGGCGGTCTGGCGGGGCTCGATGGCGACCGCATCGCCTTCTGGGTGGGGGCGGTCGATGGCGGCGAGGCGATCTGCACGCACAACATCGTGACGGGCGAGACGATCGTGCTGGCCGAGACCGACGCGACGGTGAGCCCGACGTACGGCGACCCCTTCAACAACCTGACCAACGCGACGATCCGCGGCACGGGCGTGGTCTTCCCCGGCTCGTCGCAGTTCCTCGTGCCCAGCAGCGAGTGGGAGGGCCTGTACCTCGTCAATGCGGACGGCGCCGGCGGGGTGAGCGTGGTCATCGACGAGCTCTTCCCCGGCGTGCGCATCCCCGGATTGCCGGCGCAGAACGACGCGGGCGTGGCCTACACCGACGCGGGCTACGCGGGCGAGCCGGTGTTCTTCACGACCCTGGGCGGGGCCATCACGCCCGTGGCGACGCGCGGCATGGCCGCGCCCGGCGGGGGGAGCTACTTCGAGCTCGAGCCCGCCCACGCGGGCGGCGACTGGGTGGCCTTCTGGGGCATCGCCACGGGTTCGGACATCGGCACGCTGTGGGGCGCGTGGGTGTGGGACGCCTCCACGGGCGAGACGACGCTGATCGCCCAGGAGGGCCAACCAATGCTGGGCGCGCCCGCGGGCGTCAACTACGAGACCGTCTCGGCGCTGGACACCGATGGCCAGCGCGTGCTCGTGGGCGGCTCGAGCGGCGGCCTGCCGCGGGCGTTCTACTCCGCGCTGTACCTGTGGGACGAATCGACGGGCTTGCAGGAGGTCGTCAAGCGCGGCGACACCATGCCCACCGGCGAGACCTTCGGGTTCGTGAGCGGCATCGCCGTCGACGGCGACATCGTGCTGTTCCGCGGCAGCGATGAATCGGCCGACGTGACGGCGCTCTACGCCTGGGTGAACGGCGAGGTCGTCGAGGTCCTCCGCAACGGCCAGGCCCTGCCGGGCGGGGGCGAGGTGTACAACTTCAACCTGCGTTCCCGCGTGCTCTCGGGCAGCCGGGTGGTCATGAACGTCTCGATCGACACGTTCAGCCAGGATGGCATCTTTTTGGCGACCATCGACCGCTGCCGGGCGGACCTCGACGGCGACGGCGCGCTGACGATCTTCGATTTTCTTGCGTTCCAGAACGCCTTCGACGCGGGCGACCCGGCGGCGGACTTCGATGGGGATGGCGCGCTGACGATCTTCGACTTCCTGGCGTTCCAGAACGCGTTCGATGCGGGGTGCGAGTAGGGATGGCGGCGTAGGCTCGGACGATGAACGACCGGACCAACGCCCCCGCCCTCGAGTTGCTCCGCACCCGCCGCTCGCCCCGGCTGCGGGATTTTGCGGGTGCCGATGACGCCCCCGGCCCCAGCGACGCCGAGCTGGAGGCCATGCTCACCATCGCCGCCCGCGTGCCCGATCATGGGCGGCTGACGCCCTGGCGGTTCGTGGTGATCGCCGGCGAGGGCCGCGAGCGCCTCGGCGCGTTCATCGGCCGGTGCTTCGATGCGGACAACCCCGACGCCATCGAGGACCAGAAGATCATGGCCCGCCGGCGGCTGTGCTTCGCGCCCGTGGTGGTGGCCGTGGTGTCGTGCCCGGTCGAGCACCCCAAGGTGCCGGCGTGGGAGCAGGCGCTGTCGGCCGGGGCGGCGTGCATGAACCTGGTCCATGGAGCGAACGCCCTGGGCTACGCGGCCCTGTGGCTGACCGAGTGGTACGCCTTCGACGCCCGCGTGCTGGAAGAGCTGGGCTGCGAGGCCGGCCAGCGGCTGGCGGGGTTTATTCATATTGGAAGGGCCGATGGGCCGCGGGAGGACCGCGAGCGGCCGGGGCTCTCGGACGTGGTGCGGCGGTACTGAGCGGCCCGGCGTGGCCGAACCGACGCGAGGGGCCCAGATGGTGTTGGCGCGGCGGCGGCTCTGTGGTATGCTGCGTGTCAGCGGCCGGCGCGTCGCGAGCGAGAGAGGTGCGAGGATGGGTTGGACAGGCAAGCGGGGCGTTCTCGCCCTGGTGGGTGTGGTCGCGATGCTCTGGGCCCCCGCGGCCACGGCGACGCGGCCGTGCGAGCCGGGGTGGGGCGAGGGGTTGTTCGGCTATCCGGGGATCGACGGCGACGTGCGCGCCGCGTGCGTGTGGGATGATGGCACGGGCGAGGCGCTGTACATCGGCGGGCGGTTCTCCATCGCCGGGGGCGTCGCGGCGGCCAACATCGCGCGGTGGGACGGCACGTCGTGGAGCGCCGTGGGCGGCGGGCTGACACTGGCCGGCTCGATCGATGCGCACGTCTTCGCGCTGGAGGTCTACGACGACGGCAACGGACCGGGCTTGTACGCCGCCGGGTCGTTCACCCGCGCGGGCGGCGAGCCGATGGCCCGGATCGCCCGGTGGGATGGCCAGCGGTGGTCGCCCCTTGGCTCGGGCATCCCCCAGCGCGTGGACGACATGGAAGTCTTCGACGATGGGTCGGGCCAGCGGCTGCACGTGGTCGGCCCGTTCACCAGCGCCGGGGGCGTGGCGGTCGATGGCCAGGCGGTCTGGGATGGAACGGCGTGGACGCCCATGGCGGGCGCCCTGGACGCCGACCTGCACACGCTGCGCGCCTTCGAGGATGATCCGGATGGTCCGGCGATGTACGGGGCGGGTGTCATGGGGCTCTGGCGCTGGGACGGCGCGGCGTGGGCGGAGATCCCAAGGCCCGTTGGCCCGTTCGTGTGGGACCTGGCGATCGCCGACACGGGCGCGGGCGACCAGTTGCACGTTGGCGGGCGCGACGGCGTGGCCCGGTGGGATGGGACGGCCTGGGCGTTGGTCGGCGATGGGCTGGGCGCGCGGGTCAACGCGCTGGTTGTTCACGATGCCGGCGATGGGCCGAGGCTGTACGCGGCCGGCGAGTTCGATGCCATACCCAGCGGCGCGGTGGGAAACATCGCGGTCTTTGATGGCACGGCTTGGGCGCCAGTGGGGGCGGGCCTCCAAGGTGGCCTTGGTGTGCTGGCGGTCTACGACGCGGGCGATGGTCCGGGCTTGTTCGCTGGCGGTGCGTTCGCCTCCACCGGCACCGGCACACCGGCGATCAATATCGCCCAGTGGGACGCTCTGGCATGGTCACCTCTTGGCTCGGGCCTGGCCGACAAGGTCTGGACGATCGCACCCCGCGAGGAGGACGGCCGGGAGGTGGTCTACGCGGGCGGTGCGTTCCTCGACGCCGGCGGCGACCCGGCCGGTGACGCTGTCGCGCGATGGGCGGATGGCGCGTGGACGGCCCTGGGTGATGGGCTGGACAACCGCGTGAACGTGCTGGCGTGGCTCGATGATGGCACCGGCGAGGCCCTCTATGCTGGGGGTCGCTTTGAGAACTCCGGCGGCACGCCCGTGCACCACGTGGCCCGCTGGGACGGGACCGCCTGGACGCAAGTCGGCGATGGCATCGACGCCGAGGTGCACGACATCGTGATCTTCGACGACGGAACGGGCCCTGCGCTGTATGCGGCGGCTGGGCGCATCGTCCGTCTGGGTATTAACTGGATGTGGGTGTGGAAGTTCGACGGGACGCAATGGCAGCGGTTCGGCGAACAGTTCAGTGGCCTGGACTTGCTTAGCCTGGCGGTGTACGACGATGGGGACGGGCCAATGCTGTATGCCGCGGGCTGGTTCGATCGCGTCGGCGATGAGGACGCGGACAACATTGCTCGCTGGGACGGCAGCGCGTGGCAACCACTCACGGAGGGGCCCAACTCGATCGTTCAGACCATGGTGGTGCACGACGACGGAATGGGTGAGGCCTTATACGTTGGCGGGAGTTTTCCGTTCATCGGCGGTGAGCGGTTCAACGGCGTTGGCAAGTGGAACGGTCTTGTGTGGTCGACACTCGGCGGGGGCGTGGTCGGTCAGGTCTCATCGCTGGCCAGCGTCGAAGGTCCGTGGGGCAGACGATTGATGGCTGGCAGATTCGCCCCTTCGTTTGAGCCCATTGTTACCGAAGTGCTCTCCTGGGACGGCGCCGAATGGGCATCCCTTCCCGGAACGCTCAACGGCTCGGTACGCGACCTGGCGGCCCTTGGCGAGGCGGTGTACCTGGGCGGCGACTTCCGCAACGCGGGCGACGCCGGCTCGGCCTATGTCGCCCGCTGGGGGTGCACCGAGGACCCCTGCCCGGCGGACCTCGACGCGGACGGCCAGCTCACCCTCTTCGACTTCCTGGCCTTCCAGAATCTCTTTGATTCCGGGAGTCCCGATGCCGACTTCGACGGCGACGGCGAGCTCACGATCTTCGACTTCCTCGCGTTTCAGAACGCCTTTGACGCCGGCTGCCCTTAGGGCCTGTCGCTTCTGGCCGGACGTTCGCCGGGCGGGTCCATACTGTGCGACATGGACCACGCCCACGCCACGGATGGCACCCACACGCCACACGACGCCGACCCTTATGACCCGCATTCCTACGGCCCGCAGGCCGGGCCTGAGGCCGATCCGGACGCCGACCCGCTGGTGGCCGACCTCACCGAGAACCAGCGGCGGGCCGTGCTGGCGACCGAGGGGCCCGTGCTGGTGCTGGCGGCCGCGGGCAGCGGGAAGACCCGGGTCATCACGCGGCGCATCGGCCACCTGGTGCGGCTGGGCGTGCCGCCGTGGTCGATCCTGGCGCTGACCTTTACCAACAAGGCCGCCGCCGAGATGCGCGAGCGCGTGGGCGTGCTGCTGGGCGGGCAGGACGGCATGGACGCCCGCAGCACGCGGGGGCTGACCATCGGCACCTTCCACAGCCTGTGCGCGCGGCTGCTGCGGCGGTACGCCGACGACGAGGCGCTGCCCCACCTCAAGCCCGACTTCACCATCTACGACACCAGCGACCAGGTGGCCCTCATGAAGCGGACCATCAAGGACCTGGGCATGGACAGCAGCAACTGGGCCCCACGCAGCGTGCTCAACGCCATCAGCGGGGCCAAGAACGAGCTGCAGGACGCCGACGCGTACGCCACCAACGCGATGGACTTCTACACCAAGCAGGTCGCGCGGATCTACGGGGCCTACCAGCAGGCCATGCGCTCGGCGGGCGCGGTGGACTTCGATGACCTCCTGCTCTTGACGGCGAAACTGCTCCGCAAGAGCGACACGGCCCGAGCCGAGCTCCGCGAGCGCTGGCAGTACCTGCTCATCGACGAGTACCAGGATACGAACAGGGCCCAGTTCGAGATTGCTGCGCTCTTAGCAGGCGAAGCCGGAAAAGACGGCCGCGGCGAGAAGGGGCCCAACTTCTGCGTGGTGGGCGACCCCGACCAGAGCATCTATGGCTGGCGCGGGGCGGACATCAGCAACATCCTCGAGTTCGAGCAGCAGTACCCCGCGTGCGAGGTCATCCCGCTCGGCGAGAACTTCCGCAGCACGGCGCCCATCCTCAAGGCCGCCGACACGCTCATCACCAAGAACAAGGTGCGCAAGCACAAGGACCTGTACACGCGCACCCAAGGCGGCGAGCCGGTCGAGGCCGTGCTCTGCCAGGACGAGCGCCACCAGGCCGAGCTGGTGGCCGACTGGCTGAAGGCCCGCGCGGAAGATGGGCTCGAGTGGCGCGACATGGCGGTGTTCTACCGGACAAATGCGCTGAGCCGCGTCATCGAGGACGCCATGCGCTCGCACGCTGTACCGTATCGCATCGCCCGCGGCACGGCCTTCTACGACCGCGAGGAGATCAAGAACACGATCGCCTACCTGCGCGTCGTGGCGAACCCGGCCGACAACATCTCCCTGCTCCGCATCGTGAACACGCCCACGCGAGGCATCGGCAAGACCAGCCTGAACAAGCTCGACGCCGCCGCCAACATGGCGGGCGTGCCGCTGTTCGACCTGCTCCGCGAGCCCGAGAAGCACGCCGAGGTGACATCCCGCTCGGGCAATTCCTGCAAAGAGTTCGTGGAGATGGTCGAGGGCTGGACAGGCCACGGCAGCTTCATGGGCGCCGAGGTGAGCGCGACGCTGGCGGATCTGGTCGCCCGGGTCATCGACGACAGCGGTCTGCGTTCGATGTACCAGAGCCGCGCCAAGAGTGGCGGCGAGGAGGACGAGAGCCGGCTGGACAACCTCGACCAGCTCATCACCGGCGCCGCCGAGTTCGAGCGCGAGTACGACCCGGCGGGCGATCCCTTCGCCTTCACCGATGCCCAGAGCGCCAGCCAGGGCAACGACGCCGAAGCGCCGCCGCTGCTGGCGATGCTCCGCGCGTGGCTCGAGACCGTTGCGCTCGTGAGCGACCAGGACGCCGTCGACGCGGCGGGCGGGGCTGTTACCTTGATGACCCTGCACGCCAGCAAGGGCCTGGAGTTCCCCGCCGTCGCGATGATCGGCCTCGAAGAGGGCACCCTGCCGCACAGCCGGACCCGCGAGAGCGAGGCCGAGCTCGAAGAAGAACGCCGCCTCGCGTTCGTGGGCATCACCCGCGCCATGAAGCGGCTGCTGATCACGAGCGCCCGCGTCCGCGCCGTCCGCGGCGTGCCCGAGCGCACGATCCCCAGCCGCTTCCTCAGCGAGATCGGCGAGCAGGACGCGAGCCACGTGAGCTTCAGCGATCGGGCGGATGGGTTCAGCGATTACTCGAGCGGCGGGAGCGCCGACTTCGACCCCTGGGGCGACGACGACGAGTCGAAGGCGGCGGCGCTGAAGGTCGGCTCGCGTGTGCGGCACCCGCAGTTCGGCGTGGGCAAGGTCTTGAGTTGCGGCACCGGCCCCGGCGCCCGGGCGCGCGTGGAGTTCACGGGGATCGGGGTGAAGACGCTGATCCTGGAGTATGCACGGTTGACGCGGGTGGATTGAGGGGAGAAGGCATTAGGGATTAGGCATTGGGCATCAGGTCGGACCGCGTCTCTTTTCTCCTAATGCCTAATCCCCAATCCCTAATGCCTCCTTCAGACCATCGCCCTTAACGTACTCGGACTCTCCGCCTGCCCCGTCCTCGCACTCAGCAAGACAGCCGCCGCCATCGGGCCCAGGTGCTGGGTGTCCAGCGGCGGCGTGGCGCGGCCATCCAGTAAGGGCGACATGAAGCCCACCAAGGCATCGATCGCCGCTCGATCGTGATTGGTCGCCTTGGACCGCGCCCGGCGTTCGGTGCTGTCGATGGTCTTGCCCGCCGGGTCGATCCAGCGGTGGCCGTCGTCGCCCAGTTCCAATCTCCCGGCCTCGCCCAGCAGCGTGGCCCGGCGTTGCCAGCCGCCCGCGCGGTCGCTGAGCATGATGGCCGCCGAGCTGCCATTGTCGAATCGGGCGTGGGCGGTCAGGTCGCCGGTGAGCGAGCCCAGTGACAGGTTCGCCGTTGGCTTGCTTGGCCCGTTAAGTGAGGCCTCCACGCGCTCGGCCTCGCCCAGCATGCCGACTAAGAGGTCCAGCGCATCGACCAGCTGCGCGCCCGTCGCGCCCTGGCCGGCCATCGTCGGGTCTCGGAAGCCCGCGAACATCGCGCTGCGGACCGCGCCAAAAGCAACCAAGGTCTCGGCGGCCTCCTGCGCGGCGGGGCTGTGACGCAGTAGAGGCCCGAAGCGCACGGCGTCGGTCGGCACGCGGCCCTGCATGGGCGCGTGCCACACTTCGGCGGCGTCGCTGGGCGGCATGGGCAGCGGTGAGAGCGTGGCGATGCGCCTTCCCTCGGCGGCCGCCCGCGCGACGGCCTGGGGCAGCGCCTCGCCGTAGCCCTCGCACGCGGTGGCCAGCAGCACGGCCCTGGCGTCGGTGTTCAGGAGGTCGAGCAGATCGCCGGCGAAGGTGGCGCCCAGCGCGTCGGCCAGCTTCGTGCCGTGGGCGCGCACGGGCGAGGCCGCGGCGACGATCGACGCGCCCAGTTCGTCGGCCAGCGCCTTGAGCAGCGGCGCTTGCTCGGGCGTGGCCCATATGGTCAATGACTTGGCGAGCGTGGAATCCAAGCGGGTGCTCCGGCGGTCCGCGTATAGTAGGGGGTACGAGTGGTGCGGCCGGACGGTCGCGGGCGAGGCTTCGGTTTCGCTCGAGGAAAGTCCGAGCACGGCAGGGCAACGGTGGTGGGTAACGCCCACCCGTCGGAACTCGACCCCCACGGGTTCGCTCTTGGGGGAAACAGGTCGCGAGCCGGCGAGGGACAGTGCCACAGAAAACACACCGCCGATGGCGTGCGCTCTTCTTCAAGAGGAGCCAGGCACAGGTAAGGTTGAAATGGTGCGGTAAGAGCGCACCGCCCGGGTGGTGACACTCGGGGCACGGCAAACCCCACCGCGTGCAAGGTCACGCAGCCGTCGCGATGGTGCGCACGAGAGTGAACGCCATCGACGCCCGGCCCGGGCGGCAGGCGGCGGGTAGACCGCTGGAGCATTCGCTCCGATCACGCCGGCAACGGCGTGGCCAGAGAAATGGCCGTCGCCTGTCCTGGAGGGCCGTTCGCGCCGGGATGGGAACAGAACTCGGCTTACAGGCCGCACGCGACCACATGACGGCCCCGGGGGAGACTCCGGGGCCGTCGCCTTTTGTTTCGTACGATGATCGCATGGCGGCAAGTTCCAACGCGAGACCGAAGGCGCTCATCGGGGTGGCGTTGTCACTCCTGGTGATCGGGACGCTCGGCCTCTTCGCCGCCCTCTACCTCGTCCTCCGCCCGCCCGCGCACATCCGGGCCGGGCATGCCGCGGCCAGCCAGGTCGAGCGGGGCCGGATCACGGGCATGGCGGAACTTGAGCACCGGTTCGGCCCGCCGTACGGCCGGGGCTTCGCCGGCTGGGACCACGCCTTCCATCTTGGCGATGTTGGCTCGTACTTCGCGATCGACAGCAGCTGGCTGGTTGTCAGAGTTGACCCCGCGAGCGGAAGGGTGATCGAGGCGAGGGTGATCGTGGACTGACCAGTCGGCAGCCGCGCTCGACGGTTCCGAAGCCTACGGCCGTCCGAGAAGTCCTCCAGCCGTTGCCCGATCCACGTCCGGATATCCAAAACCGCCCCCACGCCGCGCCAGAGCGGTTTCCGGCCTCCGGATGTCGTGATCTCGACACAGATTATCATTTTCGGCACGCCGAGCGCTCTGATCGGCACGCCGAAAACTCCATCCGGCACGCCAAGCGCTCTGATCGGCACGTCGAAAACTCCGTTCGGCGGGCGGGGAACCCCGGCTTGGCCATGGCTCCTCCTGATGCTCGCGCGGGGTAGTTCGCCGGCTGATCGGGTGCGCCCGATCCCTACCATGCCGCGATGACTCCACCAGAAGACGCCCCCATCCTCCTCATCGGCGCCGGCCTCGCTGGCTCGCTGCTCGCCGTGCTGCTCGCCAAACAAGGCTTCGAGGTCGTCATGGCCGAGCGGCGGGGCGATCCGAGGGCGGCGGGGTACGTGGGCGGGCGGTCGATCAACCTGGCCCTCTCCGTTCGCGGCATCACCGCCCTCGAGGCCGCGGGCATCGCCGACCAGGTGCTGCAGGACGCCCTGCCCATGCCCGGGCGCATCATGCATCCCAAGACGCTCACCGACGCCACCGGCCGGGGCACCGTCTTCCAGCCCTACAGCCAGGACCCCGCCGACGCCATCCGCAGCGTGTCGCGCGGCGGGCTGAACATCGCCCTGCTCGACGCGGCCGAGCAGACGCCCGGCGTCGAGCTGCGTTTCGACCATCGCTGCACGCACGTCGACCTGGACAACGCCAGCGCGACGTTCGAGACGCCCGACGGCGAGGCCACGCTGCACGGCCGCGTGCTCATCGGCGCCGACGGGGCGTTCAGCGCCGTCAGGCACGCGATGCAGATGACCGACCGCTTCGACTACTCGCAAAGCTACCTCGAAGCCGGATACAAGGAGTTGCACATCCCGGCGGCCGCCGACCTGCCCGACCTGCCCGACCTGCCCAAGGGCGTGGCCGAGCGTTTCCATGGCTACGCGATGGATCCCAAGGGCCTGCACATCTGGGCCGGCCGCGGCGGCGGCGCGTCGATGATGATCGCGCTGCCGAACCCCGACAAGTCGTTCACGTGCACCTTGTTCTGGCCATACGAGGGAACGCACGGCTTCGACACCGTCGAGGCGCTCAGCGACAACGCCCTGCGCCTGTTCTTCGACGAGCACTATCCCGACACGCGCTGGCTCATGCCCACGCTGGTCGAGGACTTCCGCGCCAACCCAACCAGCAGCCTCGTCACCGTGCGCTGCCGGCCGTGGCGGCGCGGCAAGAGCCTGATATTGGGCGACGCCGCCCACGCCATCGTGCCCTTCTTCGGCCAGGGCATGAACGCGGCCTTCGAGGATTGCCGGATTCTGTCGGAAATGATCGAAGGAGCCAACGGCGACATCGAGGCGGTGATGGATCCCTTCTGGCAATCTCGCGTCGAGCACGCCAACGCCATCGCCGACATGGCCATCGCCAACTTCGTCGAGATGCGAGAAAAAGTCGCCGACGAGGCGTTCCTGTACCACAAGAGGGTCGAGCAGGCCGTGCACGCCCAGCTTGGCGAAGAGATGCCCGAGCGCGCCACGCCCCTGTACAACCTGGTGAGCTTTACCAACGTGCCCTACGCCGAGGCGCTGCGCCGCGGCAAGGAGCTCGACGCGGCCATCGCGCGGGTGGTCTCGCTCGTGCCGCCGGCGCGAGCCGGGGACATGGACGCAGCCGCCTGGCGCGAGCTGGTGGCCGACCACGCGCGGCGGGTCTTGGGGGCCCAGCCCGCCTGACGCCACGGTCTAGCATCGCCGAAGGGGGATCCATGCGAGCATTGCCGAGCATCGTGTTCTTCGCCGCGGCCGCATTCCTGATGGGCTGCGGCGAGCAGGCGGCATCGGCCGTCGTGGTCCAGGCCGACGAGCCCGTGCCCGGCGACGCGGGCGAGGAGTACCTGTCGCTGCACGCGGCGATGGGCCAGCCGTTCTTTGATCGCGTCGCGATGGTCGAGAGCGCGCCCGATGCCGAGCTCGTGGCCGAACTGGACGCCAACGGGGACCTGATCGATCGCCTGGCGTACGCCTCGCGGATGACCGAGTGCGACTGGGGCCTGCCCGAGCAGACCGGCCTGGACACCATGCTGCCCCACCTGCGCAAGGTGCGGGCCCTGGCGCGCGTGCTCAACGTCGACGCCCGCAGGCTGGCCGCGGCGGGCGACGGCGATCGCGCCTCGCGACGTGTGGCCGGGCTCGTGCGCCTGGCCCGGCACACGGCCGAAGACGGCGCCGATTCGATCATCGAGTGGCTCGTGGGCATCGCCGTCCTGAACCTGGCCGCCGAGGCGGCGGTGTACGGCGCTCCAGACTTCGACGCGCACCAGCGAGGACGGGTGCTGGCCGAGCTCCGGGCGATCGACCTGGACGATCCCTACGGCTTCGAGGCCAAGCTCGCGCTCGACCTGGAACGCACCAGCGCGGCGGGCATGCCCTCGGCCAACGAGCCCAAGCTCCGCGAGGCGTTGGCGAAGACCGGGGGCGAGGTGCAGCGTGCGGTCTCGGCCTTGGAACGCGACGACTAGTCCAAGGCCCCGCCCTGTCGCATGCTCCTCATCGACACATCCAACGTCCTCCACGCCATCGGCGTCCTGCCCGAGCACCTCATGGGAGACCATGGCGGCCTGGACGTGCCCGGCCTGGCGCGGTTGATTGCAACCAGCCGCTACGGCAAGCGGCGGGCGGTGCTGGTGTGCGACGGCGTCGGGCCGGGGCGTGCGACCGAGGCGGGGGGCGGCGGCGCATCGGGCGCTCCCGAGGCGACGAACACGGCACCGTCGGGCCGGGAAGTCGCCGGGCTCGATGTGGTCTACGCCGGGGCCCACCAGGAGGCCGACGACGTGATCGAGCTGCTGATCGCCCGTGATAGCGCGCCCCGCCGCTTGCTGGTGGTCTCGACCGATCGCCGCCTGGCGCAGGCCGCGCGCCGGCGGCGGGCCCAGAGCGTCACCAGCGAGGCCTTCCTCCAGCATCTGGCCAGCGACAGTGCCAAGCCAAGGGCCAGGCCCCTGCCGGGTTATGCCACCCAGGTGCCGCTGAACGAGTACGCGGTGGGGTATTGGATGGCCCTCTTCGGCTACGGCGACGAGCCCGGCCAGGAACGCGCGCCCGGTGTGGGACGCATCCCCGATATTTCCGAGGCGGCCAGACGCGGGCTGGACGAGGATCGGTCGAGGAAGCGGGCCAGGAGCCCCAACGCCCACGAAGGGCTCAAGATCCCCAAGGACCTGCTGGGCGCCAGCGGCAGGACGAAATCCCCTCCCCCGCTCCCAGCTGGGGAGGCGACGAGGTCTTCCGAGGAGGGGGCCTTGGAGCGGCAACACGGGCCGGGCACACGCGGTGACCCAAAGACGGTTTCCGAAGGCGATCTTCCCCCCGACCTTCGCCGCCTCCTCAAAGATTCCGGCCTGACCATCGACCCGGCCGATCTGGACATGACCAAATGGCTGCCCAACCCCGACAATCCGCCGTCGTCGCCCTCCTGATCGCCCTGTGCCTGGTCACCGGCTGCCAGTCCTCCCAGCGGTACCAGGGCCAGAGCCGCATCGTCGCGACGTGGCAGGGGCGGACGCTCTCGGCCGAGGTGCCCGACGCCGTGGGCGTGCCGGGGGCCCACTACGCCGCGGTAGAGGCCCTGCTGGCCCGGGGATATGCCCTGGAGGCCGACGAGGCGACCGCCGACCGGGGTTACGTGGCCGCCAGCGGACCCGACGGCACGATGCTTGGGAGCCACCGCCGGGTGGTCGTTCGCACGGCCCTGACACCCGCGGCGGTGGGCATCCGCATTACCCTTGAGCCGGTCGGCGACGAGGTGGCCGCCCGGGCCATCCTCGACGACGTGCTGCGGCGCCTGGGTCAGTGACGGTCCGGAAGCCGCAAGTTTTGTGCTGACAGGCCGTTATGCGGCCGCCGGGCGTGCCCGGGCATGCCCGCCCGGTTGACTTGCCTACCCGCATCGGCTTGGATTGACCGAGAGGAACGCCATGCCCAGCCCCGCCATCGTGAACCCTTCCCTTGCGTTTATCGGCAACCTGGGTTGGCCCGAGATCGGTGTCATCCTGGTGGTCGCGGTGCTGATCTTCGGTCGCCGCTTGCCCGACGTTGGTCGGAACGTGGGCAAGGCCATCATCGAGTTCAAGCGGGGCGTGAAGGGCATCACCGACGAGATCGAGGAAGAGTCGCGCAAGCCCGACGCTCGCGAGAGCGATCGGAGCGTGGCGGCGCCCGAGCTCGAAGCTCCCAAGGGCACCGCCTACCGAGGCGATGCCTTCCACGATGATCCTCCCGCCGGCGACGTCGGCCGTCCGGACGCGCCCCAGGCCCAGCCCGTTCGAGATCCGGCCCCCGGCGAGGGCCACCCCCGCACCAGCTGAGGCATCGCCAGCCCGGATCGGGCGGTCTTGCCCCGCTATCATCTCCACCCGCCTACGGGCGGAACTTCCTGGCGAGGTAGCTCAGCTGGTCTAGAGCGCTGGATTCATAACCCGGAGGTCGAGGGTTCGAGTCCCTCCCTCGCCACTTTCCCAACGATGAAGATAGAAGCCGGTTGCCCAGCAGTCGGCTTTTTATTTTGGTGAAGCGTCGAGTTCCGGTAGATGCTCGCGGCATGATGCGCCCGAAGTGCCGCTTCTTACCAGAGAACACGCACGCGGATGGTCTCGGGAATCGCTTCCAACTCTTCCACCACCGGCCGAGAGTCGCCGGGGTCGACGTCGAGCACCACGTAGCCCAGGTCCCGGTTGGTGCCCAGTACCTCGGCGCTCACGTTGGCCCCGTGAGCGCTCAGTACCTCGTGCAGCTTGCCCAGCACGCCCGGCACGTTCTTGTGGAAGTGCAGGATTCGGTGTGGCCGGCCGCGATCGCCGGGCGGCTGCTCGGGCAGCTCCACCTGCGGCACGTTGACCGCGCCCGTCGTCGACCCGATATTGATGAACCGCGTCAGCTTGCCCGCCACGTCGTGCGCGATGGCCTCCTGGGCCTCGCCCGTCGAGCCACCCACGTGCGGCGTGAGGATCACGTTATCAAGTCGGCACAACGGGCTCTCGAACGGCTCGTCGTTGCTCGCGGGCTCCTGCGGGAACACGTCCACCGCCGCGCCGGCAAGATCGCCCTTCTTGACCGCGGCAGCGAGGGCTTCGATGTCCACCACGCTCCCGCGCGAGTTATTCAGCAGCATCGCGCCGGGCCGCATCATGCCCAGCTCACGCTCCCCGATGAGCTTGTCGGTGCCCTCGGTCGCCGGCACGTGCAGGGTCACGACGTCGCTCTCGCGCAGCAGGTCCTCGAGGGAGTCCGCCGCGCGGGCGTTGCCCATTGCCAGCGTGGGCACGATGTCGTGATAGATCACACGCATGCCCATCGCCTCGGCAAGCACGCTTACCTGCGAGCCGATGCGGCCATAGCCCACGATGCCCAGCGTCCGCCCGCGCACCTCGTGGCTGCCAGCGCTGCTCTTGCGCCACTGGCCCGCGTGCATCTGCGTCGAGCGATCCAGCAGCCGACGGTGCAGCGCGATCACCTCGGCGATCACTAGCTCGGCCACACTCCGTGTATTACTGAACGGACTGTTGAACACCGGCACGCCCATCGCCGCCGACGCGCCAAGATCGACCTGGTTGGTGCCGATGCAGAAACAACCAACGGCCAGCAACTTGTCGGCGTGCCGCAACGCCTCCGCGTCGATCTGCGACTTGCTCCGGATACCGATTGCGTGGGCGCCCTGGATTGCTCCGGCCAGGTCGGTGCCGGCCCGCGCACCATCCAGGCGTTCCACGTTGAAGCCCTCGGCCTCCAGGCGATCGCCGGCGGCCGCGTGCACGCCCTCGAGCAGCACGATGCGGATCTTGTCCTTTGGATAGCTGGTCTGCGGGTCGGCGGCGACGGTCGTTGCTTCGGTATTGCTCACAAAGCATGATACCGCCGATTAACCCCCACGTGCCCCCAACAGATCCAGCGGCTTCCGCCGCGCCAACGCGATCACCGCCGGGGCTGCCGCCAGCAGGGTTAGCACCAGCGTCACCGCCCAACTGAACGCCAGCGGTCCGACCGGCGGCCGCAGCGAGAGCGTCAGCCCCGCCAGCAGCGCGTACAGCCGCTGCCCGGCCCACGACGCCTGGAAGCCCAGGGCCGTGCCCAGCACGATCGCCGCGATGGCGATGAGCACCACCTCGGCCAATATCAGGCGTGCCACGATGCCCCGCGACGCGCCGATGGCCCGCAACACCCCAAGCTCGTACCGCCGGGCATGGATGCCCGCCACCACCAGATTCGCCACGCCGAAGCACGCCACCAGCATCGCCATCACCGCCACGGCCGAGAACACCGCCAGCGTCGTTCCCGCGACAGTCTCGATCTCACGCTTGATCTGCCGCCCGCTGCCGACGTCGAGCACCCCGCTGCCGAACAGCACGTCGCGGATCTCGGCCACCGCGACCTCGTCGCTGACCTCGTCGTCCAGGTCGATCTGGATGAGGTGGATCGCGTTGACGCCGAAGCGCTCGATCAGGTCGCGCCGCGTGCCGAACACCGCGTGCACGGCCTGCCTTGCCATGTCCTCGCCCGCGTTGAAGTACTGGCCCACGACCTCCAGCCCCGGGCTGGCGATAACGCCCACCACCTCGAAGTCGTGCGTCTCGCCCTTCACGCGGCAGGTGAACGTGTCGCCCACGCCCAGGCCCTGGGCCACGTTGAACTCGCGGGCCACCAGCACCGCCCCGCCCTCGGCCAGGCGCCGCTTGGCGATCTCCTCGTCGCCCTGCACCCACACCAGGCGCGACATCTCGAAGAACGGCTCGGGCTCGAACGCCACGAACGTCGTCTGGTACGTCTGCAACGCCCGGATGCCGAACGCGTCGGTCTCCACCGGAAAGAGCGTGACCGCGGCGGTCCGCTCGACGAAGGGCAACGCGTCGAGCGTGTCGCGGCTCCCCTCGGTCAGCCGCATCCCGCTCACGAACGCGTCGGGAAAGTCGATCTGCCCCAGCCAGTCCCGCAGCATGGCGCCGCCGGTGATCCAGTTGGAGATCATCAACGCCAGCCCGGTCATGAGCGCCCCGGCGGTGAAGCCGAGCCGGTACGGCATCGACCGCACACTCCGCTGCACCACCCGGGCCGGCAGCCCCAGCAGCTTCGAGAGCGGCCCGGCGAACAGCCACGCTACCACGAACACCACCGGCGGGCCCAGCAGGAAGTAGCCCACGAACATCGCCGGCAGCCCGAACGTCGCGTAGCTCCAGAACACCACCTGCCCGTCGTTGGGCAGGCCAACGGCCAGCGCCTGCACCCCCAGCAGCACGAAGCCCAGCAAGGCCAGCACCACCAGCGTGCGCGGACGCGGGGGCTTCGCCCGGCTGGCCAGGGCGCCCATCGGGCTCGTCCGGCTCGCGCGCCACGCCGGCCACGAAGCGCCCAGAACACCCGCAAAGATCGAGCCAAAGAACGCCAGCGCGAGCAACCCGGGCGGCGTCGCCAGCCCGCCGGGCAAGACCTCGCGGTAGTACCACGCTCCCGCCGCCGCCACGCCCACGCCCAGCGGCACGCCGATGCACGCGCCCACCACGCCGATGAGCAGCCCCTCGACGAGCTGCGCCTGCGCGATCTGCCCGCGGCTCGCGCCGATGCACCGCAGCATGCCCAGCTCGCGCTGCCGCTCCACGACGCCCGCGCCCAGCCCGGTCACGATGATGAACGCCGCCGACAGCAACGCAAGCAGAATCGCCAGCGCCAGCCCGAACTGCCCGCTCCGAAGGTTCTTGTCCAGCCCGCTCGTAATGCGCTCGGCCGTCTGGAGGATCGCGCCCTCGGGCACGTCGCCCTGCCGCGCCTCCACCACCGCCCCAGGATCGAACTGCGGCTTCACCGTGATGTCGACCTGCGTGAGCTCGTCCGCCCCGCCGCGTCCGGTGGCCTCGCGCAAGCCCTCGAGCGTCAGGAACGCCTGGGGCCGCCCGCCCAGCGGTGGGGGCTCGCTCATGCCCACCACCGTCAGCTCGCTGGAGCCAAAGAGCCGACGCACCGTGACCGTGTCGCCCAGCCGGAGGCCCTGCAGGTTGTTGAACGCCTCGGCCTCGGCCGGATTCGTCGGCGCGGTGGTCGGGGCGCCCGGCAGCGGATCCTCGCCCGCCTCGGCGATCAGCGGGTCGGCGCGATCGAACACCCCGATCTTGCGCACCTGCTCAAGGCTTCCCTGCCAGGTCAGCCGGCCCGCCAGCGTCGCGTCGATGACCACCTCCCCCGGCCCATTGGGCGCACGCCCGGCGGTGATGCGGATGGGCCGCAGCCGATCCTCGGCGGACGGATCCACGCCGATGCCCATCGCGTTGACGCGGAAGTTCGCACGCCGCTTGTAGTAGCGGCCCTCGGGGTCGTCCTCGCGCGGGGTGTACACCTCGCGGCTGATCTGGAGCGCCAGGTCCTTCGAGAGCCTCGGCGCCGCGGCTTCCACTTCGGGCCAGGAGCGCACGACATCCAGGATGCTGGCCGGCATCATGCCGCCCCGGCCCGTGGGTTCCAGGCGCAGCTCGGCGGCGCCGAAGGTCGCGTCCATGCGCGCCCCGACGGCGTTGTTGGCCGACGACAGCGCGCACGCCACCGCGGCGATGAGCGCCGCCGAAAGGGCGACGGCCGCCGTGAGCAGGGCGGTCCTAGCCCGCCTGCGCCACGCGCTGGTGATAGCGAGCCGCCACGCCGGCCGCATCGAGCCCCTCCGTTTCGATGTGCCCGTCCATGACCCCGTCGCGCAGCACGAACACGCGCTCGCAGTGGGCCGCCGCCGCCGGCTCGTGCGTCACCATCAGCACCGCCGCCCCCTGCTCGCGCGCCACCTCGCCCAGCAGATTCCACAGCTTCTCGGCAGATTGCGAATCGAGCGCCCCTGTGGGTTCGTCCGCCAGGATCACCCTGGGCGAGAACAGCAGCGCCCGGGCGATCGCCACCCGCTGCTGCTCGCCGCCGCTGAGCGCGTCGGGCCGGTGATGGTCCCGCTCGCCCACCCCCAGGCGGTCGAGCAACTCCGAGGCCCGCGCACGAAGCTCGGGCGAGTCCTCGCCCGCCAGCGACCCTGGCAGGACCACGTTCTCGCGCGCCGTCAGCGTCGGGATCAGGTTGAACTGCTGGAAGATGATGCCGATGGTCTTGCGCCGGTACGCGTTGGCCTCACGCTCGCGCAGCCGGTCGACCCGGACGCCGGCGACCTCTATGGCGCCCTCGTCGGGCGTGTCCATCGCCGCCAGCAGGTGCAGCAGCGTGCTCTTGCCGCTGCCACTCTGGCCCATGATGGCAAAGAAACCCGGCCCATTGATCGATAGGTCGAGGCCGCGCAGGGCGTGCACGGTGCGCTCGCCCAGGCTGTATCGCTTATGCAATCCGGTACAGCGGATCATGCCACTTCTTGGGCCGACGGGAGGCGGATTTTCACGCCCCGCCGGCTTCGGCGTACGCCCCGGCATCCATCATGGCGTCGAGCTGGCTCGGGTCGCTGGCCTTGACCTTTACGAGCCAGCCCTTGCCGTAGCAATCCTCGTTGATGAGCCCGGGGTTGTCGCCCAGGGCGTCGTTGACCTCCACGATCTCGCCGTCGACGTGGGCGTAGATGTCGCTGGTGGTCTTGACCGACTCGACCTCACCGATGGCATCACCCTTGCTCAGGCTCGTGCCGGCGGGCTTCATCTCCACGAACGTGACGTCGGTGAGCTGGTCGACGGCGAACTGGGTGATGCCGATGACCACCGTGTCGCCCTCGAGCTTGTGCCATTCGTGGGAGTCGCTGTATCGGCGGTCGTCGGGAGCGGGCATGGTCGGGTCTTCCTCGGGCGGGTGATTCGATCGCCACCGGGGTCCATCGCGCCGGTGGGGCTGGCCAATGCTATGGGGCATCCCTCCAGAAGCCACCCCCAGGCCCGCGGCGGGGGGATGCCCGCCGACCAGGCGACTACAGTCCACCAATGCTGCTCGCCCTCGCCGCCCGTTCCTTGCGCCCGATGCTCGTGGGCAAGGACGCCAGCCTGCCACTCACCGACTTGCCGCGCTTCGCGCACGAGCAGCTGGGCCTGCATGGGCTCATGCTCTCGGCCGATCTGCTCGCCGGCCGCTCGCGAGACGATCTGGCCCGCCTGCGCGACGCGGCCGACCGGGCCCGCTGTTCGTGCCTGGTGCTGCTCGAGGAAGACCCCCAGAAGCTCGCCGCCGCCGATGCCAGCGCCGTGGGTGAACGCATCCGCCGGGTCATGGCCGCCGCCAGCCTGCTGGGCTGCAACGCCGCGGGCATTGCCGTTCAGGCCCCCGACACCCCCGAGGCGCTCGAGACCGTCGCCGAGCGGTTCAAGGTGCTCATGGCCGAGGCCGAGCAGCGCGAGCTGAACCTCCTGATCATGCCAGGCTCGAGCAAGACACCGGGCCTGACCTCCTCGCCCGAGCGGCTGACCGAGCTGCTCAAGAAGATCGGCGGCTTCCGCGTGGGCACCATGCCCGACTTCGCCCACGCCGCCGAGGCCGACGACCCGCCGGCCTATCTCCGGAAGGTCACCCCCTACGCCTCGGCCGTGCTGGGCTCGACGCTGGGCTTCAAGGCCGTCGATGGGGAACTGGACGACGAGCGGGCCATCGTCGAGCATCAGGGCTACGACCTGGCCGCCGCGGTCGAGGCGATCGCCGCCGTGGGCTACGACGGCGCGGTCGGGCTCGACTACCAGGGCCCCGGCGACCCGCGGATGGGCCTGCGTCGCAGCCGTGAGGGCTTCACGATGGCCCTGGAGGGCAAGGGCGGCCCCTTCAGCCTGGTCCAGGACGACGAGGACGAGTACGACGACGAGATGGACGCCGCCGCGGCCGCCCTGCTCGACGCCATCCTGAGCGATGGCGGCGTGGAGGACGACGACGAGGACGACGAGGACGACAAGCCCGGGGCCAAGGCCAAGGACGAGCCGGACGACGACAACCAGGAAGAGCCCCAGGCACCGACCGCCAGAGAGACGACGAAGAAGACCACCAAGAAGCCAGCTACCAAGAAGTCGACCAGGAAGACCACGAAGAAGACCGCCGGACAGGCCGAGGAGAAGGCCGAGAACGATCCGGCGGACCCAGAGGGTGGGGCGTGACCCGCCGGGGGGATACGCTCCAGACGGCGGCGGTGGCCGCCGCGGTCGCCCAGGGCGATCGACCCGCCCGGGGAGGGCGAGCCAGTGTGATCCCCCACGACGTGGACATCATCGTCACCATCGACGGGCCCGCCGGCACCGGCAAGAGCACCGTCGCCCAGTCGCTGGCCGAGCGGCTGGGGCTCGACCTGCTGGACACCGGCGCCATGTACCGCGCCGCCGCGGCCATCGCCATCGATCGCGGCCTGATCGACGCCATCGCCGCCAAGGACGCCCACGCGATCGCCAGGTTCGTCGAGATCATCGCCGAGGCCGACCTGCACTTCGACTGGAGCCGCGACCCCCCGGCCATCATGGCCTGGATCACCGAGCACGCCCGCTTCGAGCCGCTCAACGACCGCATCCGCACCCCCGACGTCACCCGGGCGGTCTCCATTGTCGCCGGCATCGCCCAGCTGCGACGCCACATGGTGCGAAAGCAGCGCCTCATCGGCCAGCAGCACCCCCGCCTGGTCACCGAGGGCCGCGACCAGGGCTCGGTGGTCTTCCCGGACGCGCTGGTCAAGTTCTTCCTCGACGCCGACCTGAAGATCCGGGCCGAGCGCCGGGCCGACCAGCTCCGCGAAGCCGGTTATCCCGTGGAAGCCGAGGAACTCGTCGAAGACCTCGCTCGCCGGGACGAGCTCGACCGCACCCGCGAGGAGGGGCCACTCATCTGCCCCGAGGGCGCCATCGTCGTCGACACCACCGAGCTGGACTTCGACGGCGTGGTCGACCGCCTGGAGCGCGACGTCCTGGATCGCGTCGGCGTCGCGTGAGCGGCCAGCCGGACCGGGCCCAGCAAGACCGGGCCCAGCAAGATGAGGCCCACCAAGACCAGGCCCGGCACACGCCACAAAAGTCCCTGGCCTACCGCGTCGGCCAGCCGATCACCCGCGCGTGGTTCCGCGGCCTCCACGGCGTGCACTGGCTGCACCCAGAGCGCGTGCCCGCCACCGGCCCCTTGCTTGTCGTCGCCAACCACCAGAGCTACTACGACCCGCCGCTCATCGGCGGGGGCATCACCACCCGCCCGCTGGACTACCTCGCCCGGGCCGGCCTGTTCAAGAACCCCCTGTTCGGCCGCTTCATCAGCACCTTCAACGCCTTCCCCATCAAGGAAGACTCCGGCGACCGGGCCGCCCTGGAGGCCGTCATCGGCCGCCTCGAGGCCGGCGGGGCGGTGCTGCTCTTCCCCGAGGGCCGGCGCACCCGCGACGGCCACGTCGAGCCGTTCAAGCGCGGCATGGCCCTGATCCTGCGTCGGGCCCGCTGCCCCGTGCTTCCGGTGGCGATCGATGGCGTCTACGACGTCTTCCCCCCCGGCCGGGGCCGGCCGAGCTTCTTCCGGGGCCCCATCGGCGTGCACTACGGCAAGCCGATCGCCCACGGCGACCTGCCCCGCGACCCCGCGGATATGCTCGCCATGCTCCACGACGAGATCGCAGCCCAGCGCCTGCTGCTGCGGCTCGAGCTGCTCAAGAAGAGCGGCGGCCACTTCCCCGCGCCGTTGCCGCCCAGGACGCCGCCGGCGGTCGACGGGCCCCCGCCGATGGTCGACCCCTCCCCGCCAGCGGTCGACGGCACCCAAACAATGGTCGACCATGCGCCGCCGGCGGTCGACCGGATGTGAAAAACGGTCGACCGGATACAACATCCGGTCGACCATCCGGGCCCGAGAGGCTCCGCTGGCGGCCCCGGAAGGCCGTTTCTCCAAACACGATCTTCCTGGCCGTCGGCGCGTTAGTCGTGCCGCAGCGCCACGATCGGGTCCTGCCTGGCCGCCTTGCGGGCGGGGTACAGGCCGAAGACCAGGCCCGTCAGCACCGCGACGGTCATCGCGACCACCACCGACCACCAGGCCAGCTGCGTGGGCAGGCTCGCGTCGCCGGGGATGAACCGGCCCACCAGGGGCACGCTGGGCAAGAGCGGTACGGCCCAGCCCAGCAGCAGGCTGAGCCCCACGCCGATGGCAACCCCGATGAGCCCGCCGATGAGGCTCAGCACGCTGGTCTCGACGAGGAACTGCCAGACGATGTGCTTCCTGGTCGCACCGAGCGCCCGGCGGATGCCGATCTCGCGCGTGCGCTCGGTGACGGTGGCCAGCATGATGTTCATGATGCCGATGCCGCCCACCAGCAGGCTGATCCCCGCGATGGCCATGAGCATCAGCGTGCCGCGCAGGGCCGCCCGCTCGGCGTTCTCGAGCAGCTCGAAGGGCACGATCATGGTCACGTCGGAGAGCCCGTCGCGGCGGGTCTCGAGCACGCGCTCCAGCCGCTGGGCCAGGCCCAGGACCCGCTCGCGCTCCGGCACGGTCAGGTAGAGCTCGCTGACGTGGACCTCGGCGGCGTTGAACGAGCCGCTGGTCCGGCGGAAGACCGTGTCGCCGAAGACGTAGCGGGCGGTCTCCAGGGGCACGTGCACGTCCTGGTTGAGGTCGCGCCCCACCAGGGCCGAGCCGGCGCCGCCCGCCAGGCCGACGGGCGACAGCACGCCCACGATGCGCAGCGCCTTCTCGTCGACGCGGATGGTGGCGCCCAGCGGGTCCTCGAGCGGGAAGAACTGGCGGGCCACCTCGGCACCGATGACGCACACCATGGCCCGCTCGGCGTTGTCGCTGTCGGTCAGGTACCGGCCGCGGTCCACCCGCAGGTTGGCCACCTCGGCCAGCTGGGGATCGACGCCGTAGGCCTGGCTGGTCTGCTTCGTCGAGCCCTTGATGATCTCCGAGCCGATCTCCTTGAGCGCGACGATCCTCGCGTCGTCCGAGAAGTTCTCGTTGATGATGCGCAGGTCGTTCCACGTGATGCCGTAGTTCACCACGAACGACCGCTCCTGCCCCTGCTGCTGGGCCTCGGGCGGCCGCTGGCTGCGGACGATGATGTTGCGGGCGCCGAGTTGCTCGATCTGCCTCAGGGCCTCCTGCTTGCTGCCCTCGCCGATGGACACCATGCAGATGACCGCCGCCACGCCCAGGATGATGCCCAGGGCGGTGAGGAAGCTGCGAAGCTTGTGGAGCCTGAGGTTGGCGATGCCCAGTCGGATGGTTTCGAGCAGGAATGTCACGGCGGATCATACCGATCCTGATCCGGTCGGATGCGGCGGCGAGGTGGGCGGCCCTGGGTAACCCCGGCCCCCCGGCGTGCATATGGTCGCCCGGAGGTCACGCCGATGAGCACCCGTCTGAGCGAGCATTACAAGGGGGAGGCCGGCGAGGAGTACGCCAAGGCGCGGCATTCCAACGTCGACAGCCACGGCTTCGACCTCAACTTCCAGTCCTTCAGCCCCTACCTCAAGCCGGGCGACCGCGTGCTGGACTTCGGCTGCGGTAACGGCGGCATGCTCAAGAGGCTCAAAGACTTCGGCGCCCAGGCCGAGGGGCTGGAGATCAATCCCGCGGCGGCCCGGATGGCCAGAGATCTCGGCTTCACGGTGTATGGCAACCTCGACGACGTGCCCCAGGAACCGCCCTACGACGCGGTCGTGAGCAACCACGTGCTCGAGCACGTGCGCGACCCGAGCACCACGCTCGAAGTTGTCCGCACCCGGCTGAGGCCCGGGGGCCAGATCATCCTGAAGCTGCCCATCGACGACGTGCGTGCCAAGCGCCAGCGCGGCTGGTCGCGAGACGACGTCGACCACCACCTGCACACGTGGACGCCCCGGCTGCTGGCCAACACGCTCTTCGAGGCCGGCTACGACGTCAAGAAGTGCGACATTCTCCCCTCGGCCTGGGATCCCAGGCTGTTCTGGATGGGCAGATTCGAGGAGCTGGGTTTTCGGGCCTTTGCCTTTCTCAAGAACCGCCGGCAGCTCGTGGCCGTCGCGGTCAACCCGGCTTCCTGATCAACCGATACACACCAAGTGTTCAATCCCCGGCGGCCGGGAGCCGCGCCGCGGGAAACCTGTCCGCCCAGCGCCGCGAATCGGTGCGGGGCCCGGTTGCGGTCCGTGCTGTATGGATGCTGTCTGATCATGCCGACCACCTATGCCATCGAGATCGGCGTCGAAACGGCCACCAGCCGCGGGTGGAGCTACGAGGTCGCGCTGACCGGCCCACGCGGAAACTGCACCCAGCACGAGGTCTCGCTGAGCTGGCACGACCACGACTACTGGTGCGGCGGCGCCCTGGCCCCCAGCCGCCTGCTCGAGCGATTGCTGGGCCTGCTCACCCGCCACATGGGCAAGGGCGGCACGCCCGCGTCCCTGCCCGCTCGCTTCGACTGCGCCACGGCCCGCCGATGGCTGCCGCAGATCGACGATCTGTTGCGCGAGGGGCCGATGGGCGGCACCGCGCCCGCTTGATCGCGCCCGGTTCTACTTAAGGATGTTCTTCAGGTACCGCCCGGTGTGGCTCTTGTCCACCTTGGCCACCGCCTCGGGTGGGCCCTCGGCCACGATCGTCCCGCCGCCGTCGCCGCCCTCGGGGCCCAGGTCGACGATCCAGTCGGCCCGCTTGATGACGTCCAGGTTGTGCTCGATGACCACCAGCGTGTTGCCGCCATCGGCCAGGCGATCGAACACGCTCACCAGGCGATTGATGTCCTCGAAGTGCAGGCCCGTGGTGGGCTCGTCGAGCACGTAGAGCGTGTGCTCGGTGCTGGGCGTGCCGTCGATGCGGGTGCCCTTGCCCAGTTCGGTCGCCAGCTTTACGCGTTGGGCCTCGCCACCCGAGAGCGTGGTGCTGGGCTGTCCGAGCGTGAGGTACCCAAGCCCCACGTCACGCAGACACTCGACGAATCGCAGGATCTTGCCGTGCGCGTCGAAGAACCCGCACGCGTCCTCGATCGTCATCGCGAGCACGTCGGCGATGTTCTTGCCCTTGTAGAGCACCTCGAGCGTCTCGCGGTTGTACCGCTTGCCCTTGCACACCTCGCACTGCACGAACACGTCCGGCAGAAAGTGCATCTCGATCTTCTTCACGCCCTGGCCCTGGCACGCCTCGCACCGACCGCCCGCCCCGGCCTTGCCCACGCGGTCGGCCGGCACGTTGAAGCTGAACCGCCCGGGCATGTACCCGCGCATCTTGGCCTCGCGCGTGGCGGCGAACACCTTTCGGATGTCGTCGAACACGCCCGTGTATGTCGCCGGGTTCGAGCGTGGCGTGCGACCGATGGGCGACTGGTCGACCTCGATCACGCGGTCGATCCGCTGCATGCCGTTGACGCGCGTGTGCTGGCCCGGCTTCACGCGCGTGCCGGTAATTTCTTTCTTGAGGCTCTTGAGCAATATGTCGTTGACCAGCGTGCTCTTACCACTGCCCGAGACGCCCGTGACGCACACGATGCCGCCCACTGGAAAGGCCGCGTCGATACCCTTGAGGTTGTTTTCCTTGGCACCCTTGACGACGACGGCCTTCTTCGCGTCCATCATCCGCCGGGTCGTGGGTACCTCGATCCGCCGCTTGCCCGACAGATACTCGCCCGTCAGCGAGCCCGGCGTCGCGCACACCTGCTCCACCGTGCCCTCGGCAACAACACGCCCGCCGTGCACGCCCGGCCCCGGGCCGATATCCAGCACGTGGTCGGCCGAGCGGATCATGTCCTCGTCGTGCTCGACCACCAGCACGGTGTTGCCGATGTCGGTCAGGTGTCGCAGCGTGCGGATGAGCCGATCGTTGTCGCGCTGGTGCAGGCCGATCGTGGGCTCATCGAGCACGTAGCACGCGCCCACGAGCCCGCTGCCGACCTGTGTGGCGAGCCTGATGCGCTGGGCCTCGCCGCCCGAGAGCGTGGCGGTGCGTCGATCGAGTGACAGGTAGTCAAGCCCCACGCTTTGGAGAAACCGCAGCCGGTTGCCCACCTCACGCATGATGGGCTCGGCGATCGCCATGCCCTCTTCGCTCAGTTCCAGCCCCTCGACGAACGCCATCGCGTCGTCAATGTTCAGGCGGCTCAGCTCGCTGATGTTCAGCAGCGTGCCGTCATTGGTCGGCCGGCCGATGACCGTGGGCGAGCCGGCACGCGCCATGTCGGCCTTGTGGCCGCTCTTGACGCACACGTGCAGTGCCTCGATACGCAGCCGATCGCCGCAGCACGTCGGGCAGATGCGTTCGCTCTGGAAGGCGTGCAGGTGGTCCTTCACCCAGCTCGACTCGGTCTTGCTAAACCAGTCCTGCAGCATCGCGAGCACGCCGGCCCAGTGGGCGTTATACGTCTCCTCCTGATCGGGCGTGGTCCCGTGCATCAGGATGTCGTACACCTCGTCGCCCAGGTCGTTCAGCGACGCGCTCTGCGGCACACCGAACTTGCGGCAGAACCATCGCAGCCGCTTGGGATACACCATGCCGCCTGGCCCGCTCTTCTTCCACGGCGCGATGCCGCCCTGCAGGATGCCCCGTTCCGCGTCGGGCGCCACCAGCTCCTCGTCGAACTCCAGGATGTGCCCCAGCCCCAGGCACGTTGAGCACGCGCCGAAGGGCGAGTTGAAGCTGAACACGCGCGGCTCGAGCTCGTCGAGCGCGTACGCCGGGTCGTCCGGGTCGGCCAGCTTCGCGCTGAAGCTGTGGTCGACCCACTGGCCGTCTTCTTCGACCGTGATGACCACCGAGCCCATGCCCACCTGCAGCGCCGCCTCGATCGATTCGGCCAGCCGCTGCCGTACGTCTTCGCGGATGACCACGCGGTCGACCACGGCGTCGATGTCGTGCTTGGCGTATCGCTCCAGGTCCAGCGGGTTGTCGCTGGGCTCCTTGAGCACGTCGCGCAAGTCGACCACGTTGCCATTGACGCGCGCCCGCTGCCAGCCCATGCCCTGCAAACGCTCGAGCACGTCGCGGTGGAAGCCCTTCTTGCCGCGCAGCACGGGGGCGAGAACCATGAGCCGCGTCTCGTCGCCGAAGCGGAGTACCGCGTCGACGATTTGCGTCGCACTGGTCGCGCTGATCTTCTTGCCGCTGCGGGCCGTGACGGTGCCGTCACGCTTGGTCTTGGTCGGCCGCCACGAGTACGGCGTGCCACACCGCGCGAAGAGCAGGCGAAGATAGTCATAAATCTCGGTCGTCGTGGCGACGGTCGACCTGGGGTTGTGCGCGGCGCTGCGCTGCTCGATGGCGATGGTGGGGGGGATGCCCTCGATCTCGTCGATGTCGGGCTTCTTGAGCTGGTCGAGGAACTGCCGGGCGTACGCCGACAGGCTCTCCATGTACTTGCGCTGGCCTTCGGCGAAGATCGTGTCGAAGGCCAGCGAGCTCTTGCCGCTGCCGCTCAGCCCGGTGATGACCACGAGCTTGTCGCGCGGGATGGTGACGTCGATGCCCTTGAGGTTGTGCTCGCGGGCGCCCTTCACGCGGATGGCTGGCCCGTCGACCGTTGCCGGTGCCGCCGCTACGGCCCCGCGCCGCTTCCGCCCACCGCGTGGGGGCTTGGGCTCGATCTCACCCTTCTTCTCTGCTTTCGACGACGACGCCATGCTCGCTGCTTCCGTGCTCATCTCGTTCTCGTATCCGCCCGGGCGGTCCGCCGGGCCGGACTCGGACGATAGCGCGCCCAAACACCGAACGAACACCAGAGATTCTCCAGGGACGGACCATCCCTAGGGCCGTACCTTTCCGGCCAAAGGGAGCCAAGCCGTGCACCGATTTCTGGTTCTTCTTCCTGCGATCGCAATCTCGGCCTGCACAACCGTGAAATCGGGGCCCGATCGCCCCACGGAGTTGCTAGACGGCCGGGCTCTGGCCGCCACACCCAGCCAGCCCTTCTTCGCCGATCCACCCCGATGGCGCTCCATCTACCGCGGCATCGACTTTGCTGAGTTGGCCAACGACAAACCCCGGCCGCTGGTTGTCCAGATCCTCCGCATCGACACCACTGCCGCGGGCCTCGAACTGGTTACCACGCCCGGCAACGGGCAGAAGCCCTTGGAGACGAACGGCCAGACCACGCGCGCCTTTCTCGAGGAGCACGGCCTCGACGTGGCGATCAACACCCACTTCTTCAGCCCCTGCTGCAACCTCATCCCGGGCGAAGTCAAGGACCTGATCGGCCTGTCCGTCGCGCAGGGCGAGCTCGTCAGCCCCGCCAGCCGGGAGCGCCAGCGGGACGCCATCTACTTCGCCAGGGGGCGGCAGGCCGACGGCCCGACGATCGAAGTAATCCCGATGCCCGCGACGCAACTGACCACCTTCTATGAGGAGGTCGACGTCACCCACGCCATCGCCGGCCGGATGGTCCTCGAAAGTGGCATTCCGATCGAAGGCGATGGCGGATCATTCTCGACCGACCTCCACCCCCGGACGCTGGTGGGGCTGGGCGAGGACGGCACCTCCCTCTACCTCGTCACCATCGACGGCCGCCGCCCCGGCTACAGCACCGGCGCCTCGCTGGCAGAGGCCGCGGCGATCCTGCACCACGTCGGGGCGTCGATGGCCCTGAACGTCGACGGCGGCGGCTCGACCACCATGGTCATCCGCGACCCCGACGGCGCGAGCCAGTTGGCTAACAGCCCCAGCGGCGGCTTCGAGCGTGTCGTGGGCTCGAATCTCGGCTTCCGGGCCCGCCAGCTGCAACCCGCGTCGCAGCCCACCCGGTAAAGACAAGCGGTAGAACACGCCTGACTCGTGGGAGCCCTGCCATGACACCGCCGTATCTCTCGTTCGTGCTCGTGCTGTTGCTCGCTATCGCCGCCCATGCGCAGCCCGGCGAAGGCCCACCACCAGACCAGCAGGCTCGAATGCGGTCCATGATGGCGGCAAGGCAGATGGCCCAGGCGGTCATCATGTACAGCCATACCAACAACACATTGCCCGCCGACATGGCCATGCTCTTCGAGCAGGGAATCCTGCCCGCCTCCATGGGTGAGCCGAGCGAGGACGGGGCGGCCATCGTCATCCATGGCGTGCCGTACAGCTACCTCGGGCTCGACGGCGTCGCGCCCGGCGAGGTGCCCGACTGGAGTGATATCGCCATCGGCCACCGCTCGCTCGATCATCCGTTCGCCGTCGAGCCCGGGCCGGGCAACCCCGAGGGCGCCGTCCTTCCCGTGGCGTTCCTCGATGGCCACGTCGAGATGGTCTCGCCCGCCGAGGCCAGGTGGCTCATCGGCGAGTCTCGCCAAACACTGCAAGCCATCCGCGATGGCGCCCCGCTGGCGATGCATCGGCAGATCCAGCGCGACGCCGCCCGACTGGCCCAGGCGATGCTCGCCCACGCCGCCGCCCACGAGGGCACCGCCCCGTCCGACTGGGCCTCGACCTTCGAGCACCTGAGCGTGGATGCTCCAGAGGGCGAGACTGACGCCGACAGGCTGACGCTGTACCTATCTCCCAGGACACGAGAGAACACCTTCATACCGCCCTTCGAGGATGACGCCGAGCGAGACGCCTGGATCAACTCGCACAGCATGTGGCGCAGCGACGCCCACGGCACGAACCTGTGGCACGTGCCGAATCCCAGTTACACGGTGCTGTTGTACAGCCAGCCGAACGCCTGGGTCGAGGCTCCCGATCGCCGGCTACGAGAGCACGTCCGCAAGCTGGCGTTCGCGATGGTCGACGCTCGCAGCGACCTTGCGGAGCGGGACCTCCTGGACGCCCGCGCCCGCCATGCGCACGAGCTATTCGCCAGCCTCCGAGAGGGCGCGCCGCTGCCCCCGCTTGACGATGCGATGCACGACCTACGAGCGCTCGCCCGGGCTATCACCGCCTTCGCGCGCGACAATCAGGGGTACCTCCCGCCCGACCTGGGCGAACTGCTCCCCTATCTCGACCGGTTATGGGGCATCCATGAGAGCGAGCCCGTCCGAGTATTCCTCACACGGGCCCACGAGGCACGCCTGGGGCGCGAGGTCCAGCTCACCCCAGACTGGATCCGAGCGCATGCCTCCTACGTCTACCTGGGCGATCCCACCGTCCGCATGAAAGACCTGCGCGGTACGGGCGCGAGCATCCTGCTGCATGCGCCACTGGACCAGCCCTTCGACGGCCCGGGCGCCGCGGGGGCGATCGCCGGCGTGCCCTTCGCCGGTCCACCGCTCAGCCCCGCGTTCGAGCCGGGCGGCCCGCCGACCGCTCCGGTGCTCACGTTTCCGCGCGACGTTGTGGAGGAACAGGCCGCGGCGTCTCGGCAGGCCATATTGAAACAGGCCCAGAAGTAAGATCTTCTGCGGTGGCCCGCGCCGTTACCGGTCCTACTGCCCGACCACGAATCTCGAAACAGTTCGATGGTGACGGCGTATACCCCCTGCCGCGCCCGGCGCTGGCGGCCCGGCGATTCTCATTCAAGGACTGGGGAGGTCCACCATGCCACACCGCACCGTACTGGCGGGCATCGCCTGCTTCGCCGTCATTTCCCCCGTCGGGCAGGCCCAGGATGCCATGCCCTTCGCCGACTACTTCCGACAGGACCACACCCGTTGCGGCACGCCCGACCCCCGGCTGCTGCCGGGCCTGGACAGCCCCAGCGATTGCTCGCTGTTCAGCACCAATCCCGATTCCGCTTATGACCCCGGTGTGGGCGTGTACCGCATCCCCGTGGTCGTCCACGTCATCCAGCGGACCGATGGCACGGGCTTCATACCCGACGCTCGCGTGCGATCCCAGATCGACATCCTGAACGAGGACTTCCGGGCCATCGCCGGCACGCTGGGCGAGCCGGGCGCCGACTGCGGAATCGAGTTCTACCTCGCGGTCGAAGACCCCGATGGCAACCCCACCGATGGCATCATCAACATCACCAACAACACCTGGTACAACGACAGCGGCCGTTACTGGGAGACATTGGCCTGGGATACCAACCGCTACCTCAACATCTATACCAACAGCGCCGGCGGCTACCTGGGCTACGTGCCCGACCTGCCCCAGGGCGGGATCGTCGGCGATGATGCAGACCGGGTCGTCGTGCTGCACGAAGCCTTCGGCCGCGATGCGCCCCTGCGTCCTTTCAACCTGGGCCGTACCGCTACCCATGAGGTTGGCCACTACCTGGGGCTGTACCATACCTTCGACGGCGGCTGCGGGTCGGCCAGCAGTTGCGACACCACCGGCGACCTCATCTGCGACACCAACGGCCAGAGCAGCCCGACGTGGGGGTGCCCCAGTTCCTCCAGCAGTTGCGGCATGCCCGCCCCCTTCGACAACTACATGGACTACTCCGACGACCGGTGCATGAATAAGTTCACGCCAGACCAGGCCCGCCGCATGCGATGCACACTGGAGAACTACCGCCCCGACGTGTACTCGGCGGCTTCGGCGGGATGCTCTCCTGCCGACCTGGCCGAGCCGTTCGGCGAGCTCAACGTGTTCGACTTCCTGGCCTTCCAGAACCTGTTCGCTACGGGCGATCTCGCCGCCGACCTGGATGGCGACGGGTCGCTCACGATCTTCGACTTCCTCGAGTTCCAGACCCTGTTCGCCAGCGGCTGTTGAGCCCGGGTCTTACGGATCACCCGCCGCGTCGCCCTGATCCACCCCGGGCGGTTCGATCGGGCGGGTCATCTCGATGGCCTGGTCGAGCCGTGTGGCGATCAGCGCCGTCAGCGGCGCGTCCAGCGTGGCCGTCAGCGCCAGGTCGACGTCGGCGGTGCCGATCGGATCGACCACGCCCCTGCTAGACCGGGTCAGCCGGAGCGTGCCGTTTCGGAGCGTGCCCGCCAGCGTGCCCGCGCCTGGCCTGGCGTCCGGACGCAGCAGCCCCGAGCCCCCGTAGACCGCCAGCACGCCGTCGTTGATGACCACGTGCTGGATCACCGTGTTGCCCGCCGAACTCGAAACGGGCGTCCGGCCCGCGATGGGCACCACGAACATCCGCACCCGGGTGATCTGCCCCTGAACGCCCTCGAAGCCCCGGGCTGGATCGAGGTCCTCGATCGCCAGGTCGGTGGCCAGGATCTCGGCATGCACGTCCCCCTCGGTGCGATAGGCCACGATCGTCGGGCGATGGACCAGGCTCGTGCCCGCACGGTCCCGGCTAACGCTGTGGATGCGGACCCGATCGGGCCCCACGCCGCATGCGGCCAGCAGGCAGCAGCCCAGCAGCAGCAAAACAACGGTGCCAGGGCGGAGGGTGTTTGGGACCATGACGGGTTGCGCACCTTGCGTGGCGTCCACGCTCATTCAATAGGAACTGGGAAGGAAAACCCCCATTGGGGAGTTTGGATGATTGAACCCCGATCGTGCAGCCGAACGCTAGGTCGGGCGGTACAGGATACTGGCCGATTGCTCCCGACGACCCCAAGGAAGGCCCCGATGCAGATCCTCATGACAGCCCTTGCCATGCTCGCCCTGTCCGGCTCGGTGTTCGCCCAGCAGGGCGTCCGCGCCCAGAGCCCCCGCCGGGACGCCGGCCAGAACGCCCTGCGGATGATCGCCGAGGAGCAGGCCAACCGCAACATTGGCCAGCCCTCACCCTTCGTGGGGCCATCCAATGTCGCCCCGCGGTACCACCGCAGCCACAGCCCCTATGACGCCGGTGGCCACGTCTTCGGCCGCCAACGCGGCGACTTTCTTCCCCGCCATCACCAACTGGTGCACATCGGCCGCTCCCCGTTCATTGTCTACAACGGGGGCTACTACCGCTACCGCGGCTACGACCCCTACTACGAGCCCACGCGCCGCCAGGTGGTCCAGAGCCCCACCGTCATCGTCATCGACCGCACGGGCGTGCGCACCAACGAGGTCAATCCGGCCGAGCCCATCGAGCTCACAGATGCCGATCGCGTCAGCCCGCTCGAGCTTGGCCGAGCGTCGCTGGTCGCCGGCGAGGCCGAGCAGGCCGTTCGTTTCCTGACCGAGCACGTGCTAGTAAATGAGGGCGACCGACGCGCCGAGCGGCTGCTGGGCATCGCGCTCGTGCTCGATGGGCAGACCGAGCTGGGCATCGCCGTCATCGGGCGCGCGTACCGCGGCGATCCCGAGATGGCCTTCGCGCCGCTCGGCCGAGACACCATCGACTCGCTCGCCGCGTGGCGCCGCGTGCAGCGTGACGTCCAGCGGTACGCGCAGGTCCAGCGCACCGCTTCGGCCTGGCTGGCCGCGATC
>JBITAF010000110.1:0-15601 GCA_044440025.1 Phycisphaerales bacterium JB060 | reverse complement strand
CAGCACCGTGCCGGCCAGCAGGTTGTCCGGATCCTTCAGCACGTCGCGGTTCAGGGCGATCAACTCGTGCTGCCGCCGCACCGTGCCCAGCAGCTCCTGAGAGATCTCGCCCAGCGTGTCGCCGGACTTGACCGTGTAGGTCAGCGGGCCCTTGCTCGCACGCGCCGTCGAGCGATCGTCCAGAGCCAGCTTGACAGGCGACCGCGAGGCCGTGTGGTTGGGCGTCCCACCAGTCTTGGGGTCCATGATCCGAAGCGTCACGCCCTCGCGCACCGACCCGTTCTCGCCCACGCGCCCCGGGTTCGCCTCGGCGATGCGCCGCCACTGGTTCCCGTCGCCGTAGTACCGAGCGGCAATCTTGTACAGCGACTCGTTGGCCTGCACGTGGTGCTGCACAAATACGGGACGGGTCGGAACCTCCCGGGAATCCCGAAGCTTGCCCCGCTCACCCACGGCAGCCATACCGCCGGGCCTGGTAATCTGGGCAATGTCAGCCAGCTTGCGAACGCCGCCTGCCACCGCCTCGGCACCACCGGCAACCGATTCGCTCACCACGTCCAGCACGCTGCGGCCCTGGGGCATCTCTCCGGGGTCGTACACACCGCCCCGAGGGCTGACCACCAGGCGGATGGGCTCCTGCTCGAACGACTCGCTCGGCTGGCTGGCCTGGCCAGACTCGGCGGCCACCGTCGTGTCGGCCAGCACACGATCCTGGACACGGGAAGTCGGAGCGGGGGCAGGCCGGCGGCTCTCGGCTATCCGCCGTGCGGGCCGGCCCCGGAACTCCTCCTCGGTGCGCGGCAGCGTGACCACGCGCCGCAGCGCCTCGCCCTCGGTGGCGTCCACCACCACCGTGCCATCGTGGGGCACATCGTCCAAGTCGGCCGAACGGGCGGCCGCCAGATGGTCGCTTATCAACAGACCCACCACCAGCACGGCAGCGAATCCAAGAACCAGGGCCAGCTTCTGCTCTCGGGTCAACGCGACGGTCCCCCTTCCATGCTCGGGGTCAGTTCGATGGCTCGCAGGCGGGCCGAACGGGCACGACGATTGGTTGCCATCTCGGCATCGCCCGGCATGATCGGCTTGCGGGTCAGCCGCCGAGCCTTGCCGGCATCTGCCAACGCCGAGAACGCACGCTTGACCATCCGATCTTCAAGCGAATGGAAGGAGATGATGGCCACCCGTGCCCCCTGGGCCAGCCACTGGCCGCCCGATATATCTCGATCCGCCCCGCCTGCCCGGGCCGGCTCACTCCCGCTCTCTTTCGGCCCGGCTTGAGACGCGATCGCCTCCAGCAGGGCCGCCAGCGCGCCCAGCTCGTCGTTGACGGCTATTCGTAACGCCTGGAACGTCCGAGTAGCCGGGTCAATGCCGCCACCAGTGGTGCAAGACCTGACAAGATCCGCGAGCGCGCGTGTCGTGGTTATCGGTTGAGACTCGCGAGAAGCGACAACTTTCCGCGCAATCCGCCGGGAGCCACGCTCCTCGCCAAACGTCCACAGAATCTCGGCGATTTCAGCCTCGCTGGCCGTCGCCAGAAGCTCAGCCGCGCTCACACCAGACCGCGGATCCAGCCGCATATCCAGCGGCCCATCGTGCTTGAAGGAAAAACCCCGTTCGGGATCATCCACCTGCGGGCTGGCGAAACCAAGATCCGCGAGCAACGCGTTGGCCAACAGATCCCGTTCGGCCAGCGCCGCCGGAAGTCCCGCGAACGATCCCGAAACCGTTTCGACACGAACCCCCGGCTGGGATTCCCGAACGTTCTCGGCCGCCCGTTCCAGCATCGAGGCGTCCAGATCGTTCAGCACCACAACGCCGTTGGGCGCCACCAGCCGGGCCGCCCTCGCACCATGCCCCCCCAAGCCAGCCGTCGCGTCGACGTACACATCGCCGGACCCCAGCGAAAGCAAGTCAATCGACTCGCCCAGTAGAACAGATTGGTGGCCGAGCGTGGACATCCAGAGCATGATTGCACGCCCCCTCCGCCGGGGCAGTACAGTATCGCCATGAAACCTCTCTTCGTGCTCGCCCTGGCGGTTGGCGTGCTCGCCGGCTGCTCGCCCCTGGGCCTGACCGTCCGCCTGGGCCCAGCAAATGACGATCTCGTCGCCTCGCCCGTGCTCCAGGTCGGCGAGGGGCCGCGCACCCCAACCGACCGTGTCGCCATGATTGTGGTGCGTGGGCTCATCACCGATACCCCCACGACCGGCCTGCTCGGGCAGAGCAGGGCCCCGATCGACGAGATGGTCACCCACCTGAAGTTGGCCGCCGAGGACGACAACGTCAAAGCCGTAGTCCTGCGGATTGACTCGCCCGGGGGCACCGTCGCGGGCAGCGAGACTGCCTACAAGGAAGTCCTGGCGTTTGCCGAGGCTACCAGTAAGCCCGTCATTGTCTCGATGGGAGAGGTCGCCACCAGTGGTGGATATTACCTCGCCCTCGCCGGCGACCACATCATGGCCGAGCCGGGCACGCTCACCGGCTCCATCGGCGTGCTCATCCCCAGCTTCAACGCCAGCGAGGGGCTCGACCGGCTGGGAATCCGCACCATGTTCATAACCAGCGGGCCTAACAAGGACTTAGCCAATCCGCTGGCACCAGTCCAAGAGGAGCACTACGCCATCCTCCAAGGCATCGTGGGCGAGTACTACGCCAACTTTCTGTCAACCGTGCTCCGCCGACGCCCGGGCTTGCGCCCCGAGGAGGTGGCCACGGCGACCGATGGACGCGTTATGACGGGCCAGACCGCCGCGGCCATCGGTCTAGTCGACAGCCTGGGCGGGGTGCGCGAGGCGATGGACAAGGCCATGGAAGCCGCCGGCCTCCAAAGTGCCGTGCTCGTCCGTTACGGCTCCAGCGCAAACGCCCCGCGCACCGCGTACGCCACGGGCAAGACGCCATCGCCGCACATGGCCGACAACTCCGTGAGCATACTTCGGGTCGAGGGCGCGGGGCTCTCGGCTGGGGCGTTGGGCCTGCGGCCGGGTGTTGGATACTACGTGTGGGTTCCGTAAGCAACGCGAGACGGTTTTGCATCGATCAACGTCGGACACCCGATACGTTCGATTAAGAAGTGCGCCCGGGCTGGACCATCCTGATCTGCGTGCTGACGCTGCTGGGCGTTGGCCTGGTCATGGTGCGCTCGGCCGACATGCGGGTGAACGCGATCCCAACACCCGAGCCGCTGGACTTCAGCCGGGGTGCCGCCCTGCTGGTCGTCCCTGACCCACCCGACCCGGTCGACCCGACATTCACCGACGCGCTCCTGGACCTGGCCACCTCCAGATCGGCCGTGTACGCGGGCATCGCACTGCTGTGCGCGCTGGCGGTCGCCGCCATTCCCGTTGGCCTGCTCGACCGAGTCGACGGCCTGGCTCGTATGCAGCGGCCCGGCGTCTGGCTGGCTGTGGCCGTGCTTTTGATCGTCGCGGTGCTGCTGCTTGTCTATGTACCTGGCCTGAGCCGCGAGGCCAAGGGCGCCAAGCGATGGGTGGAGCTCAGCCTGCCGGGGGTCGGGCTGTTCAGTTGGCAGCCCAGCGAGGTCGCCAAGTGGGCCCTGCCCGCCGCCGTTGCCGTCTTCGCCGCTGCCCGGGGCCCAGCGATCGGCACGATCCTGAGGGGCCTGATTCCCGCAGGCATTGGCGTGGGCCTGGTCTGCGGGCTCATCATGCGCGAGGACTTGGGCACCGCCGTCATCATCGGCGCCGCCTGCGGGGTCGTTCTGCTGGCCGCGGGCATCCGCTGGTGGCACGTGGGCGTGCTGACGGCCATCGCCATCGCCGGTGCGGTGCAGGCCGTTCGCACCAGCCAGTACCGGATGGACCGGATCACCAGCTTCCTCAATCCCTACGCCGACCCGGCCGACACGGGGTATCACATGATCCAGAGCCTGGCGGCGATCTCCGGGGGCGAACTCACCGGGCGCGGGCTGGGCAACGGGTTGCACAAGCTCGGCTACCTGCCCGAAGACACCACCGACTTCCTCTTTGCCATCATCTGCGAGGAGCTGGGCGTCATCGGTGCCGCGGGTATCGTGGGCGTGTTCGCGCTGCTCATCTGGGCCTGCATCGCCGTCATCCGCAACGAGAAGGGACCGGCATGCCAGCTCATCGCCCTTGGCATCACCGCCACCGTATCGATGCAGGCGATCATGAACCTGGCCGTGGTCACGGGCCTGGGCCCGACCAAGGGCATCGCGCTGCCGCTGGTGAGCGCCGGTGGCACCGGATGGGTGCTGACCGCCGCCTCGCTGGGACTGCTCATCGCGATGGACCGTCGGCAGGCGGCCCACACGGCCGTGCCCTCCCCGATCACCGACCCCGAGCCCTTATCCGAACCAGGCCGGCAACGCAGCCTGTTCGCCCGCGTGCGCACCGTCGAGGCGCCGGCTTGACTCGACCGATGACGCGGAAGGCTCACATCGGTATCGCGTTCCTCGGCGGCGGAAGCGGTGGGCACATCTATCCCGCTTTGGCGATAGCCGACGCCATCGAACGCCTGACGCCGACTGCCCGGGCCGTATACATCACCGGCGACCGGGCGGCTGACGAGCAGACCCTGGCCGCCCAACTCGTCTTCGGCGAGCCCGTGCACCGCGTGCCACTGGGCGCCCGCCCGTTCTCGGTCCGTCCAAGGGGCGTGCTGCGGTGCGTCAGCGCGTGGGGGCAGGCCGTGCGCCAGAGCCGGGCAGCACTCAGAGATCTAAAGACCCACAGCGAATCGGTCGTCGCGATGTCCACCGGCGGGTACGTCTCGGCACCGGCCGCCCTGGCGACCCGCGCCGAACACGTGCCCCTGGTGCTGGTCGGCCTGGACGCCCGCATCGGCAAGGCCAACCGCCTGGTGGGCGGGCTGGCCACCCATAAGCTGGTCGCGCAAGACCGGGCCCCCAGCGGCTGGCAGGCCGCAGGGCCCATCGTGGGCCGGCGAGCACTCGCCCCCGCCCCAAGCGCCGAATGTCGCCGGATGCTCGGGCTGGACCCCCAGACGCCCACGCTGCTGGTCATGGGCGGCAGCCAGGGGGCTACCTCGATCAACGCCTTCATGTGTGCATTATGCCAGTCGCACCCATCCGAACTGGCACGCTGGCAGGTGCTCCACCTGGCGGGCTCACAACAAGAGGTCGCGGACTTGCAATCGGCCTATCAGAAGGCCGGCATCCGCGCCCGGGTGTTCGAGCGTCTGAGCCCCATCGGTCCGGCATGGGGCGCCGCCGAGCTGGCATTGTGCCGCGGAGGCGCGGGATCGGTGGCCGAGGCGCACGCCAATACCGTCCCAGCGATCCTGTTGCCCTACCCCTACCACCGCGACGAGCACCAGGCCGCCAACGCCCAGCCGCTCGCCGAGGCGGGGGGCATGATCATTCTGAAGGACCATGTCGACGCCCGGGCCAACCTCGAGGCCATTGCGCCAACGCTGCTCCGATTGCTTGCCTCTGATGCCGAGCGTGAGACCATGGCGCAGAATCTCAGGCGGCACCCACGCAACGATGGGGCGGCGGCGTGCGCACGCCTGCTCGTCGAATCGGCGGTACGCCCCTAAATCCCCGGTTCACGCGGGCCGCGTCCCGGAGTCTGGTATACTTGGGTCGATGGGGCAAAACGGCCAAGATCAGGCGAAATCAACACCTCGCACCGACCCGTGCTGCGTGCTCTGGACTCCGGCCGGCACACCGCCGCCAAGGGAGTTGCTCGCCTCGCTCGAGCGGCGCGGCCTTGCCTGGGTAGGCGTCCAGGACGGCTACTCGGCCATGACCGAGATCCTGCTGAGGCGGCAAGCGGGTCCGAAGTCGGCCGTGCTGGTCTTGGTACATCCCACGAAGCTGGACTTATCGGGCCTGGTTGTGGACGCTCTCGGACGCTATGCGGGCCAGGTCGCGGTGTGGAGGTTCGATCCTGCGGCCCAGCCGGTGCTTGCGGCGGCCCAACGCCACGAACTGGCAACCGTGTTTGTGCGAACAGAGACGGTAGAGCCCCGGCCTGCCCGATCGCCCGTGCCCGTGCCCCCGCAGCCCCCTTCGAAGGCGGCCCAATCCGTCTCGGAAGAGGAGGATGAGGAGCCCACCGCTTCCTCGCTGCTGAGCGAAGAAGAACTGAGCATGCTGCTGGCCGATCGGCCCGGGCGATGAGGGCGACAGCCGGACGGTTCATGGGAGCATACGTGGCCAGCAACGGAGCATCACAACCCAAGATCGAGACCAGCACCACCCACCCTACCACCCAGGGCGCCCAGGGACCGGCACGCATCGTGCTCGTGGGCCGCACCGGGCTGGACGGTGTGCTCGCGGCGCCCGCGAGCACCGAGTTGGTGCGCGTTCGCAGCGGCACGGATGCTCTGGGAGAAGTCTCCGCCTGGGCGAAGGCCGGCCACTCGAACATGGGCGAGCAGGTGGTGGTGCTGGGCGAGGCCATCGACGCCGACCCGACATTACGACGCGCCCGCCAACTGGTAGAAGCGTTGAGGCGGCTGGACCCGCGCATCCGTGTACTGGCCGTGGGCCGCCCCCTGCGAGACGCAGGCGAGGGCGCCGATGTCTTCGACGGCTGGCTGGACATCGACGATCCGGTGTTCTCCTCGCGCGTCCTGCTCCATGGCCAGCGTGCGGCCAGGTCGGCGACGCACGAAGCCCCCGCCGCGACCCGCCCTGTGGAAGTCCAGCCCCCACCGCGGCCGGCTCCACCGGCCGATGACTCCCCGCTGGTCGACCGGCTGCTGGCGGGCGAGCCGATCGAATCCACCGCGGTGGACGTGCTGTCAAGCCGCCTTGGTGTGCCGGTTTCGATCCAGAACATCGGCGACGCGCCCGCCGGGCCCGGCCGCGCCTCCCTGCCGGGCGTAGAAGACCGCGTGCTGGTCGGGCCGCGCGCCACGGGCGAGGCGTTGGAGACGGCGGCGGCGTGGCTGGCGGGCTGGCTTCGGCTGGAGGCCCGGCAGAACGCCCTGGTCAGCGAGGCCAACACCGACCCCCTGACCGGCGCCTGCAACCGGCGATACTTCGATACCGCGCTAGCGACCGCCCTCCAACAAGCCGGCGATGCCCGTCGTGACGTTTCCGTGCTCGTCTTCGATATCGATGACTTCAAGCGATACAACGACGAGCACGGCCACGACGCGGGCGACGAGATCCTCCGAGAAGTCGTTAAGCTGCTCAAGAGCGTCATCAGGCCCACGGACAAGGTCTGTCGCATCGGCGGCGACGAGTTCGCCGTGATCTTCGACGACCCCTCGGGCCCGCGCGAGCCGACCAGCCATCACCCGCGGACGGTCGTGGGCGTGGCCAGGCGTTTCCAGAAGCAGGTCGCCACGAAGCGCTTCGCCAAGCTGGGCGAGGACGCGCCCGGACGCCTGACCATCTCTGGCGGGCTGGCGACGTTCCCCTGGGACGGCTTGGATGGCGCCACGCTCGTACGCGCCGCCGATCAGCGCGCCCTCGAGAGCAAGCACCAGGGCAAGAACGCCATCGAACTCGGCCCGGCGGAATAGCACTAGCCCGAACTCAGGCCAAGCCCACGCCCACCCGGAGAAGCCGTGTGTGGCCAGCAGGGGCGGCCGGGTCGCACACGAACGACACACGATCCGCGCACGCCGCCGGCACCACGATCGTGTGCCCCGCGTGCACCGGCAGGCTCGCGTCATCGTCGCCCTCGACCACCACCTCACCCATGCCGCTGAGGAGCAGCAGCACCTGGCAGCGACCATCGAAGCTCAGCGGGATCTCATCGCCCCCGTGCGGCCGAACCTCGTCGATGGAGAACGCGTCCAACTCGCACAGCCGGCCCGCGTCCTCGCCGGCTTCCAATCGGGCGGTCGCCGGTGGCGGCCCCTCCAGGATGCACTGGACGGCCTGGTCGAGGTGGAGCTCGCGCCCGCTCCGCCCGTGCTCGTTCGCCCAGTCGTATACACGGAAGGTCGTGTCACTGGGCGTCTGCACCTCGGCCACCAATGTCCCCGCGCCCAGCGCGTGAATGGTGCCGGTGGGCAGCGTGTGCAGATCTCCCACGCGAGACGGCGCACTGTGGAGCATGCTGGGGACATCGCCCCCCGCCAGCGCAGCGTCGCGGACCTCCGCCGGAGTCACGCCCGGTGCCAGCCCCTTGAGGATCCGTGCCCGCTCGCTGGCCTCCACGACGTACCAGCACTCGGTCTTCACGTGTGCGCGGGGGTGGGCGGCGGCATAGGCCGGGCTTGGGTGGACCTGGATCGACAGGTCCTCACGAGCATCCAAATACTTCACCAGCAGCGGGAAGCGGCCGTCCAGTGAGGGGGTCGGCCCCAGGAGGTCGGCACCCCACAGCTCCACCGCGTCGCGGATGGTCCGCCCCGCCATCGCCCCCCGCGCGATAACCGACGAAACACCCCCACCGCCGGCTCCCGAAGCGCTGGTGGTGTCAAGATCGGCCAGCTCCCAGCTCTCGCCGATGGGCACGCGATCGGGCAGGTCCTTGCCCAGCGTCTCGAGACGACGACCGCCCCAGACCTTCTCGAAGAGGCTGGGCTCGAGCACGAACGGGAGCGGTGTGTTGGGTGGGCCCGCCACGGCGAGGCTCAGGTGTTCTGATCGGCCACGGCATCGATGGCCATGCCCGAGACGGTGGCCTCGAACGCCACGCGGCCCTGCACCACGCCCTGCACATTGGCGGTAAACCGCCGGCGTCCGAACTTGATCTCTTCGCCCAGCACGTAGAGCTCGTCGCCGGGCGCCACCATGGAGCGGAAAGCGGCATTCTCGATGCGAAGGAACGCCGCCAGGTATGGGTCGGTGTGGCGGATCAGGAACATGAAGCACGCGAGCTGTGCCCCGGCCTCGATCTGGAGAACACCAGGGAACATGGGCTTGCCCGGGAAGTGCCCGGACACCCAGAACTCATCGTGGGCCACCGTCCGTGCAGCGATGGCCCTGGTGTATCCCTCGTTGTGCCACACGAGACGATCGATCAGCCGCATCTGCCCGCGGTGGGGCAGCACGCGTTCCACGCCGGCCGTATCCAGCACGTGCGCACCAAGATCCACACCCTCCAGCGAGAAGAGCAACCCCTTGGCGCCCGCGGGCTCGGTGGGGTTGGGGCCCTGCGCACTCGCGGGGCCGGTGGCCGATGTGTCGCTCGATACGGTCGGCATGGTGGCTGGTTAATCCTGCTTGCGCAGCTCCAGAACCTCCTTGCGGAGTTCCTGGGCCAGGTTCTTAACGTCCTGCATCGCGGTCCGCACGCGCGTGCCCGCGGCTTTATTGCCCGACTTCACCTTATCCATGTCGTCGGCGAGGGAATCGAGAATCTGCTTCATCTGCTCGTATTGCTGCATCGACCTGGTCTCCCACGTACTGCCCGGATTCCCGACCCCGCGGGCCGGCTGTCATACTTCCCTTCCCCAACGGCCGGGGCAAGCGGCAGGCCTCTCCCATGGGCCAAGAGCGGTCCGAAACCCGCAAAATAGACCGAACAGTCCCCGGCCTGGCCCTAGTCTAGCCGCCCAAGGCCCTCACAGAACGCTCCAGGGTCGAGAGCGCCCCGCTTAAGTACACCCCGTCTCCCTCATGGTCCAGGTTCGCCGGGGCGGCCGCCGAGGCGATCAGCCGCTTGCACTGCAACAGCCGCGCATAGTTTGGCTCCACCGGCAACCCCGCGGCCCGGCGAGCCTTGGCGATCATGGAGACAGGCTTCAACCCATAAAGCCGCTCAGTCCGACCCCAGAACTGCCGCTCGAGGTACAGCCCGTCCTCAGCCCAATGCCCAGGGTGGACCATCCCAAGGTCGATGAGTGCACAATGCTGGCCGGCGTGGCCGTGCCCGTTGTTTGAAGCACTCCTCCACATCGCGTTGGCCGGGTGCAGATCGCCGTGGCACCACGCGTTGACCGGACGGGCTTTCCACGTGGCCAGCGCCTCGGGCAACAGCTTCCGGGCGTGCTTGAGCGCGTTATTCCAATGCTGGGAATCGGGAATGGCGTTATCCAGGGCCATCTGGCGGGCTTGCTCGTGGGCCTGGGCCCAGTCTGGCTCGATGGGACGGCCCATGGGTGCGAAGCGTCGCTGGGCTCGTGTTTGGAAGTCGCTGGCCGCCTCGATCAGGGCCCGCAGGCCATGCTCGTCGAAGTGTGTGGCCACCGTTCCACCCTCGAATCGCTCGACCACCAACCAGCACAGGTCGTACGACCCCAGCTCATCGGCCGAGGCCAATACCCTGGGTGTGGAGAGTGAGAGGCAGTCCGGGGCTGTCCAGCCCTGCTTCCAGCAATCGCCCAAGGCCGCGGCCCAGCGTCGCTCGACGGGGCCCACGGGCACCTTCACCATGCAGGGCACGGTGGACCCATCGTTGAGCCTCCATGACGAGAAGCCAGTCGCCGCGCCGCCGCGTTGCCAACTGGTGCGAAACCATTCGATGTCACCAAGGCTGTCACCGGCGGCCTGCCGGACGATCGGAGCGAGCATCGCCCCGAGCGCCAGCGGATCGCTGGTGTCCAGGGCGGTCGCATTGGGCTGCGGATCGGCCATCGACAGGTGGCGCCTCCCTTGCCCGCACTCCAAGCCGTGCGCTCAGGGGCCGTCCTGACCCCGGCACGCTTGAACGAACACACTGTACACGCCCAAACCGAGCGCTCCGTTTCCACTCCGCTCGGGGTGCCACTGCACTCCTACGTAAAATGGCCGCCCGGGATCGTGCACCACCTCGATAACACCATCAGGAGCAACCCCTCCCACGGCCAACGAACCGGCGTGATCAACGGCTTGGCGGTGCCGGCTGTAGGGATTATCGGATTGTGATACCAGCCACGCTGGCGCGCCCTTTCCCGGTTCGATGACGTGGGGCCGGTGCCAGTGGGCCTCCCAGGCGTCGCCCAGAGACTCGGGCAGGTGCTGGTCCAGCCGCCCGCCGGCCAGCAGGGCCATCATCTGCATGCCATAGCACACCCCCAGCACGGGCATCTCGGCACGCGCCTTCAAGGCCCTGAGAAGGGCCGAGTCGTACACCTGACGGAGTTCGACCACCGGCGTCACACGTGGATCGGTGGGCTCGCCGAAGGGTTCTGTTCGAGGGTCATCCCCACCAATCAGCAGCACACCATCGACCAACGCCAACTGGTCGGGGATCTGCTCGGCGATAGGTGGCAGCACAATCGGCAGCCCGCCCGCGGCGGTGATGGCGTCGATGTAGGACATCCGGCAGCACGACCGCAACGCCGGCGGGTCGGTCCGCAGGCTGCTGGGTGCCACGTCGACATCACCGGCGATGCCGATGAGCGGGCGATCGTGCTGGCCGCGTTGGTCCATGGTCGGCCTCCATGCCGATGGTGCGTTGGAGCCCCGCGTGCCGGGGCGTGGGAGTATGCTGCGCCAATGCCTAAGAAGCCGGTGATCCTTGCCCTGTCGGCGGCTATCGCCATCGTGGTGGCCTCGATGTGGCTGCTGCGTCCACCATCGGCCAGCGCGATCGCGGGCCCGCAATCGGTGCTCGATGTCGACGCGGCGTCCATTGTCTCCTTCGAGACCAGGGCCGCCGACGGTACCACCAGCACCATCGAGCGGACGCTCACCGGCTGGCAGCTGGCCGGCCGGGGCAGCCCGCCATGGGCGGTGCAGGAAGGCCGGGCCCGAGCAGCGGCCCGCATCTTGGCCGACCTCCAGGGGCGGCCCGTGGACGACGCCGACCTGCCGCCGGTCGCCTCGACGCTGACCCTGACCGACGCCCGGGGGCGGACGATGTCCCTGGGCCTGCGCGAGCCGGTGGTGGGCGGCCGCCGCGTGGTCGATCGCATCGACGACCAGGGAAACGTGCAGCGCTTCGCCATCGACGAGCCCCTGTACGAGGCGTTTGTGCGGACCGGCCTGGAAGCTTGGCGCAATGAGGGGCTGCTGGGAGCGCTGCCGGGCCGGCCGGCGAGGGTGGAAATGGCCCGGGGGGAGTCGCGGCTGGATCTGGCACGCGTCGAGGGCCGCTGGTCGTTGCGATCGCCCGTGGCAACCCGCGCCAACGAGCAGAGCGTGGACAACCTGCTCCGGGCCGTCGCTCAACTCCGCGTCGAGCGATTCGACGAACCCGCACCTCCGGCGGTCCAGGCCCAGCAGCCGGTGACCATCACCATCGAGGCCGACCGCAGCGAGCCGGGCGAGGAAGACGGGCGGCCGATCCGCATCACCGAGCGTGTCACGCTCTCACTGCACGGTCCGGCAGACACTGGCGGCCGCCTGACGCTCGTGGGCGTTTCCCGCGAACGCGAGCGGAGGCAAGCGGGCGCGTCGGCCGAGGATCTCGGCACGGCGTATGTGGCCGTGGACCTGGAGCCATTGCAGGAGGTCACCCTCGAACCCCGCGGGTACGTGGCACCCCAGGCCCTGGAGGGCGACGCGTCACTGGTGACGACGCTGTCGCTGGACGACCGTGTCTACGCGCGCAGCGGCGACGGCTGGAGCGAGGCCGACGAGGCCTTGCCCCCCGACCGCACGGCCGCGCTGGATGCCATCGCCACGCTGCTGACTACGACCGCCATGACCGGCGTTGAGCTGACCGCGACGCCCCAGCCCATGGGCCGGGCTTCGCGTGGGGTCCGTGTCCAGGCCGCCACCATCACGGGCGATCCGCTCACCCCATCCGATGGTCTTGTCATGCGTGTGGTCGAGGCGCCCGGCGGCGCGTCTGGGGCGCTCATTATCGGCGACGGCGTGACGCGCGAGTACATCGACGCGGCCAGCACCGCCGCGGCGCGCGCGGCCCTGGTGCTCAGCGAACCCGGGGCATCCGAACCTGTCGGCGATCAGTAGCCGCTGGAGACCATCTTGGACGCACGCTCGCGGATGCCGTCCAGCAGCTCGCGCACCTCGGCGGCCATCTTGCTGTTGGGAAACTCGGCGATGATCCGCTCGCCCAGGTTGGACGCCTCGACCCATCGCTTGTCGCGCACGGCCAGCTTGAACTTCGCGCCCAGGTTGTCACGCGCCTTGCCGATGATGCCTCGGGCGACCTCGCGGAAGGGGGCGGCCTCGTCCTCGGTCAGGTGCTGATCGAGCCGCTTGAGTAGTTCCATCGCTTCCTCGACGCGATCGTCTTCGGCGGCCTCGAGGAACTGGCGTTCCAGGTCAACCTTGAACCGCTCGACCTCCCGGCTCACGCGCTCGGGCGCTGCCTGGGCACGTGGGGCCTCGGGGAAGGTGCGCGCGATGCGGACCGCCTCGCGCTGCGCCTCTTCCCACTGTCGGTGCAGCACAAGATCCTCGAGGTGGGCGATCGCGTTGTTCAACTGGTGCTCCACCGTCGCCCGGCGAGACCGATCGATCCGGCGGCGGAAGTCCTCGGCGTCCTGGCGGTAGCCGAAGCGATCGGCCAGTTCTCCCGAGAGCACCAGGGCCGCGTCCCAGTCCTCGGCGGCGATGTCTTCCTCGATGGCGCGACGCAGCAGTGTGCGCTCGCGGCTGCGGTGCAGCACGCGCCGGGCGTCATCGCTCAGGGCGGCCTGCTCTCCCAGCGAGCGGAGGGCCAGGGTCGTGGAGTGCAGGTCGGCGCGTGTGCGGCGAATATCACGGACCACATAGACCAGCCCAACCGACGCGGGCGCCAGCACCACAGCCAGCACCATGGCAAGCAGGCCCGCCACGCCCATGCTCTCAGGCACCATCAGGCCCACCGCCGCCGCGGCCTCATCGGAAGACAACGCGCCGGTATCGCCGGACAGCAGGCCTTCAAGATCGATACCAGCCGCACCGCCCGCGGCCGCGGGGCTCAGTGCCCAGAGGACCACCGCGGCGGCGCCCAGAACAAACACGAAGCCGTGGGCGAGCAGCACCAAGGCCATGGGCCAGGGGCTGGGCCGGGCCTGTGGCAGGTTCGGTTCCAGATCGGCCGGTTCGGCCTGGCTGCGGTCGGGCTGTTGATTCGGGCTCTTCTGGTTCATCGTCGGCCCTCCATGCCGGTGCGACGCTTCCCCGCCACAAACACTATAACGACCCATCGGCCAACCTGATGCACCGCATCATGTTCGATCGGCCCGGGGGGTACACTCGGCCCATGCAGCAGATCGATATTTCCGGACGCGTACACGACCAGAACACCGACGCCGGACTCTGGGTAGAGGCGCTGGGGCCATTTGAATCCAACGCCTACGTCTACACGCCCGACGGCCAGCACGCGTGGATCATCGATCCTGGCGCCGAGCCGCGGTCAATCCTGGACCTCATCCGAGAACAGGATCTCAAGGTCGAGGCAGTCCTGCTGACCCACGCCCACGCCGACCACGTCCTGGGCCTGGGCGAGGTGATCGAGGCCTTCCCCGGCACGCCCGTGCTGCTGCACTCGGCCGAGAAGGACTGGCCAGCCGACCCGGCCAAGAACCTCAGCGCGGCGTTTGGCATGCCCTACAGCGGGCCCGACCCGACCCACCTGCTCGAGCATGGCGACACGATGACCATCGCCGGCCAGACGTGGACCGTGCGTCACACGCCAGGCCACAGCCCGGGCGGTTGTGTATTCCTGGCACCCGGTGAGGGCGTGGCATTCGTCGGCGACACGCTGTTCAGCGGCAGCATCGGGCGGACCGACTTCCCCGGCGGCGACTTCGACCAGTTGGCCGAGAGCATCCGGCGCGAGATCTATGGGCTGGATGCCAGTTGCCTGTGCCTGCCGGGCCATGGTCCGCCCACTACGGTGGGCCAGGAGCGCGCGCACAACCCGTTCGTTCGACGCGAAACCTGACCGGCGGCTGGAAAAATCGAAAACACAAACCGGGGCCGACCGTAAGGCCGACCCCGGTTTGCTCCAAGGAGGGGACGTTTCTGCGGCTGAGGATCAGCAGCCGGCGTCGAACTCGCTCTGGAACGCGAGGAAGTCGAACAGCGTGAGGTTTCCATCGCCATCGAAGTCGGCGGCGAGATCCCCGATGGCGAACGCGGACTGGAACGCCAGGAAATCGAAGATGGTCAGGTCGCCATCGCCGTCCATGTCGACGCGGCAATCGCCGCACTCGAGACCCTCGATTCGCAGGGCGTCGATGGCGGCCTCCATAATCGAATCGTTCGGGCTGTCGCTGATCGTGAAGCGCACCTGCACCTGGCTGGTCAGCGCGATGTGGTCTGAGAGCGTCCACCGCATGCTCGTCCACGCGTCGCCGCCCATCGAGTGGTCGACACGCTCGAGCTCGACCCAGCGGCCGCCGGCGTCGTCGGAGATCTCGACCACCAGGCGATCCTGGTCGGCGATGCCCGCGCGCTGGTCGTCGTTGGAAAACCAGCGGGCGTAACTCAGGACGGTGTTGCTGGGCACGCCGGAAAGGTCGAACACGGGCGAGGTCAGCACGGAGGGACCACCATCGAGGTCTTCGCCACGATCGGAACCGGTGACGTAGGCGTTGCCCGAGCCGTCGAAGTCGCCCGAGGCCGCGCCGCGGAATCCGCCGGGCTCGCCCAACTCCCATCCGCCGTCGGCGACGTCGCCCGTCACCGTCCATCCCGGGGCGGTCTGGAAGTCCTGGTCGACAGCGGTGATGATCGCCGTGGCGGCCAGGGCGTCGTAGGTCACACCAGGCGCGCCGAATGGCTCGATGGTCTCGCGGCCGTCGCTGGTCGCGCGCACGTAATACTCGACGACCGAGCCGCAGTCCATGGTCGGGAATG